>NZ_BAAAYL010000001.1:4013399-4322122 GCF_039536205.1 Streptomyces sannanensis | reverse complement strand
CCTTGGCCCGCTGATCCCGCCGCTTGAGCGAACCGAGCATCTCCGCCGCAAACGCCTCCAGACGCGGGCGGACCACATCCATCTCCTCAGGTGTCACACCTGACAGAACATCACACCGTAGCCCAAGAGGACCAACGAGCCCACCTAACAAAGCCCTACTAGAAGACTCATGAAGATCTTGGGTTCTGGCCCCGCCGCGTGAGCGGCGGGGCCAGACTCTTTCTCGTGGTGATGGGGGAATGGGCCGGGGAGACGGTCGGGCCGGATGTGTGGGAGACCTGCCGGGAGTTGATCCCGGCAGGCAGTGTGTTCGCGTTCCTGGCCGAGCATCGCGGCGCGCTGTTCCCGGCGGAGACGTTCGAGGACATGTACCCGTCGGCGAACGGGCGGCCGAGCATGCCGCCGCAGATCCTGGCCGCGGCGATCACGCTGCAGGCCCTTAACGGGCTGTCGGACTTCGAGACGGTCCAGGAGTTGCGGTGTGACCTGAGGTGGAAGGCCGCGTGCGGGCTGGGCCTGCACGACATGGCGTTCGATCCGTCGCTGCTGGCCTACTTCCGGCGCCGGCTGGCCCGCTCGGTGCGGCCGAACCGTGTCTTCGAGACGGTGCGCGAGGTGGTGAAGGCCACCGGTGTCCTCAAGGGCAAGCACCGGCGGGCGCTGGACTCCACGGTGCTGGACGATGCGGTCGCCACCCAGGACACCGTCACCCAGATCATCGCCGCCGTCCGCGCGGTAATTCGCGAGGTCCCCGGGGCCGCTGAGGTGGCAGCCGTGCAGTGCACCGCGCATGACTACAGCGACCCGGGCAAACCAAGGATCGCCTGGAATGACGAGCAGGCCCGCGCCACGCTTGTTGATGCCCTGGTCAGTGACGCGCTCAGGCTGCTCGGGCATCTGCCCGAGCAGGAGCTGGGCGAGAAGGCCGCGAATGCCGTCGGCATCCTGGCCCTGGTCGCCGGGCAAGACGTCGAACCCGCCGAGGACTCCGACGGCCGCGACGGGCGCTGGCGCATCACCCGTGGCACCGCGCAGGACCGGATGGTCTCCACCGTCGACCCCGAGGCCCGGCACATCCACAAAACCCGCACCCACCAGCAAGACGGCTTCAAGGCCCACCTGGCCATCGAGCCCGAGACCGGGTTATACACCGCCGTCGCCCTGCGGCCCGGCAGTGGCCCAGAGCACCACGAGGCCACCGTCGGCCTGGACCTTCTCGCCGAGGAGGACGGGCCGGTGGACGCCTTCGGCGACACCGCCTACTCCACCGGCGATGCCCGCCAGGCCCTCGAAGACGCAGGGCACCGGCTGTTCCTCAAGCCCGCCCCGCTACGGGCGGCCGTCCCCGGCGGCTTCACCCTGGACGACTTCGCCATCGACACCGCCGCCGCCACGGTGACCTGCCCCGCTGGACACACGGTCCCCCTGTCAGACCCCGGCGGACAGCACCACCAGCGCAAGGCGGCCTTCGGGAAACTGTGCGCCGGATGTCCCCTGCGCGAGCGGTGCACCAAGGCCAAGGCCGGCCGCATCCTGACCATCCGCCCACACCACGACCTGCTCGCAGCCGCCCGCCGCCAGGCCGCTACCGACCCCGACTGGCAAGCCGACTACCGCCGCTGGAGACCACCGGTCGAACGCGCCGTCGCCTGGCTCGTCCACCACGGCAACCGCAAACTCCGCTACCGCGGAACCATCGCCAACGACACCTGGCTCCACACCCGAGCCGCCGCCCTCAACCTCCGCCGACTGATCAACCTCGGACTCACCCGCACCGGCGACACCTGGCACCTCGCCCCGGCCACCGGATGACCAGAAGGGCCGCCCGGCCTCCGGCCGGACAGCCCCTCAACAAGATCTTCATGAGTCTTCTAGGCGCCGTAACGCCGGTGCCGCGCCGCGTAGTCGCGCAGCGCGCGCAGGAAGTCGACCTTGCGGAAGGCCGGCCAGAAGACTTCGCAGAAGTAGTACTCGGAGTGCGCGCTCTGCCAGAGCATGAAGCCCGACAGGCGCTGCTCGCCGCTGGTGCGGATGACCAGATCGGGGTCCGGCTGGCCGCGGGTGTAGAGGTGCTCCGCGATGAGGTCCGTGGAGACGACCTCCGCGAGCTCCTCGAAGCTCGTGCCCTTCTCCGCGTGCTCGAGCAGCAGCGAGCGCACCGCGTCCGCGATCTCCTGGCGGCCGCCGTAGCCGACGGCGACGTTGACCAGTATTCCGTCCACGTCGTGGGTGGACTGCTCGGCCTCCTTCAGGACGGCCTGGGTGCGGGCGGGCAGCAGATCGAGGGTGCCCACGTGATGGACCCGCCAGCGGCCGTCCGACGCCAGACCCCGGACCGCGTCCTCGATGATGCCGAGGAGCGGGACGAGCTCCCCCTCGGGCCGGTCCAGGTTGTCCGTGGAGAGCATCCACAGCGTCACGACCTCGACGTCCGACTCGGCGCACCAGCCGAGGAACTCGGAGATCTTGTCGGCACCGGCCCTGTGCCCCTGGGCGGTCGTGCCGCCGGACGCCTTCGCCCAGCGACGGTTGCCGTCCAGGATGACACCGATGTGCTTGGGGACCTGGGAATGGTCGAGGCGGCCTTCCACCCGGCGTGCGTAGAGCCTGTACACCAGGTCGCGCAGGTTCACGGACTTCCACCCTCTCGATGCTGTACCGGAGACATGCGCCACGATGTTCCGGCTCTCCAGCCATGCGTACTGCCATGGCAGCCCCCGCGCCCGTCACATTACTGCGCACGGGCAGTAGAGACCCAACCCGGCCTGTCACAGGTCTGTGATAACTCCGTGATAGGCATGAAGTATGACTTTTCCCGCATCCCCCCTTCACTATCACGCCGCCGACGGCCGCTACGACACCATGGAGTACCGCCGCTCCGGACGCAGCGGACTCAAGCTGCCCGCCGTCTCGCTCGGCCTCTGGCACAACTTCGGCGACGACCGCAGCCTCGACTCACAGCGCGCGATCCTCCGCCGCGCCTTCGACCTGGGCGTCACACACTTCGACCTGGCGAACAACTACGGCCCGCCGCCCGGCTCCGCCGAGCTCAACTTCGGCAAGATCTTCGCCCAGGACTTCGCGCCGTACCGGGACGAGCTGATCATCTCGACCAAGGCCGGCTACCTGATGCACCCCGGCCCGTACGGCGAGTGGGGTTCGCGCAAGTACCTGCTGTCCTCGCTCGACGCGTCCCTGAAGCGAATGGGCCTCGACTACGTCGACATCTTCTACTCGCACCGCTTCGACCCGGAGACTCCGCTCGAGGAGACCATGGGCGCGCTGGCCTCCGCCGTCCAGCAGGGCAAGGCACTGTACGTCGGCGTCTCCTCCTACAACAGCGAGCAGACCGCGAAGGCGGCCCGGCTGCTGAAGGAGATGGGCGTCCCGGCCCTGATCCACCAGCCCTCGTACTCCATGATCAACCGCTGGACGGAGGAGGACGGGCTGCTCGACACGCTGGAGGCGGCCGGCATGGGCTGCATCTCCTTCGTACCGCTCGCCCAGGGCCTGCTCACCGGCAAGTACCTCAACGGCATCCCTGAGGGCTCCCGGGCCACCCAGAGCAAGTCCCTCGACCCCGGCCTGCTCTCCGACGAGGTCGTACGACGGCTGAACGGCCTGAACGACATCGCCGCGCGCCGTGGCCAGACGCTCGCCCAGATGGCGCTCACATGGGTGCTGCGCGACCCCCGGATGACCTCCGCCCTCATCGGCGCGTCCAGTGTGCGGCAGCTGGAGGAGAACGTCGCGGCCCTCGCCGGCGCGCCGCTCACCGAGGACGAGCTGAAGGAGATCGACGTCCACGCCGTGGACACCGAGGGCACCAACATCTGGGCCCAGCGCTGACCGTCTCTGCGCACGTCGCGGCGGAAAAAGAAAACGGGCCGGTCCGTGGGGGGGATACGGACCGGCCCGAGGGGGGGCTTCCACCATAACCCTTCGTGAGGGGTGCTCGCTGCCACCCCACTGTTTCCGGCGCGCCGCGACTACGCTCCGAGACCACCCAGCAGCATTCCGGTGAACGCCCCGGCGACCATGAACGGCCCGAACGGCATCGCCGTCCTACGGCCCGCCCGGCCGCGCAGTACGAGGACGAAGCCGTATCCGGCCCCGTAGACGAACCCCGCCAGGGCGCCCGGCATCAGCACCCCCCAGCCGTACCACCCAAGAGCGACCCCCAGCCCGATCGCCAGCTTGACGTCCCCGAAGCCCATGCCGTTCGGGTTGACCAGGAACAGCACGAGATAACCGCCGCCCAGCGCCAGCCCGCCCAGCAGCGCGAGCGGCCAGGACCCCCGCGCCCCGGGCAGCAGCGCGACACCCCCCAGCAGGACGGCTGCGGCCGCGGCGAGCGGCAGCGTGAGGACGTCCGGGAGCCGCTGCACGGCCCGGTCGACGAGCGCGAGCAGCACGAAGAAAGGGGCGAGGAGCAGCCACACCCCCAGCTCGGGCGCGAACCCGACGGCCCCTGCGAGAGCGGCACAGACGGCGGCGGTGAGACCCGCGACGGCGGGTGTGGCTCCTGGGGCTCCGCCCCAGAACCCCGTTCCCAGTCGCCGGACAGGCTGAATTCGCGGCCCGTCCGGCAAGGGAGGACCCGCCCGAAGGGCGTCCGGGAGTCCGGAAGCCTGCCCCCGGAAAACCCCACCGCAGGCGCCGCACCGGGCCGGGCCCAGCCATCCGCCGGCCGGACCGGTGAGCGGGTGGCCGGAAGGGCAGCTGTCACGCCAGGGAGCGTCCGGCTCCACCGCCAGCCGGTACACGGCGCGCGGGACGAGCAGCCCGACGGCGGCGCCGTAACCGGCGGCGAGGACGATCAACGCGAACAGCACGCACCGAGCCTAGGCGGCGGCACCGACAACGAGCATGGGTCCGCGGCAACTGCACGATGTCCTGGCCGCGCGCCACACACCGAACTCCCCCTCGGTTCATGTCTCCTGCCTGCACCGTCCACCCTATGCGGAAGGCGGACAGCCCCCTCGCGGAACGTACTGGCCATCTCCTGTGCCACAGGCCCGAGTTGACGATCATCGGGGTGGCTTTGTCGCAGATGAGCCTGGAAGGACAGCGAGGTACGATCGAGGTAAGGCATCGCGCGTGCGTCACCGCCCGGGTGAGGCGTGGAGGTGCCTGTGAGATGCCTTTTGGAGGCATTGCACAGTGTCGATACAGCTGAACCACACCATCGTTTTCGCCCGTGACAAGCGGGCTTCCGCCGAGTTCCTGGCGGGTCTTCTGGGGCTGGAAGTCGGGGAGGAATGGGGCCCGTTCCTCCCCGTGACGACGAGCAACGGCGTCACCCTGGACTTCGCGAGCCTCCCCGAGTCGGATCCCATCGCCCCGCAGCACTACGCGTTCCTCGTGTCGGAGGACGAATTCGACGCGACCTTCGGGCGGATCAAGGAGGCCGGCATCACGTACTACGCCGACCCCCACCGGAAGCACCCGGGGCAGATCAACCACAACGACGGCGGCCGCGGGCTGTACTGGATGGACCCGGTCGGTCACGGCATGGAGATCATCACCCGCCCGTACGGCAGCGGCTCGTAGCGGAGCAGTGGACAGCAGGCTGTGCCGGTGCAGTGCGCACCGGCACAGCTTTTTTTTGGGGCCATCGGACACCGGTTTTCCGTGTCCCCAGGGCCCCCAGGGCCCCCAGGACACCGGCCGGCCCGTCAGCCGCCGGGCAACTCGCCGGCCGACCTCTGGCACCATCTGTGACCACCACGCGCGAGCGTCATGCGGTGTACGGCTCACGCCGGGGTGGGTACAGGGCTCACGCCAGAATGCAGGGCTCACGCCGGGTGCAGGGCTCACGCCGGGTGCAGGGCTCACGCCGGGGTGTAGGGCCCGCGCCAGGGTGGAGGGCCCACGCCAGGATGCAGGACTCACACCAGGGTGCAGGACCCAGGCCGGGGTGTAGGGCCGTGCGGTGACGTGGTGGTGCGTCAGCTCGATGAAAGCCCGGGGGCGGCGGACCGGTAGGCGCCCTCACGGGTCAGGAGGGCGACGGTGCGGGTCGGCAGGGGCGGGTCGACCGGGATCGGGGTGAGGTCGGGGTGGCCGTGCCAGTCGGCGTCCCGCGAGAAGGACCGATACTGACGGTCGTCCGGACCACCGCCACCACCCGTGGCCGGGAGTGCTGCCTCAGCTTGTCTGAAGCCCGTGATCACTGCGGCAGGTCGGCCTCGGCCGCCCGGCGGAAGACGTCCCCGCACGTGGGAGATGGTGTCGGCGAGCGTTCGGCGAGGACGTTCAGCACATAGCACAGTTCCCTGCTCAGCAGCAAGAGCCGGTGGCTGTACTGCCCGCCTTTGTAGGTGTACAGGCGGAAGACGTCAACGGCCTGTCCGTCACGGTCGTCGGCGTAGGTGTCCGGGAGTCCGGCGAGCAGTTCATAGTCGCGCTTGCCGGTAGCCGCGTCGGCCACGACCTTGAGGGGCAGGGCGTCGAGTTCTGCGGCGGACAAGGAAGCGTCGAGAGCGACGGCGTGGGCAGCCAGGGCCGCGAAGATCTCGATCATTCGCTCGCCTGCCGCCGTGTCGATGCCCCGGGCCCTCAGTGTCTCGTGGCGACGAGCCTGCCGCCATGGCTCCTGGTCCACCAGCGGCAGCAGGACACGGCCCAAGAGCGCGCAGCGACGCCACAGCATGTCGTGGTCCGAGGGCACGGTCGATCCTCTCTACGCCGAGTGGAAGGCCTGGGGCCGAGGACCAATCCGATGACCACCAGGCCCTCCAACTTCCCACTACGCGCAGGGCACGTACAGAACGGGGTTGACCACTGGCCGTAGACCGCTGACCGCTGCCGTCCGGCCCTGCCGGTGGGGGCGTGGTCGGGGTGGGCCGGGTCTGTGCAGTGGGCGTGGGGGCCGCCCTGGCGTGAGTGTGGCGGGTCCGGGCCGGCCGTCAAGGGCGCTCCCTTCGGTCGCGTCGCCTTCGGCGATTCCGCTTCGCTCCACCCTTGACTGCCTTCTCTCCCCCGCGAGTTGAACGTGACGGGGCGGCCCCGGAAGCCGGGCCCCGGGAGGGGGGTGCGGGTGGCGGTTCGTCGTGGCCGGGTGGCGGGGTGCGTGGGTGGCTGGGCTGGCGCGTCCGGCTTGGGGTGCGGCCGCAGGCTCGGCGGCTTGCGTGCCGGCGGGTGAGCGCGTTCGCGGTTCGGGGTGCTGGGTGAATTTCGGCGGCCCGGGGGCCGGGCGGCTTCGGTGGCCTGCGGGCCGGTGGTGGCGGCTCCGTTTCCGAACGTTCACTCGAACGAGGGATGACCTCTGACCTGAGATCGCGTTCGCCGAGGGCAGCATCTGGCGGCGGCTGATCACCGACCCGGCAACGGGAATGCTGGTCAAAACGGATCCGACGACTTACAGGCCGACCGCGGAGACCGCGCGGCATGTCATCGCCCGGGACGGGCACTGCACGTTCCCGCACTGCAACCAGCCCGCCCACCGCTGCGATCTCGACCACCGCGAATCCTTCAACCACCAGAACCCCGAAGCGGGCGGGCAGACCACCCCCGACAACCTGCACCCCCTGTGTCATCGACACCACCAGCTCAAGACGCACCACCCCGACTGGAGCGTCACCCGCGACCCCGACACCGGAGTGACCCGGTGGACCTCCCCCACCGGCCACCACTACGACTCCCCACCCCACACCTACCGCGAATAACCCACCCCCACCCGGCAGCCCCCTCCCGACCGGAGCAGGAGCCCACCAGCACGCCCACAAGACCGTCCGCACCACACCAGGGGCGCTGGACCACCGCCACAGCCCGGCGTCAACACCCCATGGGACCGCTCCACCCGCCACCCACCACCCGCCACCCACCAAGCCGAGCCGAGCCCGCACCCTGGGCAATCACGGCCCGGAGAACAACGTTCGCGAGTACAACCTTTTGGGCCGGCTGACGGTCGTGAGCTCCCGCCGCCTTGCTCGTCCCTCAGGCAGGTATCAGGCCAGCCAGCGGTAAGGCAGCCGCAGGATCTCGGCGACACGTGCGGCGACGACCGGCGCGTGCGGCGGAACGCCCCCTTCGGCGAGGCCGCGGGTCAGGTGGAGATGGAGGGACTGAAGGGTGGCGAAGGTGTTGAAGGCCCACGGTGGGACGGGACCGGGGCCTCCACCGTCGAGGGCGGTCGCCACGACGCCCAACCAGTCGGTGGCCTGCTCGGCCGTCAGGCCGGGAGCGAGCAGGATGGAGCTGAGCGCCCGGGCGAGGCGCGCGTCCTCCAACTGCTCGTAGCGGTAGTCGGCGTACGTGGCCGTCATCCGATGGGCGCACAGTTCCAGCAGGTCGGTACGTCGGGCAGGCAGCGCCGGCGCGAACGCCGCAGCCGCGTCGGCGCCGTGGGCGACGGCGTGCAGCCAACCGAGGGCGTCGTCCCAGCCTCGGGTGTCGCGCTCGGACGGGTACCAGGAAGCGAAACCGGCGTACCAGCGCTCCGCGGCCGCCTCCGGCACGGTGCCGGGGGCAGCGTGTCCCCGCCTCAGAACGCACTGGAGAACGAGCGGCGCGAAGGTCCGGGCCTGAATCTCGGGATGGGTGAAACGGTCCGCGGCGGTGTCCCCGAGGTCTTCCAGGACCTCGTCGAGGTGCCCTTCGCGTATCCAGCGCGCGGCGGCGGTGTAGGCATGCTCGTCTCGGACCTCGGGGTCAGGCGACACAAGCATGGCCGACAGTTCGTCGCTGAGCCGGGAAACCGGTACGGCCTCGGGGAAGGGAAAACCCTCGGCGGCGATCGAGGCCCAGTGGACAAGATCCGTATACATCGCGTCAGACTTCCACTCGCCCCGGACACCGGCAAGAAGACCGGCAAGAAGGCGCCGGACACGGACTCGCGCGGCACTCCCTCCGGGGAATTGCCGGGCCTCTGGCACTCACGCAGAGTCGGATGAACTGGCCCGCCGCTACACGGCAATCCGGAACGAGCCCGACGCGGAGCCGCGTCGCAAGGATGCCCACAGCCTGTGGACCGAGGGTGGTTCACCATCGGGTTCGGCCCGAACTGTTCGAGGAGTCGTACGGGGCGAGGATCTGGGGCCGGTCCGTGGCGTCGGTGTGCTCTGCCTCGTCGTGCACGGCGGCGATGGCCGCCTGCGGCTGGTACGGGCCGGCCTGCCCACGGGTCAGGGTGCGGCTGATCGTCGCGTGTCCCGGCACCGTGGTCCGGCCTTCCGCCGGTCTTGCCGGCACGCGGGGGCAGTGCGCACTGCCCCCGCGCGCGTCGCGAGGGTCAGGCGCACTTCCCGTTCAGCCAGGCCGTGAGGTCTTTCGTCCATGAGGTGGCCATCCGTGTCGAGGTCGCGCTGGAGCCGAGTTGCGTCAGCGCCGCCTGCCACGACTCGTAGTTGCCGGAAGCCGCCGGAGGCGGCTCCTCCCAGCCGATCCCGTCGACCCAGGCGGGATAGCCCGTGAGTACGGCGGCGAGACCCGCGTTCCTGATGCGTTTGTCGAGTTCGGGCTTCAGCGCGGCGTCACGCGTGTAGATCATGATCTTCTGCGAAGACATTCGCTCCGAGATGGGCGCGAGGACCTCGTTCCACGCCGTCTCGCGGATGGCCGAGTCACTGTTGAGCAGCGACTGCTTGGCCTCGCCCTTGAGTTCCACCAGAGGAATCAGGTTCTTGGCTTTGGCGCTGTCGAGCCACTCGCGGAAGGTGTAGACCGTTTCCCCGTTGTACGGGCCGCGGGTGATCGTGCGGCCCTTGAGCCGGTCGGCGCCGGTCGCCCACCACAGCTCCGTGATGGGCGCTCGGGTGCCGGTCAGCCCGTTGGTCGTGGTGTTGTGCCACATCACGCCCTTGGTGCCGTTCTTGGTGAGCTGGAGGTCGGCCTCCACACCGTCCGCTCCCCAACTCTTCTGCTGGGCAAGGCCCGTCGGGTGGTTCGGCTGACGGACCTGATCGCGGTCCCAGGGGTTGGCCCCGGTGGGGTAGCCGCCGTGCCCGAAGACTGTCGGACAGACGGGCAGCGGGGCTGCCCCTGCGGGGTTCGCCTGCGCGGTGCCCAACAGCAGCACCACCGAAGCGGCAACCGTTCCCCATGCCCTCGGCTTCATCGTGTCTCACCCCGTATTTCTCCCGGCGTGCACAAGCACGCCTTGGCTGCATCCCCCGGCCGCGGCTGTCGTCCGGAGCGGCACCCCTCGACCGCGAACCGCGGAGCGACGCGGGGCAGGAGATGCAGCCGCAGCATATGAGAAGGGTGGATAACGCCTTTGTGACAGTTGCTTGTTGGGCTGGTCATGAGGCGGGGAAGCTGGAGCCGGCTTGTTCCGGACGGGCCGCGGAAGATCGCGAGGCCGCTGCCCCCGCCGTCCAAGGTGCGACGCAGGGCTGTGCGTCTGCGCGACCGTACGCGGCGGCGCCCGAGGAAGGCAGCACGGCCCACATCCGCGTTCCGCCGGCGGGCTCGCGGGCGTCGCCGAAGCCCCATTCACCGCCGCATTCCCGTACGACGCGAGCGAGGAGGCGGAGGGCCGAGCGCCGGCGGGCGTCGCAGGCCGCGGCGAGGCGGGGGTGGGTGTGGCGGGGGTGACCGTCGTAGAGGATCACGCGCAGGGCGCCGTCGCGGTAACGGAGGGAGAGGTAGACGTCGGAGGCCGGGGCGGTGAAACGGCAGGCGGCGGTGACGAGTTCGCTGACGGCAAGGAGGGCCGGGTCGAGAAGTCCGGTCAAGCCGTGGGCGTTGAGGACGGCCCGGGTCGCGGTACGGGCGATCGCGGGGGTGATCAGGGCCGAGGGGAGCGTGAGGCTGTAGGCGAGGGTGTCGGGGGTGGGGATGGAAGTGGGCGTGGGAGCGGTCAGCGGCAGGCTGTCGGGGCACATGGACACACTCATGCGGAACTCCGTGCGGTTGCGCTGGTGGGGGTGTTGGGCTCGGCGAACGGTGGCCTGTCTCCCTGACGCGGGCCCACCCCTCCCAGGGGAGGAGGCTGCGGGTAGGCTCGCGCGATGCACTTCAGCTTCACCGTGCGTGAGTGTTGCGTTACTGACTGTAGGACACTGAGGAGTACGTGTACTACGCCTTTACCGAATCCATCTCGGTGGACCGAGCAGCCGCCCCCGGGCAGACTGTGCGCAGCACGGCTCGAAGGGAGGGCGCATGCCGCCGAGGAGCACACCCACCGCGCGCCAGAAGCGCCTCGGCACGGAACTGCGCAAGATGCGCGTGGCGGCAGGCATGAGCACCGAGTACGCCGCAGCCCTGCTGAACGTGCCCCGCACCAACATCCCCAACATGGAATCCGGCCGGTCCGGCATCAGCGCGGCGCGGGTGCGCACACTGGCCGGTAACTATGGTTGCCCGGACGAGGAGTTCATCGACGCGCTTGCAGCAATGGCAGGCGATCACGACAAGGGCTGGTGGGAGTCCTACCGGGGCCAACTGCCGCCAGGTCTCCTCGACATCGCCGAGATGGAATGGCACGCGAAACGTCTGCGCATCGCCGTCACCATCCACCTGCCGGGTCTCATGCAGACCGAGGAGCACGCCCGCGCAGTCTTCGACCATGTCATTCCCCGTCCGGCCGGGCCGGACCTCGAAGCCCGCCTGGCCCATCGCATGGACCGCAAGCAGGTGCTGGACAGGACACATCCGCCCGCCGTCAACGTGATAATCCACGAGGCCGCGTTGCGAATCGAGTTCGGCGGGCCCCGGACGACTCGGGCCCAACTGTCCCATCTCTTGGGGCTCATGGAGCGGGACAACATCACCGTGCGTGTCATCCCGTTCAAGGCGGGCGGATTCCACGGAGCAGGCCAGTCGGTTGTCTACGCCGCAGCGCCAGTACCTCAGCTGGACACTGTGGAGCTCGACGCCACCCACGGACCCGAGTTTCTCGACACGGACATCCAGCTGGCCAAGTACCGAGCCCAGCTCGACGCGCTGGAGTCCCGGACACTGTCACCCAAGGAATCACGCGACTTCATCCACGACGTCGCCCGCCAGATCTAGGAGAAGGACATGGCAGAGGTCCACTGGGAAGAGCCCTTCTGCGGCGAAGGGGCGAACTGCTTCCGGCTGGGAACAGACGACAACGGCAACGCCTACATCGCCGTACTCGGCCAGGAGGACCACTACCTCACCGACACCCGCGAGGCCCTCCAGACCCTGATCCGCGACATCAAGGCCGGCAAGGCGGACCACCTGCTGTAACGAGGTGCTGAGGCGGGCCCGCCCAAGTACGCGTCACACATGGACTGGATGGAATCGCACACCCTGAGCCCGAAGCAGTCTCGCGACTTCATTCATGGCATCGCCCGCGACCTCTGAGGATGGACGAATGACCGACATCAAGTGGGAAGAGCCGTTCTGCGCTGAAGGCAACAACTGCTTCCGGCTGGGGACCGACGACAACGGCAACGCCTACATCGCCGTACTCGGCCAGGAGGACCACTACCTCACCGACACCCGCGAGGCCCTCCAGACCCTGATCCGCGACATCAAGGCCGGCAAGGCGGACCATCTGTTGTAACTCCGCACGGCGATCAGCCGTCGAAGCGTGGCCGGTTCAGGTCCAGCTCGCCAAGAGGACGCAGCACACCGCGGTGTCCGGCGCCGACCCATATGTCGACCTCTTCGTCACCGAGATGGCGGATATAAGCGATCAGGTCGGGCGCGACGTGGAAGCGGGTCGGGGTCCAGAGCCACCATGGGCGCGGCGGGACTTGGTGCAGCATGCCGGTCAGCTCGTCGACGCGGCGTCGCGGTACGGGGTGCGAGTGCGTGGACCTGGCCGGGTGCCGGGCCCCGGGACGCAGCCGCGGCCCGGCGCACACCCTGATGCATGTCCCGGCGAGCCTGCTGCGTTTCGCGCAGGACCGCCCAGGCATCCGCCACGGGGCCCACATGCCCGAGCTTGTCGGGGGTGCTCACCGTGCGGATCGCCGAGACCCTGAGAGGCACGGCGGTCGGCTCGCCCATGCGCATGCCGGGATGTCCCTGATCCCTGATGGTTTCGCTATCCGGCTTCGACCGCACGCCTCCCGGCCCAGAAACGGTAGACGGCCCAGCCGGCACCGAGCACCGAGGCTGTCCAGACGATGACCTCGGCGAGAACAATTGCCGGGGTCAAGGTGAGGTGTGGCCGGGGCGGTAGCACGACCATCTGCACGGCAGCGCCCACCGGCACCGTCAGTGCGGCGAGCATGCCGACCAGCCCAGGCCGCCTGATGGTTGCACCCACCGCACCCAGGACCAACCCGAACAGCAGACCCGCCGTGCACCACATGACCGTCTCCGTCGCGTACGAGGCCAGCGGTTCCTCGCGGGTGAAGGCGTCCGTTACGTAGTACGCCCCCGTGGCCGCGATCAGCGCCAGGGCCCCGGCCGACGCGCCTCGGGCCCGTGTCCCGGCCAGCCAGCCCATAGCCACCGCCAGCGCGGCCCATGCCCAGCCGGCGTCCATCAGCAGGCTGAGCACCTTGGCGGCACTGGCCCAGACGGTGCCCGTAAGCGGGGCTCCGAACCCCACGTAGGGTGACGAAAGTGCGTTGACGAGCGAGGTAGCCGCCCCGAATCCCACCCCGGCCGCGAGGCCCCCCACCATGATCTTCATATCAGGTGAGTATGCAGCGTGCTCGCGCGCTCTCGATCGGCAGTAGCGTCTCGACTTGCTGCGCAACGCGAACCTCCACGGCCACAAGTACGCGATCGACTCTGTCGTGGCGGCTACGGCACTGGGATTCTCGGGCCCACGGATTATCGTCACCTCCGATGGCGACGACATCAACAAGCTCTGCGGAGCTCAGGTGCTCGCCGTCGGTGTCTGACAGCGTTCGAGCAGGTGTAGGGTCTCGCGCTTCGTTGCATACGCCGAGGCTGTGACCTGCGACTTCTCGCGGTGTCTCACGCTGCTTCATCTGCGGTTGTCTCAGCTCTCGGTGCATCCCCGCCAGGTTTACTGAGGCCGCTCCGGACGGGTAGACCGCTGACCTGCGGTGTCTCACGGCCCGCTATCACCCGGGACGGCGGTGCGGTCGGTTGTGTGGGGGCGCCGTACGGCGGAAAACGCGGGGGGTCGTTCTGCGCCGGATGTTCGACCGCAACATCGCGCTGCGCGGGGGCATCGCCCCAGTCCGCGCCTACCGACGGCACGGGTTTGGTTCCTCCCGTGCCGCGCGGGGCCCTCGTGATGTCAGGCGGCGCGCTTCACGTGGCGGACCAGCCACATCAGCAGGGCGTCCAGGTCAGCGGCGGCAGAGAGGACTCGGTCGACCGCCTCGGGGGTGTGCAGCCACTCCTCGCAGCCGAGGGGACGGGCGGCGATCAGAGAACGGTGGCGCAGCAGGTTCGTACGGGAGTGGTCTGTCGGATAGCCGCGCGGGGGGCGTTTCATCACGTCCCCGGAGATGTCGTAGCCCCTCTTCCGCACGTCCTCGACGATGGCGGACAGTTCGCGGCCGCTCCCCTCGGAGGCCACGGCTTCGCGGAACATGTCCACCTGGCCGGGATCGGGGTACCACCAGGCGCCCTGGATCCGCAGGCCGTCCAGGGAGAACCGGAGACCGATCTCGATCTTGCGGCCGAGCCGGATCACCGCGCCCTGGTGCTGCCACCACCAGGAGTCGGTGCGGTAGTGCCAGACGGAGAAGTCCTCGTACCGGGGGTCGGTGTCCGCCACCTCGTTGAGCAGGGCGATCATCGGCTGCCGGACCAGGCGTTCACGGTCCGCGCGGTAGCGCTCGCGGGTCGCGTGGGTCGGTTCGCCCTGGAGCTGCCACAACACGTCCATGGCCTGCTCCGGCCAGCCGGTGAACTGTCCGCGCATGCGCGCAGGATAGCTCACCCGTGATCCGCGCGCGCGGAGAGTGAGACGGGCGGGGAGGCGTAGCCCCAGACACGGTGGGAGGTGTTACGGCGGGGCTCGCCGGCCAGTTCGATGTGCCATGCGCGGTGGGTGTCCCGTCGCGGTGTAGGTGGCAGGTAGCGACTCGTTGACCTGCATGAATGCCAGATGGTTGGAGACTGCCGATGGCTGACGTTCTCAAACGGCCCGGCTTTCGCGGAAGTCCCGCTCGCCGTGGAGACAGAGGTGTCCGGCGAGCGTCAGCCTCGCGACGACATTTGTACAAGACTGATAGCGGGCAGCGCAGGCATCGTTCCGTACATGGGACATGACGACGTCACGCACTTGCACGGGATGCATGTGGTCCACTCCGGCCCGCGGCAGGCGCCGCCGCTGGTGCTCATCCACGGATCGGGATTCTCGGGCGGCTCCTGGAGCCCGGTGGTGCCGGCACTCGCCGACCAGTATCACGTCATCCGAGTCGACCTCCCGGGTCACGGCCAGTCCTCGCCCGCGCCGTCGTACGACGTGCCCGAGCAGGCGTGCCGCTTGGCCGCGGTGCTCGATGAGCTCGGCCTTCGTCCGGTTACCGTGGTCGGGCACTCCAGTGGTGGATACATCGCCACCGCGCTTGCCGAACAGCGCCCTGACCTGGTCGGTTCGCTCGCGCTGATCAGCAGCGGCCCGAGTCCCGACGCGCTCCTCCCGCAGTCCGTCCTCCTTCGTATGCTGATTGGCCCGCCGCTGGGCCCGCTCCTCTGGTCGATCCGCTCGGACGCGATGCTCCGCAGGGGGGTGACCGCGGTATGCAACCGCCCGGTGGACGTCCCGGACGACCTGGTCGCCGAGGTCCGGGGCATCGGCTATCGCACGTTCAGGACGGTACTGCGCCGAAACGCCGCGTACATCGCCGAGCGGAGCGTGCCCGACCGCCTCACCGCCCTCGACGTCCCGGTCCTGGTGATCTTCGGCGCTGCCGACCGCCGCTGGGATCCGTCTTCGGCACACCAATACGACACGGTGCCGAACGCGCGCGTCGAGCAACTGCCCGACGTCGGACACCTCCCCATGTTCGAAGCGCCGGAGACGACCAGCAAGTTGCTGCTGGCCTTCGCGGCGGCAGGCCTCTGACACCGATCGCTACCCTGGTGCTGTGTGGGCCACAGAGTCACCACCTGACTGGACGTCGGTGGAGGTCGCGATCCCGCGGCAGTCAGAGCGACTGCCCGGGATCAGCATGGCCGGGTTCGGTCAACGTGTCCCGGCGCTCGTGGACATCGCCATGGTCGCGCACCCATCGGTCACCCTGTTCGTGGACCTGAGCGAAGGAGACGGCCTCGTCTACAACGCGCACGGCCGGCGCGAACGCGGCAGCGTGGTCGTCGGACTGATCCCGGGCAACCTCCGGATCAGCGGCCGGACGGCCGAGGCCGGCCAGTGCCTCCAGATTCGGTTGTCGCCGGTCGTGGCGGCTGCAGTGCTCAGCGCATCGACCGAGCTCGTCGGGACGGTGGTCTCCCTGGAAGATGTCTGGGGTCGCGACGCCGGGCGAGCCGAGGACAGGCTGCGCGCCGCCACGTCGTGGGACGAACGGTTCACAATCGCGGCGGATGTCCTTGGCCGACGGCTGGACGCCCGCCCACCGCTCGATCCGGAGATCGCTGCTGCCTGGTGGCGGATGCTCACCAGCCGGGGACGGGTGCGGGTCGACAGCCTGGCGAACGAGGTGGGATGGAGCCGTAAGCGCCTGTGGTCCCGCTTCCGGTCCCAGATCGGCCTCACTCCCAAGCGCGCCGCCCAACTGGTGCGCTTCGACCACGCCGCCCACCTTCTCGCGACGGGTGACGCCACCGCTCGGGTGGCGGCCGCAAGCGGCTACGTCGACCAGTCCCACCTCCACCGCGAGGTCAAGGCGTTTACCGGGGTAACGCCCACCGCCGTAGCCGCTGCGCCGTGGCTCGCGATCGACGACGTCGCGTGGCCGACTTCGTTCGCCGACCTGCCGCCGTCGCCGTCTGCGTTTCGTCAGGTCCCGGCGAGGTGAGCACAGGTTCCACGAACGGAGCAGGCGGCGGCCCTCAGGACTTGCCCGGATGAGAATCGGACAGCACGAACGAGAACGGGTGGGAAGCCGACAGATCCAATGCGACAGGACAGCCGGACGATGTTCGACAAGACGAACCGCCAGCGGTCAACCGCGACGCAGTGAGAATCTGGCAGCTCGGATGAGACCGAGTGAGAATCCGCCAACTGCACTGCGACAGGACAGTGGGCGAGTTCGTCGAGGAACACGGAGAGTGCAGTCGATATGAAGCGGGCTGTGAGATTGCGCAGCCGAACTTGAGATCCCACAGCAGGGGCCGATGCCCCTGCTCCGCCGGTTCAGCCGCTGCGGGGGAAGGAGACCTCGACTCGGCGGTTCTTCCTGCGGCCTTCCTCGGTGTCGTTGGTGGCGATGGGGTAGTCCTCGCTGTAGCCGCGGATCTCGTAGGTGACGGCGGAGCCGAGGGTCTTGGCGAGCTCGGCCTGCACGGTGTCGGCGCGCTGCTTGGAGAGCGCCTTGCCGTGCTCGTACGAGCCGAGGTTGTCGGTGAAGCCGAACACGCGGACTTTGGTGCCATGTTGGGCGTTGATCTCGTCGGCGATCGCCTTAATGCGGGCAATGGCTTCGGGGTTCAGCTTGGAACTGTCCCTCGGGAAGAGGACCTCGGCCTGGAGCGCGAACTTCACGTCCGTGTTGGTGTCCTCGCGGCGCTCCTCGCCACCGAGGTCTTCGACGACCGACTTGATGTCCACGACCCGGGCGGGGGCGAGCGTCGCCCCGTCGGCGAGCTTCAGGCCGGGCGCGTCCGCGTCGACCTCGGGGGGCGGGGCGGTGGTGGTGGAGCCGGGGGGCGCACTGGGGGGCTCGTCGGCGAGGGCGGGGGTTACGGGGAGCGTGAGGATGGCTGCGGTGAGGGCGGCGGCGGTGGCCATGCGGGGGCGGCGACTCATGGGTCACTCACCCTCGGAGATCTCGATGGTGGCGGGCGGCATGTCGGCGATCTGGAAGTCGACCTTGGTGGTTCCGGCGGGGGGTGCGGGGAACTGGGCGTAGAAGGTCTTCTCCTCGTTGGCCTTGAAGCCGCCGGTGAAGCGGGTGCACAGGCAGCGGCCGTCGGTGTCGCGGAGGATGAGGTACTTCTTCTTGCCGGCCGTGTCGACGAGGGAGGCGCCGGCCATGGAGGCGGAGTTGCTGACGAGCTCCTGTTCGTTGCCCGCCCATAGGGCCTGAATCCAGTATTTCCCGCTCCCGTTCTTCACCTTTCCGTTTACGGTGACAAAGCCGCCTGTGTCCCGGACGGCCGAGTTGATGACGAGAGTGATGTTGTCGCTTCCCTTCACCTCGGCCAGGACAGAGTCTGCTGCTGGGGCTTGATCCTGCGGCTCACTGCCTTGATCCTTCTTTGTGCTGGGGGACGAGGCTGCCCCCGGCTTGGACTTGTTGTCCTCTTCCCCGCCGCAGCCGACCACCGTGAGGGCCAGGCCGGTCGTGATCGCCACAGCGGTCAGTGCCCTGCGGGCCTTCGCAGTGCGCCGCATTCTCATCAACAGTCTTCCTTGTCTCGTCGTTCACGCATTACTCGGCCAAATAGACGGAGAACAGGTCCTTCGCCTCTGGCAGGTCACCATCGATGAACTTCTTCGGATTGATCTGCCAGTGCTCACCCTTGCAGTCGAATTCGATGAGTTCGGGAGAATCGCCCTCCGGTGAGGCGTTGCAGCGAGGTTCGATCACGGCGGTGGCGTGGGCTTTGGCCGGACGGTCCGTGCCGGGGACGATCGACTTGCCCGACGTGTAACGGGTCTCGACGTCTGCCCTGAACGCCGGGTATCCATTCACCTCAGTCGGCGCGAACCCGGTGAGATCAGCGTCGTTCTCACCGGCAAGCTGAGCGGCTGCGGCCCCTCCCGTGCCCTCGGCCCCGTCTCCCAGGAGCCAGTCGGTCCAGGATTCGTCCTTGCCAATGGAGCGTGTGAAGCCGTCGAAGAGTTCGTCCCGCACATCCTGGGCCGCCGCCAGCGCGGCGGCATCGGCCGCCGACTGGGCGCCGTTGCGGGTAGCGGCTGCTTGGGCAACCGCGAAGTACGCGAACGCGAGAAAGAGCAGACCCCCCACCACAGCGACATAGATGGGGATGGTCTGCCCGCGGTCGTTCCCTGATCGGTTGGGCATCAGCCGCCGGTGATCTGGTTCACGGCAGTGCTGATCGCGTTGGAGATGATGCCCTGCAACCCCAGCCCCCGCACCGCCACCACGATCAGCGCGATGATCACCAGCAACCCCGCGTACTCCACAATGCTCGCGCCCCGGTCCGCGTGCTTCTTCTGCATCCGGCTGACAACCGTGTCGCGCCACGTGCCCACAGCGATCTGAACCTTGCTGGCGGTCTTCAACATGGGGGTCCCCTCCCGACGCGTACGGCATCACTGCAGCACTCGCAACGTACGGCGTCACGCCCGCCCCACCCCAGGGTCTCCGGGCCCAATTGCAAGACCAGGCCCACATCCTGAACCTCATGCGCTCAGCCCCCTTCCCGCCGTGCCCAGCCATACCGCGATCGCCTCACTCCGGCTCGCGCTGTGCAGCTTGGCGAAGATGCGGTTGATGTGGTTCTTGACGGTCTTCTCACTGATGAAGCAGGTGGCGGCGATTTGCTGGTTGCTCATTCCCGTCGCGATGAGGTCCATGACCTCCACCTCCCTCGAACTCAGCCCGAAGTCAGCTCTGTTGACCCTGTTCCTACTGGACCTGTGGGGCGCCCGCCACTCTCCCACAGCCGGTTGCTCCCGCGACGAGCGCACATGAGCCAGTAACGCCCCCTGCGCCGAGGACGACAGGTGTGCCCGGCCCGCCCTGACGTCCCGTACCGCCGTCACCAACTGCTCGGCGGTGAACTCGCCATGGACCAGGTAGCCGTCCGCGCCCAGCCGCAGCGCCCGCTCCACCACCTCCACCTCGCGGCTGTACGTCAGCATCATCACCGGCGCCACCCGCACCAGATCCGGCAGCGCGGCCAGACCGTCCACACCCGGCATCCGCACGTCCAGCAGGACCACGTCCGGGCGGTGGCGCCTGGCCGCGGTGATGGCCTGGCGGCCGTCGGCCGCCTCCGCGACGACCTGGATGTCGTCCCGGCCGCCGAGCAGGGCGGCCAGGCCGGCCCGTACGACGGGGTTGTCGTCGGCGACGATCACGCGCAGTTCGTCCGGCACGGATCCGCCTCCTTTCGCAGGGCCTCCAGCGGCAGGTCCACCCGTACCTCGGTGCCGCCCTCGCTGCGTCCCCTGCCGATACGGATGCGGGCGCCGATAGCCGCCACCCGCTCGACCATGCCGACCAGGCCGAAGCGGCCCGCGTCGCGGAGGCCGTCCAGGCAGGTGCCGTCCGGCAGGCCGCGGCCGTTGTCGAGGATGCTGAGACGGAGGCAGCCGGCTTCCACGCCCAGTTCGACAACGACGGACGTGGCCCGGGCGTGGCGGTGGGTGTTCTCCAGGGCCTCGCCCACGATGGCCAGCAGCTGGCGTGCGGCGGGATAGGGGACGGGCGGGACGGGGCCGGTCCGGCGGACAGCGGCTTCGATGTTCGTACCGGTCGCGAACCCGCCGACCAGGCCTGCGAGTTCGTCGTTGAAGGGCGCTTCCTCCACGCCCCGTAGGTCCGACAGGATCTCGCGGGACTCCGCGGCGGCCCGGCGCGCGGACCGGGCCAGTGCCGCGGCCTGCCGCCTCACCGCGACCGGGTCCATGCGGTCGGCGGACTCCGCCAGGGCGTCCGCCGTCAGGGCGAGGCCGTGCAGGGTCTTGGCGACGGAGTCGTGCATCTCCCTTGCCAGCCTCGCCCGTTCGCTCTCCACCGCGTCCGCGACCGCCAGCCGGGCGGTGGCGTCGGACAGCGCGCGGGTCGCGGCGCCGAAGCGGAACATCAGATTGCGCAGGGTGACCCCGACGACCCCGGCGGCCACGCAGAAACCGCTGATCAGAAGGGTGCTCGCGGGGCCTGCCATGCTCTGCGCCCAAGCGCTGTACGTAGCGGCCAGCACCAGGATCTGAATGCCGGTGAAGATTCCGGCGCCCCGCCATCCGTAGAGCAGCCCGGCCAGCAGGGGTGTGCAGGCGCTGGCGTAGCCCAGGGGTGAGTCGGGTGAGGCGGCCAGCAGCAGCACCGAGCCGAAGAGGACGTCCACGGCCATCAGCGAGCGGTACTTGATCAGCAGCGGGCCGACCATCTCCCAGTCACGGAGCAGCGCGTACGAGCCGACGAAGCCGACGACGACGGCCGCTCCGACAAGCCAGGCGCCGAGCTCGCTCTGCGCCCGGTCGAGGGCGAAGGGTGCGCCGATCGCGATCAGGGCAAGGCGGAAGCCGAAGACCTGGCGGCACAGTGCCTGGAGGGCGCTCAGCTGGATGGGGAGGCTGGGCGCCGGGACGTCCTCGGTCGCGGCCCGGACACGGGTCAGCCGGGCCAGGCTCGTCAGCCGCTTCAGGGCCGTCGGTCTGGTCAAGGCCGTGAGCCGCTTCCGGCCCGCCGGTTCGGTCAGGCCCGTCGGTCCGGTCAGGCCCGTCAGCCGCTTCAGGGCCGTCGGTCCGGTCAAGGCCGTGAGCCGCTTCCGGCCCGTCGGTTCGGTCAGGTCCGTCGGTCCGGCCAGGCCCGTCGGTTCGGTCAGGTCCGTCAGTCCGGCCAGGTCCGTCGGTCCGGCCAGGTCCGTCGGTCCGGTCAGGCCCGCCGGTTCGGTCAGGTCCGTCAGTCCGGTCAGGCTCGTCAGCCGCTTCAGGGCCGTCGGTCTGGTCAAGGCCGTGAGCCGCTTCCGGCCCGCCGGTCCGGTCAGGTCCGTCGGCCCGGTCAAGTCCGTCGGTCCGGTCAGGTCCGTCGGTTCGGCCAGGCCCGTCAGTCCGGTCAGGCTCGTCAGCCGCTTCAGGGCCGTCGGTCTGGTCAAGGCCGTGAGCCGCTTCCGGCCCGCCGGTCCGGTCAGGTCCGTCGGCCCGGTCAAGTCCGTCGGTCCGGTCAGGTCCGTCGGTTCGGCCAGGCCCGTCAGCCGCATCAGCCCTGTCAGTCTGCTCAGGCCCGTCAGCCGGGTCCTCGGGGACGCCATGGCCATCACCCACCCCCCGCCTCAGTTCCCGAAGAGCGAGCCGAAGTCGTTCTCCGACCCCAGGAACATGCTCGCCACGATCAGGATCAGCGTGGCCGGGACCATGAAGGTCAGGGTCACGACCGTCGTCTTGGGGATGGCCTTGGCGGCCCTCCGCCTCGAGTTCTGGGCGTCCGTGCGCCGCATGTCGTTGGCGATCTGGATGAGGGTCTCGGCGATCGGGGCGCCGAGCTCCTCACCCTGCTGCAGGGCGGTCACGAACTGCGAGACCT
Source organism: Streptomyces sannanensis (assembly GCF_039536205.1). Taxonomy (GTDB): domain Bacteria; phylum Actinomycetota; class Actinomycetes; order Streptomycetales; family Streptomycetaceae; genus Streptomyces; species Streptomyces sannanensis. The sequence goes on along the minus strand of NZ_BAAAYL010000001.1, from coordinate 4,299,926 downwards.
GCTCGCTCTCGTTCCTGCGCCGCAGCTCCTCGAAGGCCTGGCGGCGGCTGACGCCCATGTCCATCTGGCGCAGGGTGATGCGGAGTTCGTCGGCCCAGGGGCCTTCGTACTTCTCCGCGACCCGCTCCAGGGCCTGCCGGAAGGAGAGTCCGGCGCTGACGACAACGGCCAGGACATCCAGGAAGTCGGGCAGGGTCCGTTCGATGACGTCCTTGCGCTGCCGTACGGCCTGCCAGATGGTGGCGTCGGCGGCGAACCAGCCGTAGGCGAGGGCGAAGACACCGAAGACCGAGTAGCCGTTGGTGAGGAGAGCGAGGCCGGCGAAGCCGCCGAAGAGGCCGTACACAGCCCGGCGGGCGGCGTAGCGGTCGATGGTCAGACCGCCCGGGTTGCCGGCCATGTCGATCCTGCGGCGTTTGCGGTCGACGAGTTTCGGGCCCATCAGGCGCAGCACGGCCGGGGCGAACCGCATGCCGGCCCGGTCGACGGCCGACTCGGCGCCTTTCACCCGGCTCGCGCCGACCTCCAGGGCGACGGCGAGGTCACTGGGGATCTTGGCCTCGGCGCGGTACATCCGTACGCCCAGGAAGACGCCTGCGACACCGAGTCCGGCCAGTGCGGCGAGGAGCAGTCCCAGCATGGTGTTCATCCCCCCTCGAGCCTCAGACTTCGATCTTGCCGAGACGGCGCATGGCGATGAACCCGAGGGCGTAGAGGCCGATGGCGACGATCACGGCGATCTGGCCCAGCGGATGTCCGGTCATCCGGGAAAGGGAGCCCGGCGTGAGGGAGTTCATCATCACCATGGAGCCGATGCCGAGCAGTGGGATCGTGTACGCGGTGGCGTTGACCTCGGACAGCATGGTGCGGACCTCCCGGCGGGTCTCCTTGCGCTCCTCCAGCGTCTCGGTGAGGTTGCGCAGCGAGCCGACGACCGTGCCGCCCGCACGGTTGGACAGGACCAGGGTCGTGACGAGGACGACGAGTTCGCGGGACGGCAGCCGTTCGGCGAGCTCGCCGAGGGCGTCGTCGATGGAGCGGCCGAGGGCCAGCTGGTTGGCGACGGTGGCGAGTTCCTCGCCGGCCGGGGCTTCCAGCTCCTCGGCGGCCATGCCGAGTGCGGTGCGCAGGGCGAGTCCGGCCGCGGTGGCGTTGGCGAGGATGCGGGAGAGCTCGGGAAGCTGGTTGATGAACGCCTCGATGCGCTTCTGGCGCTGCCAGTTGAGGAAGGTGTTGCCCGCCCAGAGGGCGACCAGGCCCGCAACCGGGCCGAAGAAGGGGGCCAGGGCGGAGGCGGCGACCATCCACAGGGCGGCCACGCCCGCCAGTACGTAGACGACGAACTCGCCCGCGGTCAGGGCCAGGCCGGTCGCGGCGAGACGCTGCTGGATCCGCTTGCCGAACGCGGTCCGGCGCAGCCGCCGGTCGAAGGCGGCGAAGCGGCGGGCGCGGATGCCCTCGACCGGTCCGGCGCCGGACAGGCGGTCGACGAGGGCGGCGCGCTGGGCGCGCCCGGCGGCGTAGGCGTGGATTCCGGCGGTGGCCAGGACGCCGCAGAGCAGTGTGCTGCCGATGGCCAGCAGTGCGGGGTTGGTCATGGGGTCCTCACCGGGGTCACCTGGCTTCTCGGGTGTTGAGGGGGTCGATGCCGTCCGCGATGCCGAAGGCCGGCGGGATCGGCTCGCCCGCGAGGTAGAGGCGCTCGGCGACCCTGCGGGGCAGGGGGAGGTGCTCGAAGCGGCCGTGGACGACGCGGTCCGCGCCCATGGGGAGGGCGAGGAACCGGGACAGGGTGGAGATCTGGAACTGCTCGCGGCCGTGCGAGACCAGCAGCACCACCTCGGCGATCCTGCGGGAGCCGTCCGGGTGCCGGGTGAGCTGGACGATGACGTCGACGGCGCTGTTGATCTGGTCCCGTAGTGCCTCGAAGGGGATCTCGACCTCGGACATGGAGGCGAGGGTCTGGAGGCGGGTCAGGGCGTCCTCGGCGCTGTTGGCGTGGACGGTGGCGAGGGAGCCGTCGTGGCCGGTGGACATGGCCTGGAGCATGTCGAGCGTCTCGCCGCCGCGGACCTCACCGACGATGATGCGGTCGGGGCGCATACGGAGGGAGTTGCGTACGAGGTCGCGGATGGTGACCCGGCCCTTGCCCTCGACGTTCGAGGGGCGGGTTTCGAGGCGTACGACATGGGCCTGCTGGAGCTGGAGCTCGGCGGCGTCCTCGACGGTGATGATGCGTTCGTGGTCGGGGATCAGGCCGGACAGGGCGTTGAGGAGGGTCGTCTTTCCGGAGCCGGTGCCGCCCGCGACGATGATGTTGAAGCGGGCCCGTACGAAGGCGGAGAGCAGCATCAGCAGCTGCTCGTCGAGCGTGCGGAGCGCGATCAGTTCCTGAAGGCGGTACGCGCGCGGGAAGCGGCGGATGGTGAGCGTGGGGCCGGTGAGCGACAGCGGCGGAATGATGACGTTGACGCGCTCGCCGGAGGGGAGGCGCGCGTCGACCATCGGATTCGACTCGTCGACGCGGCGGTTGACGGTGGAGACGATCCGCTCGATGGTCTGCATCAGCTGCTCGGTGGACGCGAAGCGGAGGGGGAGCTGCTCGACGCGTCCGGCGCGTTCGACGAAGATCGAATCGGGGCCGTTCACCATGATCTCGGTGATGGAGGCGTCCTCGAGGAGCGGTTCGAGTACGCCCAGGCCGAGGGCCTCGTCGACGACCCGGCGGATCAACTGGGAGCGTTCGGCGGTGGAGAGGACCGGGCCCTCGCGGCTGATGATGTGGCCCAGTACGCGTTCCAGGCGGGCCCGGCGCTCGGTGGTCGCGAGCGAGGACATCTCGGCGAGGTCGATCTCTTCGAGCAGCTTGGCCCGGTATGTGGCGACCAGATGGCCGTCCTCGCGGCTGCGGTTCTCCTCGGGCGCGGCGATGCGTGAGCGCAGGCTCATGGGCGTGGCCTCCTCGTCAGTCCTCGTCGCAGGGCATGGTGACGTCGCGGCTGACGGAGCCGACGCTGCGGAACACCGGGATGACCGGGGGGATGGTGACGGTGACGGTGGCGGTCACCGTGCCGCCGCCCCCGCCGCAGCCGGTGGTGGCGATGTCGGCGCGGCGCGCGACCCAGCCGGAGACGGCCGAGCTGCCGGCCGCCGCGCCGGTTCCGGGTTCGAGCGACTCGGCGCGGGCCGCGGCGCGGGCGGCGGTGCCGGCCTGGGAGGCCGCGTAGCCGGCGATGCCGAGCTGGATTCCGGCCATGCCGACGACGAGGAGGATGGGGAGGAGGCCGGTGAACTCGAGGATGGCGCTGCCGCGGTCGCGGCGGTCGCCGCGCCAGGCCAGGTGCTGCCGTGCGTCGGCCGGTTCACCGGAGTGTCCGGCCTCACGCGCCGGACGGGCTGAAGCTGGACGCCCCACGCCGGATCGGCCCGAGCGTCCATCCTCAAACGCCGCACGGGCTGAAGCCTGACCCCCCACAACAGGCCGGCCCGAGCGTCCATCCTCAAACACCGGACGACCTGAAGCCTGACCCCCCACAACGGGCCGGCCCGAGCGTCCGCCCTCAAACACCGCACGGGCTGAAGCCTGACCCCCCACGACAGGCCGGCCCGAGCGTCCGCCCTCAAACACCGGACGAGCTGAAGCCTGACCCCCCACGACAGGCCGGCCCGAGCGTCCGGCCTCACACGCCGGACGGGCTGAAGCCTTACGCCCTCCGGGGGTGCCGCGTCGGATCATTGCGCCTCCTCCGCCGCGGCCGCGTCGCCCGTCACCTGCCAGGGGAAGCTGCCCGCGCCAGGGAAGAGGATCGGCGTCCGGAGGTGGACCTCCGCCTTGCGGAGGTTGCCCGCCGGTGGGCACGACGCCCTCGCGCCGGCCGCCCACGCCGACGGCAGGTTGCGCCGCGCTGCCGCGTCGCACGCGGCCGCGGAGTCCTCGCCGCGGGCCGCCGCCGCTGTCGCCGCGCGGGCCGCCTCGTCCGCCGCGTTGCCCGCCAGGGAGAAGGTGTAGCCGATCAGTACGCACTGCCACAGCAGGGCCAGCGTCGCCAGGATCAGCGGGGCCATGCCCGCGAACTCCACGGTCACCGCGCCCTTGTCGCCTCTCGCCCGGCGGAGGCGGCTGCCGCCCCGGTGGCCGGAGGGCGTTTCCGGGGCCTTGACCAGGCCCAGTTCCCCCGCCAGCGCCCACAGTGCCTGCTTGACGGTGCTGCGGCTGTCGAGGTCCTGGATCCGGCCGGCGTCCACCGCGGGCTGGAGTTCCTTGAAGGCGGCCGGGACCGTGGACCGGGCGGCCTTGGTGCCGGTGATCCTCTCGACGAGGGCCGGCTGGATCTCCGTGCCCTTGGTCAGGCGGTTGACGACGGTGAGCGTTTCCTCGGCCTTGCGGATCTGGAGCCGGTCCCACATGCGGACCATGCGCTTCGCGGCGCGTACCGCGACGACGTCCGGGGTGACGAGCAGCAGCGCCTGGTCGGCCATTTCGACGGCCGCCGCGTTGGCGCTGTTCATCTGGGTGCCGCAGTCGACGACCACGACGTCGTAGCGGGTGCGCAGGACGCTGACGATCTGGCGGGCCACCCGATCGGTGACCTCCTCGCCGCGTTCGCCCTCGGCGGGGGCGAGGAGCAGGGTGGGTCCGGCGGGGTGGGTGTGGAGGGCGTCCTGGAGGACGCGGGGTGTGATGTCGGTGATGCCGGCGAGGTCGACGACGGAACGCCGGAACTGCACGTCCAGGTAGGAGGCGATGTCCCCGGACTGAAGGTCCAGGTCGACGAGGGCGACCTGCCGCCCCGAGGCCTGGGCGGCCAGGGCGAGCTGTACGGCCGTCAGGGTGGTGCCCACGCCGCCCTTGGCGCCGCTGACCGTGACGACCGTGCCGCCGGGGCCGCCGCTGAGGGTGTCGGCGCCGGCGCCGAGGTGGCGGCGGACGCCCGTGGACCAGGAGGCGGCGTTGTGGATCCGGGCGGCGAGCTCCTCGTAGCCGAGGGGGAGGCCGACCAGGCCGCGGGCGCCGGAGTCCATGGCCGCCGTGTAGAGGCCGGGGCTCGCGTCCGAGGTGATCAGGACGACGCCCACGGACGGGAAGCGGAGGGCGACATCCCGGACGATTTCCAGGGCCGGGACCGGGCCGATCCGTTCATGGACCAGGACGACCTCGGGGAGTTCGTCGAGGGATTCGCCGGCCAGCCGGGCGAGGGTGTCGAGCAGGGCGGTCGAGTCCCCGACCGGCGGTGCCGGTTCGGCGTCGGGGAGCTGGCCGATGAGGGTGGTGACCGCGCGGGCGGCGTCGGGGTCGCCGACGGCGGGCAGGATGCGGGTGGTCGTCATGGCGTCCGCCCTCACTTGTCCTTGTCCAGGGTGTAGGTACGTTCGGCTGGGCTGACGGTGTTGCCGCCGCCCCCGCCGACGAGGGCCAGGCGTACGTGCTTGGCGAACGACTCCGCGTACGCCACGCGCTGCGCGTCCACGGTCTTCAGGGCGAAGGTGATCGGCACCGCCTCGTTCCGGTCCCGCCCGGAACGGTCGCCGCGCTCCGGTTCGAGGGCGGTGAGCTTGCCGACGTCGAGGACGCGGGCGCCGGCGACGATCACCTGGGAGCGGTCGGGCACGCCCTTCTTGTCGCCCTCGAAGGTGGCGTAGATGTTGACGCTGGAGCCCGGCTGGATCTTGCCCGCGACGCCTGTCGCCGCATCGATCATGATGGCGATCTCCTGCTCGCCCGCGCCGAGCTCGGGCCGTTCCACGATCATGTCGCTCTGCAGCAGTGAGCCCTTGCGCAGCTGGGTGACGGCGATCTTTCCGCGGATCCGGTCGAGGTTCGTGACCGCGTTTTCGGAGAGCCAGCGCTTCGGCATCGAGATCTCCTCGAACTGCGCGGCGCTGAGCGGTTTGTACGGGGCGACATCACTCTTCAGGCGGTACGCCGTGACCTCGGGACCGACCTTCGCGTTCACGTCGCGGATCACCGAAAGCACGCCGGCGAACGCTCCCAGGGCGCACAGGACCGACAGGAGCAGCAGGATGATGCCGCGGCGCTGACGTGAGTTCATCGGACGGGCCACCTCTATCGTTCGGGCGGGACGAGGGCGAGCGGCGAGGCGCAGAATCCGCAGCGGTCGCCGATGAGTTCCAGGCCGCACCAGCGGCAGGGCTCCCGGCGTACGGAGGAGACGAGCTGGTAGAGGACGGAGATGTCCGGTATGGCGGCGGCGAATTCGACGATTCTGGGGGTGGCCCACCAGTGGGCCGATTCGGCGGGCAGCGCGGTCTCGAGCGGGCCCTGCGTCTGCCAGGCGGGGACGAGGGTTTCGGTGACCCATTCGGACTGGAGCCTGCCCCGGGCGATGAGCATCTGGGTGGCGAACTCGGGCTTGGGGAAGTCCTCCCCGGCGCCGGCGCCACCCAGGCGGACTAACCGTGGGGTCGGGTTGGCCAGTACCGCGAACTGCGAGCCCGGCAGCCAGGACTTGGCGTGCGCCTTGAGGCCGACGGGGATCCGGTCGAGTCCGGCGACCGAGCCCAGCACCGCGCCCGCGTAGATGTAGTGGGACAGCAGCCGGGCGGCGGAGGCGATCACGCCGGGGCTGAAGTCGCAGGCGGACAGCTGCCGCAGCTGCCGGGCGAGTACGGCCACGCCGAGTGGCGGCAGGTCGACGGGGAGCAGCGCGATGCGGTCGCTCTCCAGTACCGAGCGGACGGTGTGCAGGCGCCGTACGAAGGCGGGCGGCAGGGCGGCGGAGTACGGGACGATCACGAAGCCGTGCTGTTCCAGGAGGGTGTGCATCTCGGTGAGCGCACTGTCCAGGGACTGTTCCGCGGGGTCCTGGAGGACGGCGGCGAGCGGGGTGTGGTGGTCGGGCGGCGGCAGCGCGAGGTCGGCGCCGGTGACGGCTATCGCGGTCGGCACGTCCCCTCCCCCCACCGTGTCGGGCGCGGCCTGTTACGGCCGTGTCGTCAGGTGCCCTTCGTGTCGTTCTGCAACTGCACTGTATCCACGAGTTACTTACAAAGAACCCTCAACTCGCAGGAGTTCACCGGAACCTGGCGTACGTTTCCGATCAAATACTGACAGCAGCGGCAAGTTGAACGGCCCCGGCGGACGGCCGCGCCGCCCGGGGCACGAGGAGGACGGCCGTGATTCGCGCCATCCGATTCACGCCTCCCGGGGAAGCCCGGATCCGGGCGACGGGCGTTCGAAGCCGCCACCCTGCCGGACCGGACAGCCGCACAGCAAAGCAGCTTCGCTCGTCCCCGGGTGTGATGCGGGCCCGCCCCGCCGTCGTGGCGCGGGCCGCACGTCGTGACGTCATGACGTACTGGTCGGATGCGGCCGATGCATGACATTGACCTGATCATGACATATGCGCACGATTGGGCGACCCACATGCACGTCGCAGCCACCCCACACTCCACACCCAGGAGTTTTCATGCGACTTCGCATCCGCGGCAGACGATCCGCCGCCCTCGCGGTCACGTTCGCCCTCGCGGTCGCCGCGCCGCTCACCGCCGCGGCCGACGCCTCTCCCCCGGCCCGTCCGTCCACCGCCACCGCCGACGAGGTCATCAGGCAGTACACGCTCCACGGGCCCTCCACACCGGCCGAGCGCAGTGCGATCGCCGCCACCGGGGTCTCCATCGACGAGGTCTCCGACCACGCGGTCGTGATCAGCGCGAACACCCGTGAGGCGCAGCAGCTGCGTGCGCTCGGCTACGAGCTGAGGGAGCTGCCCGCTCCCCCGGCCCGTACGGACGGGCGGGCGATCACGACGATGGACTTCCCGCCGGCCGACTCGGGCTATCACACCTACGCCGAGATGACGGCCGAGATCGACCAGCGGCTGGCGCAGTACCCGAACATCATGCGCAAACAGGTGATCGGCACGTCGTACGAGGGCCGGGCCATCATCGCCATCAAGGTCAGCGACAACGTCGCCACCGACGAGGCCGAGCCCGAGGTGCTGTTCACCCACCACCAGCACGCCCGTGAGCACCTCACCGTCGAGATGGCCCTGTACCTGCTGCGCGAGCTGGGCGCGGGCTACGGCACCGACGCGCGGATCACCAACGCCGTCGACAACCGCGAGATCTGGATCGTGCCCGACATGAACCCGGACGGCGGCGAGTACGACGTCGCCACCGGGGCGTACGGCAACTGGCGCAGGAACCGGCAGCCCAACGGCGAGAACAATGCGGTCGGCACCGACCTCAACCGCAACTGGAACTACAACTTCGGCTGCTGCGGCGGCTCCTCCGGCACCTTCGGCGCGGAGACCTACCGCGGCGCGTCGCCCGAGTCCGCACCCGAGACGAAGGTCGTCGCGGACTTCGTCCGCACCCGGGTGGTCGGCGGCAAGCAGCAGATCAAGGCGGCCATCGACTTCCACACCTACAGCGAGCTGGTGCTCTGGCCGTACGGCTACACGTACGCCGACACCGCCGCCGGGCTGACCCAGGACGACCGGGACGCCTTCGCGACCGTCGGCCGGAAGATGGCGGCCAGTAACGGCTACACCCCCGAGCAGTCGAGCGACCTCTACATCACGGACGGCACGATCGACGACTGGCTGTGGGGTGCGCAGAAGATCTTCGGCTACACCTTCGAGATGTACCCGACCTCGTCCGCGGGCGGCGGTTTCTACCCGCCCGACGAGGTGATCGAGCGCGAGACCGGCCGCAACCGGGACGCGGTGCTCCAGCTGCTGGAGAACGCAGACTGCATGTACCGGTCCATCGGCAAGGAGCAGCAGTACTGCACGGGCTGACACCAGGTGCACAGAGGGGGCGAGCCGCCTGGGCTCGCCCCCTCTGCCGTGGCAGCCCGGGCCGAACGGTCCGATCCACGGGGGCCTGCGGGGGCGCCGCCGGCCGGCCGCCCGTGCCGGCCTGTGGGCACCCCGGTGGTCCGGGGGCGCCGCACCGCGCGGCGGTGGTCATACGTGACGGAACCGTCAGCCGAGGACGGCGAGTGCGTCGATCTCGATAAGGATGCCTTCGGGCAGACCGACGTAGACGGTCGTACGGGCCGCCGGCTCCTCCTTGAGGCCCTGCTTGCCGAAGTACGTGTCGTAGATCTTGTTCATCTCGCGGAACCGTCAGCCGAGGACGGCGAGTGCGTCGATCTCGATAAGGATGCCTTCGGGCAGACCGACGTAGACGGTCGTACGGGCCGCCGGCTCCTCCTTGAGGCCCTGCTTGCCGAAGTACGTGTCGTAGATCTTGTTCATCTCGGCGAAGTGGGCCGTGTCGGTGAGGTGGACGCGCAGCATGACGACGTCGTCCCAGCCGGCGCCGCCCGCTTCGAGGACCGCCTTGACGTTGGCGAAGGTCTGCAGGGTCTGCTCGCGCAGGGACGGCCCGGCCAGGGTGGGGGCCTGACCCTCGGCGGCGGGGAGGAAGCCGACCTGGCCGGCGACCTGGAGGATGCCGCCCTTGCGCACACCGTGCGAGAAGGCCGCGGGCGGGGCGGCAAGGGCCGGTGGGGTGATCGCGTACTTGGTGAGCTTCTCGAGCTTCTCGTGGCTGTCGGGCATGTCCGGGCTCCTTGAGCGCTGTGTCCGCATGCGGCCGGGATGTCGGGGCTGTACATCTGCCGTGCATATACTGCGACGCTCTTACTCGAAGGGAGGCCCCCATGCCCGCCGAACACGCCGCCGGCACCGTAGACCGGCTCGCCGAGGAGCGGATCGACCACCGTTTCAAGGCCCTCCCGCCGGACGCCGAGGGCCTCACCGTCGGCGAACTCGCGGCCGAGCGACGGAACCTCTTCACCGGCGGGTTCCTCACCCCGGTGCTGGCCCTGTCGGCCGAGGCCCTGGAGCACAACCTCGCCCTGATGGAGACGTACTCCGAGCGGCACGGCCTCGCCTTCGCCCCGCACGGCAAGACGTCCATGTCCCCACAGCTCTTCGCACGCCAGCTGGAGCGCGGCGCCTGGGGCATCACGGCGGCCATGCCGCACCAGGTGCGGGTCTACCGTGCCTTCGGCATCGAGCGGATCTTCCTCGCGAACGAGCTCGTCGACGCGGCCGCGCTGCGCTGGCTGGCGGGCGAACTGGAGGCCGACCCCGGCTTCCGGTTCATCTGCTACGTCGACTCCGTGCGGGGCGTGGAGCTGATGGACGCGGCGCTGCGGGGGTCCTCGCGTCCCGTGGACGTGGTGATCGAACTGGGCGCGGGCGAGAAGGGCCGTACCGGCGCCCGTACGGAGGCGGACTGTGCCGCGGTCGCCGACGCGGTGGCGGCCGTGCCCACCCTGCGGCTGGTGGGTGTCGCCGGCTACGAGGCCACGATGCCGGGGGCCGACCGCGAGGGGGTCGCGGAGTGGTTCCGGCGCCTCACCGCGCTGGCGGTGGACCTCGACAAGGCCGGGCGCTTCGCCGGTGCCGAGGAGATCGTCGTCAGCGCGGGCGGCAGCGAGTGGTTCGATGTGGCCTCCGACGCCTTCGCGGAGATCCCGGAGCTGTCCCGGCCGGTGCTGAAGCTCCTGCGCTCCGGGGCGTACGTCTCCCACGACGACGGCCACTACCGCAAGCAGACCCCCTTCAACCGGATCCCGGAGGAGGGTGCCCTGCAGCCCGCCTTCCTGCTGTGGGCCCAGGTCGTCTCGCGGCCGACGGCCGAGCAGGCCTTCGTCAACGCGGGCAAGCGCGACGCCGCGCACGACCTGGGCCTTCCCGAGGCCCGGGTCGTGCGCGACGCCCGCGACGGATCGATCCGCCCGGCGGACGGCATCGAGGTCACCGCCCTGTCCGACCAGCACGCCTGGCTGCGGACCTCCGAGGACGCGCGGCTGGAGGTCGGCGACTGGGTCGGACTGGGCCTGTCGCACCCGTGCACGTCCTTCGACAAGTGGCAGCTGATCCCGCTGGTCGAGGCGGACGGCACGGTCACGGACTACATCCGTACGTTCTTCTGAGCGTCGTTACGGCTTCGGGAGGACGCAGCCGGGGCGGCTCAGGTCGACCTTGTTGCCGGTGCCCATGCATCCGACGAGCCAGTAGGTCTGCTGGGCGTAGTTGATGCCCTGGCGCACGGTCACATTGCCGGCCTCGTCGACCTCGCAGGGGTTGTTGACGGTGCAGCTCTGGCCGCTCTCGTTACCCGTGTTGTTGACGGCGACGACCTTGCCGGTGGCGGTGTCGATCACCGGCGAGCCGGAGGTGCCGCCGATGGTGTTGCAGGAGGAGGTGTAGCGGACCGAGTCCTTCCAGGTCCATCCGCCCTCCTTCATCCGGTACACGAAGCCGTCGATGTTGCAGCTGTAGATGCGCTTCCAGTAGCCGGAGACGACCTTGATGGCGGTGCCCTGCACGGGGTGGTCGGCGCTTATCTCCAGCGCCTTGATGCCGTACTTGCTCTCGATCTGCGCGTAGGTGCTGGTGAGCTGGTAGAGCGAGATGTCGGTGTCGGTCATCGTCGCGTACGAGATCTTGCTCGCGCGCACCGTTCCCGCCCTGCCGCCCGTGGAGTTGAGCAGGGTGAAGGAACGGCTGGACGGCTGGTCGACGATGACCTGGCCCGCGGCCGGGAAACCGGTCTCCAGGCAGTGACCGTTGGACAGCACCAGCGCCGGGTCGTTCGGCTGGGAGCCGGGCATCTTGACGACCGAGCCGGAACAGTTGCTCAGCGCGACCGTGCCGGCGAAGTCGACCGTCACGGCCTGGGCGGTGGCCCGGTCCGGAGCGGCGGCGGGGGCGGTGGCCGGGGCTGCGACCGCGGGTGCCACGCCTGCCCCGGCGAGCACGAGGCCGAGGAGCGCGCCAACGAGCGGTTTCTTCATGTGGGGGTCCCCTCTTGCGACATGAGTGTCCGAAGGGTCTCTTCGGATTGTCATGTGCATTCTTAAGGGCTCGGGACACGGCCGACAAGGTATGTGCCAGGACACATACCGTTGCCTCATGGCTGATACGCATGACACTCGACAACTCGACCTCGACGCCTACTTGGCCCGGACCGAATGGTCCGGCGAACGCCGGGCGGATCTCGCCACGCTGCGGTCCCTGCACCGCGCGCACATGTACGGCATCCCTTTCGAGAACCTGCAGCCGCTACTCGGCTCCGCGCCCTCGCTCGACCTCACCGACCTGCAGCACAAGCTGGTCGGAAGCCCCCGCGGCGGCTACTGCTATGAGCACAACACCCTGTTCGCCGCGGTCCTCTCGGTCTTCGGTTTCGGTGTCACGGGACTGAGCGCCCGGGTCCGAGTGGGAGCGGATCCCGGGCAGCCGCGTCCGCGGACGCACATGCTGCTGCTCGTCGACGTGCCCGGCGAGGACGGGCCGTACATCGCCGATGTGGGCTTCGGCGCCGGCGGCGCGCTCGTCGAGCCGGCGCCGCTGGTCACGGACACGGAGTTCACCGGGGGCAACCGCCGCCACCGGTATATGCACGAGCCGCACAACGGCCCGCTGGAGCTGTGGGTCTTCCAGACGCACGAGGACGGCGTCTGGAAGGACCAGTACGCCTTCACCCTGGAGCCGTGCGAGGCACCGGACTTCGAGGTCTTCAACTGGCACGTCGGAGCCAACCCGCGCTCGCCCTTCACCCGGATGCTGTACGCACAGCGGTCCTCGGAGGACCGTCGTCTGATCCTCCGCAGGCGCATTCTGGTCGAGGCCCACGCCGACGGCACCCGCACCAAGCGCGAACTCTCCGACGGGGCCGAGGTGCTGCGTGTCCTCGCCGAGGACTTCGGCATCGTCCTGCCGGAGGACATCCGGCTGCCGGACAGCGCACTGTGAGAAAGCGGGGGCGGACCGGAACGCCACGCCTGCTATGCGGCGCGCGCCTCGAACCAGAGCGAGCCGAGGTCGTGCCCGGGAGTGAGGCGAACATCCGCGTCCAGCGCGGCAGCGAGGATCCTGAGCAGCGCCACAGTCGGTTCCGTGCCGCCCTCTTCGATGCACTCGATGTCGTCCTGTGTCATACCTGCGCGTTCAGCCAGCTCCGCCGCGCTCAGACCGAGCACGGTACGGCGGTCGTACAGCGCCTTACCGAAGGCCAGGGCCTCACGGATGGCAATCCGTTCGGGATCGTCCGTGTCGATACCCGACGGCGTCCACCGGCTGTGCTGCCCAGCCATCATGCCTGCCTCTCATAGGTCGCGATCACTGGTCCATGATGCTCGCTCTCGCAGAGCTTCTGGGCGCGCACGGCCCGGTCGATCTGGGCCTGATCGTGCTGTTTGGTCTTGCGGAACACGGTGAGCAGCACGATCGTCCGGTTCGGCTTGATCCAGTAAGTGATCCGCGGTGCGATGTCCCGAAAGCGGAGACGCAGTTCCCACACCTGTCCGTCAAGGTGGTCCGCCCACGGTCCACCCAGCTCGGGCCCCAGCTCTGCCGGCAGGCCGGCGACCTCGTCCACACGCTTGTAGTCGTGGCCGCCCAGGCCCTCCAGCCAGGCCCGCACCTCTGGCTCGATCTCGAAGCCGTACAGGTCGCTCATACGCTGTATGAACGCGGAAGGGGTGGCAAAGTCACGCACCCGACAGGGCGGACCGGATGATGGACCCATGCGCACCCTCGGTATCGATCTCGCCGCGAGCCCGAAGACGACCGCGGCCGCCGTCGTCGACTGGGCGGACGACGGGACGGCAAGGGTCACGCCCCCGCGGCTACGGTGCGGTGACGACGAGCTGCTCGCCCTGATCACCGGCTTGGCGGACGACGACCGGGTGGGGGTGGACTGCCCCTTCGGCTGGCCGGTCGCCTTCGTCGAAGCGGTCGCCGCCCACACGGAAGGACGCCCCTGGCCGGGCCGTGGCACGGACAGCGCGACGCACCGCGCCACGATGCGCTTCCGCCGTACCGACCTGGTCGTACGGGAGGCGACCGGCCGTTACCCGCTGACGGTGGCCTTCGACCGGCTGGGCGCGGCGGCGGCTCGCTGGGCGCATCTGGCCGACGGGCTCGCCGCCCTGGGCCGCCCCGTGGAGCGCGCCGGTACGGGACAGGTCACCGAGGTCTACCCCGCGGCGGCGCGCCGCCGGTGGGGGCTGGGGCCGGAGCGGTCGATGACGGAGCTGTGCGCCGCGGCGCCCTGGCTGCGCTGCGGGGCCGCGGAGCGGGCGGCGTACGACACGAGCGAGCACGCCTTCGACGCGCTGATCGCGGCGCTCGTGGCCCGTGCCGTGGCCCTGGGCCTCACGGCCGGCCCCGCGACCGAGGCGGACGCCCGCGCCGCCGCGGTCGAGGGCTGGGTCCACCTGCCGGACGAGGGCAGCCTGGCGGCGCTGCGCCACCCCCTGCCGTAGTGGCGGAACCCGGACGGAAAGGCCGCCCGCCGGACATGGGGAACCAATCCGGACAATTCCAATGGGCCACGTGGCGCAAAACACGAAGCGTTCACAGGGAGGGAGCCGTAAGCTCCCGGACATGCAGGTGATCCAGTCGACGAAGCTCGCCAACGTCTGTTACGAGATCCGGGGCCCGGTGCTCGAGGAGGCGATGCGGCTCGAAGCAGCTGGTCATCGCATCCTCAAGCTCAACACCGGCAACCCCGCCGCGTTCGGGTTCGAGTGCCCGCCGGAGATTCTGGAGGACATGCTCCGCAATCTGTCCGGAGCACACGGCTACGGCGACGCGAAGGGGCTGCTGTCCGCGCGCCGCGCGGTGATGCAGCACTACCAGACCAAGGGCATCGAGCTGGATGTCGAGGACATCTACCTCGGCAACGGCGTCTCCGAGCTGATCGTGATGTCGATGCAGGCGCTGCTCGACGACGGCGACGAGGTGCTCGTACCGGCCCCGGACTATCCGCTGTGGACCGCCGCCGTCTCACTCTCCGGCGGTACGGCCGTGCACTACCGCTGCGACGAGCAGTCCGACTGGATGCCGGACCTGGCGGACATCGAGCGCAAGATCACCGACCGCACCAAGGCGATCGTCATCATCAACCCGAACAATCCGACGGGTGCGGTGTACGACGAGGAGATGCTGCGCGGGCTCACGGATATCGCGCGGCGCCACAATCTGGTGGTCTGCTCCGACGAGATCTACGACAAGATCCTCTACGAAGGTGCCACGCACACCCCGACCGCCGTGGTCGCCCCCGATCTGATGGTGCTGACCTTCAACGGCCTGTCCAAGAACTACCGGGTGGCCGGCTACCGCGCCGGCTGGCTGGCGGTCTGCGGCCCGAAGGAGCACGCCTCCTCGTACATCGAGGGGCTGACGGTCCTCGCCAATATGCGGCTGTGCGCGAACATGCCCTCGCAGCACGGCGTGGCCACCGCGCTCGGCGGCCGGCAGTCGATCGAGCAGCTGGTGCTGCCGGGCGGGCGGCTGCTGGAGCAGCGCGACACGGCCTACGAGCTGCTGACGCGGATCCCGGGCGTGACGTGCGTGAAGCCGAAGGGCGCGCTGTATCTGTTCCCGAGGCTCGACCCGAAGGTCTACAAGCTGAAGGACGACCGGCAGATGGTCCTCGATCTGCTGCGGGCCGAGAAGATCATGGTGGTGCACGGCACCGGCTTCAACTGGCCGGAGCCCGATCACTTCCGGATCGTGACACTGCCGACGGTGGAGGACCTGACGGACGCGGTGACGCGTATCGGGTCGTTCCTGGACGGGTACAGCCAGTTCTGAGGATGCGGCCCCGCCGCGTCACCCCCTTGCTAACGTCTCCGGCACGTGATCACACGTCCGAACACAAGGACGCCGACGGGGGGATGGGGCGTGTCCTACTCGGAAAGCCTGCAGGAACTGCTGGACATGGCGTCGGTGCCGAGAACGCCGACGCCCGGCGGCGCCCGGGAGGCGCGCATGTCCCTGGCCTCCGCCGCGGCAGACGGCTCCGGCGGTTCTGCGGGCGGTGGAGAGCTGAAGCACAGTCATGGGCCTTGGACGAGTGCCTCCGGCACCGCCGGTGACCTGCGCACCAGCACCGAGCAGAGCCGCAGCCGACTGCGCCCCGGACACGAGGGCGCCACCTCGGGCCTCACCGGCCTGTCGTCGCTGGCCGCGCTGACCTCCGTACTGGACTCGTGGGAGGACCGGCTCACCGCCGTCCGGGACGAGTGCGGATCTCTCCAGGGCTCGCTGGCGACGGTCGCCAAGGAGATGGGCGAGACGGACGACGAGGTCGGGCAGTCGGTCCGGGCCGTGGCGAAGTCGGGTGAGCACCGGTGAGCGGGAGCACCCTGACCTGGCAGCAGCTGCGCGATCTCGAACTGTCCGAGCTCACGGAGGCGGCGGACGCCTGGAACGAGGTCTCCGGGAGGTCGGACACCGACCGCGGACGAGTCGACAAGGCGATGACCGCCAAGCTGCGGGAGACCCAGGAGAGCGAGTCCGCGGAGAAAGCCGTGGGGCAGCTGACCCGGCTGAGCCGGAACTTCCAGTACCTGCACACCGAGTGCGGTCTGGTCCGCACGGCCCTCAACGGTCTGGCCGCCGACCTGGCCGCCCCTCAGCGGCAGTTGAAGGACGCCCTCCAGGACGCCGAGGAGCTGAAGTTCACCGTCCACCCGGACGGCTCCGTCAGTTATCCGGCCTCCACGCAGGACACCCTCCTCGGCCCGCGCGAGTACGCGGGCGGCTCGGCCCACGGCAACTCCCGTCTGCCGCTGGAGGCGCCGCCGCTCGGCCGGTACGGACCCGGCATCCTCAAGCCCGACCCGAACGCGGCGAAGGCCCAGGACATAGCCGACCGCATAGCCCGGGCGGTGCGGTCCGCGCACGAGATCGACGGCAAGTACGCGAAGACCCTGGGGGAACTCAAGGCCGCCAAGGGCCTGGACGTCACGGACGCCACGCTGAGGGACGCGGCCCACGACACGGCGGACGTCCGGTCCACGGCGAGCGACTACCTGGCGCGCGGCATCCCCGAGGACACGTCCCCGGCGGAGCGCAAGGCATGGTGGGACGGGCTCACCGAGGAGCAGCGGCAGGAGTACCTGAAGGTCGCGCCGGACCTGATCGGCAATCTCGACGGGATCCCGGCCGCCTCCCGCGACGAGGCGAACCGGCGCTACCTGCCGATCCTGATGGACGAACTGGGGCGCAGCCACGACGACGACGCGGGTACGAAGCTGGACGCGCTGCGGAAGATGCAGGAGAAGCTGAACGAGCCGGACTATCCGCCGATCTTCCTGCTGGGCATCGGGGACGAGGGCAACGGCCGGGCCATCGTCTCGTACGGCAACCCGGACACCGCGCAGAACGTGTCGGCGTACGTGCCGGGGCTGGGCACCAAGCTGGACGGCGATTTCGTCGACGGCACGATGAAGCGGGCCCGTGACACCGCCCTCGGCGCACAGAAATACGACCGGTCCAGCGCCTCGATCGTCTGGCTCGGCTATGACGCGCCGCAGAACGTGGACGTCATGAGCACGGGGGACGCCGAACGGGGAGCGCCCGCCTACAACCGCTTCATGACCGGACTCTCGGCCACGAACGAGAACCTCGACCCCCACATCACCGCCATCGGGCACTCCTACGGCTCGCTCACGGTCGGTACGGCGGCCAGGCAGGAGCACGGAATCCCGGGTGTGGACGACATCATCCTGGTCGGCAGCCCTGGCGTCGGCGTGGACAAGGCCGAGGATCTGGGTGTGAGCCGGGACCACGTCTTCGTGGGGGCGGCGGACAACGACCTGGTGACGAAGCTGCCGTCGAAGCTGCAGAGCGTGGCCGGTGTCATCGGCTTCGGCCTCCTGGGTCCGGTCGGGGCGTATGTCGCGGGCGACATCGCCGACCCGGGCGACGACGATCTCTACTTCGGCAAGGACCCGGCGAGCAAGGCGTTCGGCGCGCAGCGCTTCCTGGTCGACGACGGCCCGCGCCCGATCATGGACCTGGGCGGCTTCGACGCACACTCCCAGTACTTCACGCCCGAGCTGGACCGGGTGTCCGCGGACAATATGGCCCGGATCGTCTCCGGGCACGGCGGCATCACGCACGAAAGGCACCGATGAGGCGAATGAAGCGGGTCCTGCGCATGGCAGTCCCGATCACGACGGCAGGAGCGCTCGTCGCGGGGTGCGGAATGCTGGGAGACGGCACGGAGAAGAAAGGAGCCGCAGCAAGCATGAACATGCAGGAAGCAGCCGAGCGGGCCGACGCGATGCTGGACGCCACCATCAAGGCGGTCGTACCGGAGATCCACTGGTCCCACCACGTCACCACGGCAGGCAACTGCGTCGTGAACCGTCGGCGTGCGGTGATGACGATCATCTCCGAGCAGCGACGCGGCAGCCTTCTCGGCGTGATCGAGCGGTTCTGGAAGAAGAGCGGCTACACGATCACCTCGGTGAACACGGATCCCGAGAACCCGGCGATCTTCGCCCGGACACCCGAGGACTTCCAGATCGACCTGACCATCGGCGCCAAGGGCCAGGCCTTCTTCGAGGTGCAGACCCCCTGCGTGCAGGAGTCCGAGGTCGCCGAGCCGACGACCAAGCCCAACGGCCCGAACTACGCGGGACAGGAGATCCCGTACCCCAACGTGCGCTCCGACTTCTGGTCCACGACCGGCACCGCCGCAAGCCCCTCCACCGGCCCCATCCCGGGCGGCACCCATGAGGTGGACACCACCTACCCGGAGGACCGCAGCCGGCCCCCGGGTGCGTAAACCCGAGGGCCGGTGCGCGGCGGGTCAGTGCCGGACCACGTGCCGTCGGCGGCGACCGCCGGATGAGTCCAAAAAATTCCGGCCCCCGGGGCCGTGAGGGGGCTCCGGGGGCCGGTCACGCGGCGGGTTCGTGATGACACCACTGGTCAGGGCGGATGTCACCCACCGCGTGGGTCTTGCGGGAAGACTCAGCCGAGACGCTCGACCAGGGCGTTGTACTCGTCCCACAGCTCCTTCGGCGTGTGGTCACCGAAGGTGTTGAGGTGCTCGGGGACCAGAGCGGCCTCCTCGCGCCAGACGTCGGTGTCGACCTTCAGCAGGAAGTCGAGGTCCGACTCCGACAGGTCCAGGCCCTCGGTGTCCAGGGTGCCCTTGGCCGGCAGGATGCCGATGGGGGTCTCGACGCCCTCGGCCTTGCCGTCCAGGCGCTCGACGATCCACTTCAGGACACGGCTGTTCTCGCCGAAGCCCGGCCAGACGAACTTGCCGGCGTCGTTCTTGCGGAACCAGTTGACGTAGTAGATCTTCGGCAGCTTGGACTGGTCGGCGCTCTTGCCGACCTTGATCCAGTGGGCCATGTAGTCGCCCATGTTGTAGCCGCAGAACGGCAGCATGGCGAACGGGTCGCGGCGCAGCTCGCCGACCTTGCCCTCGGCGGCGGCGGTCTTCTCGGAGGCGACGTTCGCGCCGAGGAAGACGCCGTGCTGCCAGTTGAAGGACTCGGTCACCAGCGGGACGGCGGACGCGCGGCGGCCACCGAAGAGTATCGCCGAGATCGGCACACCCTTCGGGTCCTCCCACTCCGGCGCGATGATCGGGCACTGGGAGGCGGGGACGGTGAAGCGGGCGTTCGGGTGGGCGGCCGGGGCCTCGGACTCCGGCGTCCAGTCGTTGCCCTTCCAGTCGATGAGGTGCTTGGGCAGCTCCTCGGTCATGCCCTCCCACCACACGTCGCCGTCGTCGGTCAGCGCGACGTTGGTGAAGACCGCGTTGCCCCACATGGTCTTCATGGCGTTGGCGTTGGTGTGCTCGCCGGTGCCGGGCGCGACGCCGAAGAAGCCGGCCTCGGGGTTGATCGCGTAGAGGCGGCCGTCCTCGCCGAAGCGCATCCAGGCGATGTCGTCACCGATGGTCTCCACGGTCCAGCCGGAGATCGTGGGCTCCAGCATGGCGAGGTTGGTCTTGCCACAGGCGGACGGGAAGGCCGCGGCGACGTACTTGGCCTCACCCTGCGGCGGGGTCAGCTTGAGGATCAGCATGTGCTCGGCCAGCCAGCCCTCGTCGCGGGCCATGACGGACGCGATGCGCAGGGCGTAGCACTTCTTGCCGAGCAGGGCGTTGCCGCCGTAGCCGGAGCCGTAGGACCAGATCTCACGGGCCTCGGGGAAGTGCGAGATGTACTTGGTGGAGTTGCACGGCCACGGAACGTCGGCCTCGCCCTCGGCGAGCGGAGCGCCGAGGGTGTGGACGGCCTTGACGAAGAAGCCGTCCTCGCCGAGCTCGTCGAGGACGGCCTGGCCCATACGGGTCATGGTGCGCATGGAGACGGCGACGTAGGCGGAGTCGGTGATCTCGACGCCGATCGCGGACAGCGGCGAGCCGACGGGGCCCATGCAGAAGGGCACGACGTACATGGTGCGGCCGCGCATGGAGCCGCGGAAGATGCCCTGCTCGCCCGCGAAGATGGCCTTCATCTCCGCCGGGGCCTTCCAGTGGTTGGTCGGGCCCGCGTCCTCCTCCTTCTCGGAGCAGATGAAGGTGCGGTCCTCGACACGCGCCACGTCCGTCGGGTCGGAGGCGGCGTAGTAGGAGTTCGGGCGCTTGACCGGGTCGAGCTTCTTGAACGTGCCCTTGGCGACGAGCTCCTCGCACAGCCGCTCGTACTCGGCCTCCGAGCCGTCGCACCACACGACACGGTCGGGCTGGGTCAGAGCTGCGATCTCGTCGACCCAGGAGATCAGCTCCTGGTGATGGGTGGGTACGGAAGCGGGAGCCGCGTTGTCGCGCGCCACGATTGCTCCTTGTTGAGGGGTTTTTGTTTATTTGTTGCCCCGTGGGGGCTGCGACCCGGATGCTTCACGGCATTGTCACTTCTGGCGCTCATCCGGTGCCGACCGCACTCATCTGATCATCCGTGCATTACGCCCATATGTCCAGAGGACCTCTCACGTGAGCATTACCACTTGTAGGACTGTCCGTCACCCCGACAGTACGTATACGTAACCTACGGGTGCGTAGATAGCATGCGGGCCATGACTGATCAGGTGAAGCCCAGGCTCCGCGGCTGGCTGCACGCCGGCATGTTTCCCGCCGTCCTGATCGCGGGACTGGTGCTCACCGCGCTGGCGGACAGCACACGCGGCCGGGTGGCATGCGGCATCTACGTACTGACCGCCTGCCTGCTCTTCGGCGTGAGCGCGCTCTACCACCGCGGCAACTGGGGACCACGGGCCACCGCGGTGCTGCGCAGACTGGACCACGCCAACATCTTCCTGATCATCGCGGGCACCTACACCCCACTCACCCTGCTGCTCCTCCCGGAGGCCAAGGGTGAGGCCCTGCTCTGGGCCGTATGGGTGGCCGCCGCCGCCGGCATAGCCTTCCGGGTCTTCTGGGTCGGCGCCCCGCGCTGGCTCTACACCCCCTGCTACATCGCGATGGGCTGGGCCGCGGTCTTCTTCCTGCCGGACTTCATGCGCACCGGCGGGATCGCGGTCCTGGTACTGGTGATCGCCGGCGGACTGCTCTACAGCGTGGGCGGAGTGATCTACGGCATGAAGCGCCCGAACCCCTCTCCGCGCTGGTTCGGCTTCCACGAGGTGTTCCACTCCTTCACCCTGGCCGCGTTCGTCGTCCACTACATCGGCATCTCACTGGTGGCCTACCAGCACGCCTGACCTGCGCTTCCCCCCTCCTCCAAGGGCCGCGGCACTCCTGCCGCGGCCCTTCAGCATTGACGGACACTCTTTTTTGAGAGTTACTGGCATTTGATATCGACTCTTAAGCCCTGTTCGTGAGGAGGTGAGCGGGCATGGACCGCCGCTGGTGGGCCCTGGGCGCCATGGTCGCGAGCATGCTGGTGCTCGGCTTCGACATGACGATCCTCAACGTGGCCTTCCCGACCATGGCCCGACAGCTGGGCGCCACCACGGGCGAACAGCAATGGATGGCCGACGCCTACATCGTCGTCTTCGCCTCGCTGATGCTTCCGGCCGGACTCCTCGGCGACCGCTTCGGCCGCCGCCGGATGCTCATCGCCGGCCTCGGGATCTTTCTGGCCGGCTCGGTCGTCGGAGCACTCGCCGACAGCGTCGCGCCGGTCATCGCCGCCCGCGCGGTGATGGGCGTCGGCGGTGCGCTCGTCACACCGCTCGCCCTGGCCGTACTGCCCTCGCTCTTCACTCCGGAGGAACGCCCCAAGGCGGTCGGCATCGTCTCCGCGGCCTCCGCGCTGGGGCTGCCGCTCGGCCCGATCGTCGGCGGCTGGCTGCTCGACCACTTCTGGTGGGGCTCGGTCTTCCTGATCAACGTCCCGATGGCCGCCATCGGCATCACCGCCTGCGTCTTCCTGCTGCCCGAAACACGCGACCCCGCCTCGCCCAAGGTCGACGCGCTCTCCACCGCGCTCACCGCGTCGGGCCTCGGCGCACTGATCTACGGGATCATCGAGGCACCGGAGCGCGGCTGGGGCGACCCGGTGATGCTCACGATGTTCGCGGCCGGCGCGGTACTGCTGACGGCCCTCCTCGTCCGGGAACGCCGCGTCCCGCGCCCGATGCTCGACATGTCGCTGCTCGGCCACCGCGGCTTTCTGGTCAACACCCTCGCCGCGACGCTGGTGATGTTCGTACTGACCGGCCTGCTGTTCGTCCTGCCCACATATCTCCAGGGCGTGCTGGGCTACGACGCCTTCGCGACCGGGGTGCGGATGCTGCCGATGATGGGCGGCCTGCTCATCGCGGCCAAGGGCGCCCCGGCTGCCGTACAGAGGTTCGGGCCGCGCGGGGTGATCGTCGCGGGGCTCGCGGTGTTCGCCTTCGCGGCGCTGCTCGGCACCCGCACGACGGCGGACAGCGGCTACGGCTTCACCGCGCTGTGGCTGTCGATCGCGGGCTTCGGCTTCGGCTTCGCCATCGTGCCGCCCATGACGAGCGCGCTCGACGCACTGCCCGCCGAACGTGCGGGCAGCGGCTCCGGACTGCTGATGACCGTACGGCAGGTGGGCGCCGCCGTCGGGGTCGCCCTGCTGGGCTCGCTGCTGGCCTCGGCGTACACGGACCGGCTGCCCGACGGGACGCCGCACGCCGCCACCGACTCGGTGGTCGCCGCCCACCAGCTGGCCGCCGAGGCCGGTCTCCCGCAGCTCGTGGAGGCGGCGGACTCCGCGTATGTCCACGGCATGAGCCTGGTACTGCTGGTCAGCGGGGTGGTGGCCCTGGCCGGCGCCCTGCTGGTCGCGGTGGCCCTGCCGGCCGCACGGCCCCGCCCTGCGCCGGCGGACGGCGATGTCGCGGCGGCCACCGCGGATGTCCGACAATGACCGCATGGCCGCCACCACCCGTACCCCCGATCTCCGGCTCGAGGACCGTCAGCCCCCGATGGGCCTGCGCGAGCGCAAGAAGCTCAAGACACGCATCGCGATCCGCCGGGCCACCTACCGGCTGATCGCCGAGCAGGGGTACGAGGCGACCACCGTCGAGCAGATCGCCGAAGCGGCCGAGGTCTCGCCGTCCACAGTGTTCCGGTACTTCCCGGCCAAGGAGGACATCGTCCTCACGGACGAGTACGACCCGGCGATGCTGCAAGTGCTGCGGTCCCGGCCGGCGGACGAACCGCCGCTGGAGTCCCTGCGGTTCATCATGACGTGCGCGCTGAGGATGTTCCTCGAGAACGAACACGACGAGCTGATCCAGCGCACCCGGCTGATGGTGGAGGTCCCGGCCATCCGGGCGCGGATGACCGAGACCATGACGGACACCGCGCAGATGCTGGTGCACGCGCTCGCCGAGCGCACCGGCCGGGCGCCCGACGATGTGGCGCTGCGGGTCTTCACCGCGGCGGTGCTGGGCGCACTGCGCGAGGTGACCGTCTACTGGGGCGAGCGGGGCTTCCAGGACGATCTGATCGAGCTGGTCGACGGCGCCCTGGACACGTTGAAGGGCGGCCTGGAACTCTGAGAGCACCGAGCCGCCCCTGACGCGTCAAGCGCCGTGGACACCTCCAGCCGGACCGAGTTCACGCTCCAGGTCCGCGGGATCGGTCACCGGCGCCGCGCACACGAAGTGCCGGCAGACATAGGCCGCGGGACGGTCCCCGACCAGCGGCCGGCCGGCCAGAAGCGGAAGCTCCGTACTCCCCGGTGCGCCCACCGCGATCACCGCGCCGGGCGCCGTCCCCAGCAACGCCGTGCGATGCAGCGCCGCCGTCGCCTCGTCGTCCCGGTGACCGACCACAGCCACCTCGCGCGGCCCGTCCAGCGCGGCCTCCACCGCGGCCAGCCCCCAGCCGATGAAGCGCGGCGCCCGCCCGCCGAGCGCCCCGACCACGCCCAACGCCCGCTCGGCGGCGGTGCGATGGATCTCGGAGCCGGTGTGGGCGGCGTACGACAGCAGGGCCGCGGCGGCAGCCGTCCAGCCGGAGGGCGTGGCATTGTCGGTGGGGTCCTGCGGACGGCGGATCAGCCGCTCCGCATCGTGCGCGGTGTCGTACAACTGGCCCTCCGCGCCGGTGAACCGGTCCAGCACGATGTCCAGCAGGAGGCCCGCGAAGTCCAGCCACACGCCTTCACCGGTCACGGCGGTCAGCGCCAGGAAACCCTCCGCGACATCGGCATAGTCCTCCAGCACTCCGGCGTGCGTACCCGCCCGGCCGCCCATGGACGTACGGGCCAGCCGGGCGCTCTCGTCCATGTGCAGCCGCACCAGCAGATCGGCGGCCTCGGTGGCCCGCTCGACCAGATCCGGACGGTCGAAGTACGCACCGGTCTCGGCGAGCGCGGCGATCGCCAGCCCGTTCCAGGCGGCGACGACCTTGTCGTCCCGGCCGGGACGGGGCCGCTCCTCACGGGCCGCCAGCAGCCGCCGCCTGATGTCCGCGGCCTTCTCCGCGTCCTCCCCCACAGCCTCCGGCGTGGGAGGTGCCCCCATGCCCGCCGCCTGCGGGAGTTGCAGCACCGAGGCGCCCTCTTCGAAGGTCCCCTCCGCGGTCACCCCGAAGTACCGCGCCGCGAACTCCGCGTCCTCCTCCCCCAGCACCTCGCACAGCTGCTCCGGCGTCCAGACGTAGTACGCGCCCTCCGTGTGCCGCCCGTGCGCGTCCTCGCTGTCGGCGTCCAACGCGGACGCGAACCCGCCCTCGGGAGTGCGCAGTTCCCGCACCATGAAGTCCGCGGTCTCCAGCGCGACACGGCGCGCCAGATCTGAGCCGGTGGCCCGCCAGAGGTGGGCGTACACCCGACACAGCAGCGCGTTGTCGTACAACATCTTCTCGAAGTGCGGCACTTGCCACATCCGGTCCACGGAGTACCGCGCGAAGCCGCCTCCGAGCTGGTCGTAGACACCGCCGCGGGCCATGGCCTCACAGGTGTCCGCCGCCATCTGCAGCGCACCCTCGGCCCCCGTGCGGGCGGTGTGCCGGAGCAGGAACTCCAGCACCATCGACGGCGGGAACTTCGGCGCCCCGCCGAACCCGCCGTACCGCGCGTCGTAGTCCCGGGTCAGCCCCAGCAGCGCCGACGCCACGACCTCCTCGCCGGGCAGCTCCAGCCTGCCGTAGGCCAGCTCCCGCCCGGCCAGGTCCCGGGTGATCTTCGAGGCGACCTCCCCGACCTCGTCCCGCCGCCCCTCCCAGGCCCGCTGCACACCCTCCAGCACCTGCCGGAAGGACGGCATCCCGTGCCGCGGCTCCGGCGGGAAATACGTCCCGAAGTAGAACGGCTCCGCGTCGGGCGTCAGAAAAACGGTCATCGGCCAGCCACCCTGCCCGGTGGCGGCCTGCACGGCCTCCATGTACACCGCGTCGACGTCGGGTCGCTCCTCGCGGTCGACCTTGACGGAGACGAAGTGCCGGTTCATGTAGGCGGCGGTGACGTCGTCCTCGAAGCTCTCGTGAGCCATGACATGGCACCAGTGGCAGGAGCTGTACCCGACGCTCAGCACCACCGGCACCCCACGCTCCCGCGCCTCCTCGAAGGCCTCGGGCGCCCAGGGCCACCAGTCGACCGGATTCTCGGCGTGCTGGAGAAGGTACGGAGAGGTCTCATGGGCCAAGTGGTTCGCCATGGGTCCATCCTGCCCCAGACCGTCAGACCTGTTCGATCTCCACGGGTCGGCCGGACAGCGGCTTTGTCATGTCGTCGACGTCAGAGGTGAACACAGTGACCTCTGCGCCCCGCTCCGCGGCCTGGTCGGCCACGGCGGCGAGCACCGCGTCCCCGCGGGCATCGACGCGCCCCTCGATCGACTCCAACAGCTCTTCCGGCCTGCACTCTGTCCGCACCAACCGACGGGACCTGGTTCCGGGGCTCGGACCTCGCGTACTACGTCGAGACGTATCACCTGGCGCTCGACGACCGTTTCCTGGACCACGCCGCGAGCCGCGACCGGAAGCCCCCGCAGCTGAGCCTCGCGGAGCTGCTCGCGCCGGAGGACCGGCTCTCGCCCTGACGCGCGCCGCCGTCCGCCGGTGGGGGCGGCACGCTCCCTCGCGCCCTCGGAGGTCCCGGCGGACACTGGTCCGGGAACTGTTTCGTGCGAGGGGGAACGCATATGCGGGACAGCAATCGGGCCGAGGCCGAGCGGGTGTTGGCGCGGGCCGTGGAGGACGAGGTACAGCGATCCGGAGGGCGGGCCGAGGCCGGGCCGCTGCTTGCGCGCGGGCGGGCGGCACTGGATGCCATGGCGGCGAACGCGGCCGAGGAGTACGCCGCGTATGTGCGGGCGTTGGAGGAGGCGGAAGCCGCGCCGCCGTCCCTCGGCGAGCGGGCCGGGACGGCAGCGCTGGTCACGGCGGCCGGGGCGGTCGCGGCGCTGGGCGCGGATCTGGCGCTGGGCACGAGCCTCGGGACCGCGCTCGGTGCCGGCGCGGCCGTCGCGGTGGCCGGAGCGGCGGCGGCCGGGGCGACCGCGGTGCACCGGCCGGCCGCGCACCGCGGCGACGGCGCGGCCGAGCAGCTCAGGCTGGCCTGGCTGACGGCGCTGGAGGTGCGGGGCATACGGCCGTTCCTGGAGCAGCAGCGGGTGTCGGCCGAGGCCGTGAAGGCCACGCCCCCGCGCCCCGAGCGGAGCGCGGAGGCCCGCAGGCGCGGGGTGCTCGCGCAGTCCTTCGGTCAACTGCCCGAGCCGACCGGCCCGTTCGTTGGCCGACAGGCCGAACTGGCCAGGATCACCGAGTGGGTGAGCGAGGCCGACGGATCACGGCCGACGGTCGTGGTGCTGCACGGCGCGCCCGGCTCGGGCCGCACCACTCTCGCCGTACGGGCCGCGCACCGGCTGAAGGACCGCTTCCGGGGCGCCTGTGTGGTCGATCTGCGGGGTACCGGCAACCAGGATCCACCGCTGTCCACCCGGGACGCCCTGCTGCATCTGCTGAACCGGCTGGGCGCCCCGCGCGAGCGGCTGCTGTTCCGTGAGCGCACCTCGCAGGAGCAGCAGGTCCGCCGGATCGGCGAGCTGTACCACCAGCATCTGACCGGGCTGCCGGTCACGGTCGTCCTCGACGACGCCTCGGACGCCGAGCAGGTCCGTGCGCTGATCCCGGAGCGCTCCGACAGCCTGGTGCTGGTCACGGCTCCCGAGCCGTTGAATCTGCCCGCCGACCTCCCGGCCCGGGTGCACCGGCTGCCGGTGGAGCCGCTGGACGCGGCGGGCGCGGCGGAACTGCTGCCGTCGGCGGGGGAAGCGGCCGAGCGGATACGGGAGTTGTGCGGCGGGCTGCCGCTGGCGCTGCGGATCGCCGGGCCGATGCTCGACCGGCGCCCCGCGGACGCGCTGGTCCGCATGCTCGAGAGGTACGGCGTGACGTCGGGTCCGGTCGACGGTGCGCTGTGGCTGAGCTACGGCGAACTGGACGAGCGACAACGCCGGCTGCTGCGCCGGCTGGCGCTGGCCGGACGGGCCTCGCTGGGCCCGTCCGCGGCCGCGGCGCTGCTGGAGTCCGGTGAGCAGGAGGCGCAGCGGCAGCTCGCCGAGCTGGCTCGGGCGGGTCTCGTCGACCATGTGCGGGGCACCCGCTACCGGCTGCACGAGGCCGTGCGGTCCTTCGTCGCCGTGCGTCTGCTGGACGAGGAGGAGCCACCGGAGATCGCCGCCGCGCAGGAGCGGCTGATCCGGGACTACGCGGAGCTGGCCGACTCGGTGATCCGTATGGTCGACGGCAAACCGTCCACCCGGGCCGGACAGTTCGGGGCGCACGGTTTCGTCTCTCTCGACGCGGCACTGACCTGGCTGGACGACGAGTCGAGTTTCATCACGGCGACACTTCGCCACGCGGAGGGCGTCAACCAGCAGACCGTGCTGAAGCTGCTGGACGCCCTGTGCGACCACTGCCTGCTGCGCGGCGACCTCTACCGCCTGGGCGAGCTCACCGAGCTGACGCAGGCCGTCGACCACGGCCTGCTCGTACGGTCCGTGCAGTTGCGCACGGGGATCGCGGCCCGCCGGCTCGGCGAGCTGGACAAGGCCCGTACGACGCTGTCCTCCGTGGTCTCCCTCTACCAGGAGGCGGACCACGACGCGGGCGCGGCGCTCGCGTTGTGCTCGCTCGGGATCACCCTTCACCACCAGGGCAATCTGACGGAGGCGGCAGCGAAGCTGCGCGAGGCGATCGCGCTGCAGTCGGCGGAGGAGCTGGCCGGTGACCGGGCCTGGTCGCTGCACGCGCTGGCGGGTGTGGAGCGGGACCGGGCCGATCTCGCCGAGGCGCTGACCCTGCTGGACACCGCTCTCGCCCTGCACAGGGCGAGCGAGTCCGTGCACGGTGAGGCGTGGGCGCATCTGCAGCTGGGCCGGGTGCGCCTGCGGACGGGCGAGGTGCCGCTGGCGGAGGCGGAGCTGCGTACGGCGCTGGACCAGTACGGCCGTACGCACGACGAGCGCGGCGCGGCGTGGGCGCTGACCCAGCTGGCCCGGGCCCGGCTGGTCGCGGGCGACCCCGGTCCGGCCGTCGACCGGCTGCGCGAGGCGCTGTCCCGGCACCGCGAGGCCGAGGACGCGCGGGGCGAGGCATGGACGCGGTACCACCTGGGGCAGGCCCTGGAGGAACGCGGGGACCTGGAGCAGGCGGTGCGCGAGCTGGAGCGGGCGCGGGCGATGTTCTCCCGGATGCGGGACGTGTACGGGCTGGCCTGTGCCCGGCATCACTGCGGCCGGGTCACCCGCGACCTGCGCGCGGCCCGCACCGGCAATCTGCGCAACAGCGGCTTCGCCCGCCAGCTCCTGGTCGACGCCCGCGCGGACTTCCGCCGTATCGGTGTGGCCCATGGGGAGGCCTGGACCTGTCTGGAGCTCGCGGTGATCGACGCCGGCAACGGCCGCCCGGCGCAGGCGTCGGAGCTGTGCGCCGAGGCGGCGGCGCTGTTCGCGTCGTACGGAGACCGCCGGGGCGCGGACTGGGCTCGCTTCCTGCGCTGCACGCTGCTGCCCCCGCCGGCCGCGCAGCAGGAACTGGCCCAGCTGCTGAGGGACGCCCACCCGGCGCGTGACCCCGGGCTGGAGGACAGCGCCGAGGCACTGCTGCTGTCGCGGACACCGGGCTGGCACGCCTGGCCGTCGGCCGTGATCCCGCCCCGCCGTGCCCGTGACGTGATGGGGGTGCCGGTGGACCCGGGCCCGTCCGGCGACTGAGGGCGGACGCGGCTGCAGTCCGGGTACGGCTGCAGTCCGGGTACGGCTCAGGACGCGGGCACAGCTCAGTACAGGCACAGCTCAGTACAGGCACACCTCGGCCGGACGCTCCGGCCCGCCGGACGTGAAACGGCGACACCACGTCCGGCGGGCCGGAGCCGGCTACTCCTGGGGCTTGGCCTTGGCGCCGGAGGCGCTCTTCGTGTGCTCCGCCGGGGCCGGCGCCTCCTCGAAGTTCACGCGGCCCATGTGCCGGTTCATGGACTTCATCAGGAGCCACACGCCGACGGCGAGTGCCGCGAAGACGAGGAAGCCGAGGACGCCGGGGGTGACCTTGTCCTTGTCCAGCTCGGCGGCCAGCGGAACGAAGTGTGCCAGGGAAGCGCTCATATCAGGCATTGTCCCGGATGCCCGCGAAGAGGTCGCTCTCGGGGAGGGAGGTGTCGACGAGCGTCTTGGCGAGCTCGTACTCCTCGGTCGGCCAGACCTCCTTCTGGAGGTCCAGCGGAACGCGGAACCAGCCGCCGTCGGGGTCGATCTGCGTCGCGTGCGCGATCAGCGCCTTGTCGCGGATCTCGAAGAAGTCCGCGCACGGCACATGCGTGGTCAGGGTGCGCTCGGCCCGCTGGAACTCGTCCCAGCGCTTCAGCCACTCGCCGTAGGGGGATTCCATGCCGCGCTCGAGGAGCGCGTGGTGGAGGGCCTCCGTGCGGGGGCGGTTGAAGCCCTGGTTGTAGTAGAGCTTGGACGGCTGCCAGGGCTCGCCGGCCTCGGGGTACTTCTCGGGGTCGCCCGCGGCGTCGAAGGCGACCATCGAGATCTTGTGGGTCATGATGTGGTCGGGGTGCGGGTACCCGCCGTTCTCGTCGTACGTCGTGATGACGTGCGGACGGAACTCGCGGATGATCCTGACCAGCCGGCCGGCGGCCGTGTCCACGTCCTCGAGGGCGAAGCAGCCCTCGGGGAGCGGGGGCAGCGGGTCGCCCTCGGGGAGGCCCGAGTCGACGAACCCGAGCCACTCCTGCTTGACGCCGAGGATCTCGCGCGCCTCTTCCATCTCGCGGGCGCGGACCTCGTGGATGTGCTCCTCGATGTACGTGTCGCCCTGGAGCTTGGGGTTGAGGATGGAGCCGCGTTCCCCGCCCGTGCAGGTCACGACGAGCACGTCCACCCCCTCGGAAACGTACTTGGCCATCGTGGCCGCGCCCTTGCTCGACTCGTCGTCGGGGTGGGCGTGAACGGCCATCATTCGCAGCTGCTCAGTCAAGACTCGATCCTCAATGATTCGGCACGATGGGCGGCTTCTATAGTGACCGAATCGGGGCGGGGAAAATTCCGGTGCCGCCAAGCCGAAGGGAACGATCATGACTGCGGACCGTTACGGCCGCTCGACGGACGAGCGCACGGACCGCAGGCTGAGGATCCTCGGGGCGGTGCTGGGCGCCGGTCTGCTCGGCCTGGTCGGCTGGTACGGCTACTCCTACGTGGCGGGCCAGGACATCAGCGCCGAGATCATCAAGTTCAAGGTGGTCTCGGACAGCGCGATCGAGGTGCACCTGGAGGTGCGCAAGGATCAGGACGCGTCCGGCTACTGCATGCTGCGCTCCCGTTCCGAGGACGGCGCCGTGGTGGGCCGCCTGGAGGTCCGGTTCGATCAGCCCACGGACCGGATCGACGAGATCGTCACGGTTCGTACGACGGCCCGGGCGACCAACGCGGAGCTCACCGGCTGTACGACGGATCCCGCGTCAAGCCGCTGACCTGCACAGACGCACTCCGTGCCGTTTTGGTCCTCCCCCTTTTCGCGCTGAATTGTTAGGCTCGTGGTTTCGCCCTCCCCTGGAGGAACATTCTTCTTGGGTAGGGCGATGCTTTGTATTCCCAGTACCGACGAGGAGCACCTGTGACGCAGACCAGCGACAACGTCACCTGGCTGACCCAGGAGGCGTACGACCAGCTCAAGGCCGAGCTGGACTACCTGTCTGGTCCCGCGCGTGTCGAGATCGCGAAGAAGATCGAGGCGGCCCGCGAAGAGGGCGACCTGCGCGAGAACGGCGGGTATCACGCGGCCAAGGAGGAGCAGGGCAAGCAGGAGCTCCGCGTGCGCCAGCTGACCCAGCTCCTGGAGAAGGCGAAGGTCGGCGAGGCCCCGGCGGACACCGGTGTGGTGGCGCCCGGCATGGTCGTGACGATCGCCTTCGACGGCGACGAGACCGACACCCTGACCTTCCTGCTGGCCTCCCGCGAGTACGCCAGCGAGACCATCGAGACCTACTCGCCGCAGTCCCCGCTGGGCTCCGGGGTGAACGGCAAGAAGGTGGGCATGGACGCCGAGTACGAGCTGCCGAACGGCAAGAAGGCCTCGGTGCGGATCCTGGAGGCCAAGCCCTACCAGGGCTGAGCCCGCGCAGACAGCGCAGAAGCCCCCGGCCGCTCAGGCGGCCGGGGGCTTCTGCGCGAGCCTCAGGCGGTCGCGGACCGGTACTTGCGGACGGCGAGCGTCCGGAAGACCGCGATGATCAGTACGGACCAGATCACCGAGGCGATCACCGGGTGTTGCATGGGCCAGGCGTCCGAGGGCGAGACCCCGGGGTTGCCGAACAGCTCGCGGGACGCCTGCACGGTGGCGCTGAACGGGTTCCACTCGGCGACGTGCCGCAGCCAGGGCGTCATCTGGCCGGAGTCCACGAACGCGTTCGAGACGAACGTGACCGGGAAGAGCCAGATCAGGCCGCCGGAGGTGGCCGCCTCCGGGGTGCGCACCGAGAGACCGATCAGCGCGCCGATCCACGAGAAGGCGTATCCGAGGAGCAGCAGCAGCGCGAAGGCGCCCAGCGCCTTGAGCACGCCCTCGTGGACGCGCCAGCCGACCAGCAGGGCGACGACGGCGAGAACGACGATGGTCAGCGCGGTCTGCACCAGGTCGGCCAGGGTACGGCCGGTGAGCACCGCGCCGCGGGCCATGGGCAGCGAGCGGAACCGGTCGATCAGGCCCTTGTGCATGTCGTCGGCGATACCGGCCCCGGCACCGGCCGTGGCGAAGGTGACGGTCTGGGCGAAGATGCCGGCCATCAGGAACTCACGGTAGACATCCGCGTCGGTGGAGCCGCCGACGTTCATGGAGCCGCCGAAGACATAGCTGAACAGCACCACGAACATGATCGGCTGGATCAGCCCGAAGATGATCATCTCCGGGATCCGGCTCATCCGGATCAGGTTCCGCTTGGCGACGATCAGCGAGTCGCTGATTCCCTGGGCGAATCCGCCGCGCGGCCTGGGGGCGAGGGTCCCCGCCCCGGTCTTCACGGCGTCGGTCACGGCGGTCACTTGGCTGCCTCCTCGTTGTCGTCGTTCGTACTCCCGTTCTCGGCGTGGCGACCGGTGAGCGAGATGAACACGTCGTCGAGGGTCGGGCGGCGCAGGCCGACATCGTCGATCTCGACCCCTCGCGCGTCCAGGTCGCGGATCACCTCGGCGAGCAGCTTGGCCCCGCCGGTGACCGGGACGGTCAGCTTGCGGGTGTGCTCGTCGACGGCGACCTCGGCGCCCCTGCCGAAGCCGCTCAGGATCTCCCGGGCGGGGGATATCTGCTCGCGCTGATGGACGACGACCTCGACGCGTTCCCCTCCGGTCCTGGCCTTGAGTTCGTCGGAGGTGCCGCGGGCGATGACCTTGCCGTGGTCGACGACGCATATGTCGTGCGCCAGATGGTCGGCCTCTTCCAGGTACTGCGTGGTGAGCAGCAGGGTGGTGCCGCCCGCGACGAGCTCCTGGATGACGTCCCACAGGGCCTGGCGGTTGCGCGGGTCGAGGCCGGTGGTGGGCTCGTCCATGAACATCACGGGCGGCGAGACCACCAGGGCCGCCGCGAGGTCGAGCCTGCGGCGCATACCGCCGGAGTACGTCTTGGCGGTGCGGTCGGCCGCTTCGGCGAGGTTGAACCGCTCCAGCAGCTCCCCGGCGCGGTTCTTCGCGTCCCGGGCGGAGAGCTGGTAGAGACGGCCGACCATCTCGAGGTTCTCGCGGCCGGTGAGGTACTCGTCGACGGCCGCGAACTGCCCCGACAGGCCGATGGAGCGGCGCACCTCGTTGGGATGCTTGAGGACGTCGATGCCGGCGACGACGGCGCGGCCCTGATCGGGCCGCAGCAGCGTGGTCAGCACCTTGACGGTGGTGGTCTTGCCCGCACCGTTGGGGCCGAGCAGGCCGAGAACAGTGCCTTCGGGCACATCGAGATCGACACCGTCCAGAGCCCTGACGTCTCCGAAGGTCTTCACCAGGCCTTCGGCGTAGATGGCGCCTGGCATGTGGTTACCCCCCCAATTGTGGGTCGTGTTCCGCAGATCGTGGATGTGCCTGGCAGGGGATGCCCGGTACATCGGTGGCGCGGACCACACCGTATCGCGATACATCGCGTTCACACAACGCCGCTCGTGGCATCAGCCCAAGACCGTGCAGCCCGCCTCCCACAGCGTCGCCGCGACCTCGCGGCAGTGCTCCGGGCCCTTGGCATCAGTCCAAGACCGTGCAGCCCGCCTCCCGCAGCGTCGCCGCGACCTCGCGGCAGTGCTCCGGGCCCTTGGCATCAGTCCAAGACCGTGTAGCCCGCCTCCCGCAGCGTCGCCGCGACCTCGCGGCAGTGCTCCGGGCCCTTCGTCTCCAGGTGCAGCTCCACCTCCACCTCGCTCAGCCCGAGCCGGGGATCGGTCCGGATGTGGCTCACGTCCAACACATTGGCATCCGCCACTGACAACGCCCCGAGAAGCGAGGCCAGAGCCCCCGGCCGGTCCGTCAGCCGCACCCGCAGACCCAGGTACCGTCCCGCCGCGGCCATGCCGTGACGCAGGATCCGCTGCAGCAGCAGCGCGTCGACATTGCCGCCCGACAGCACCGCCACCACCGGCCCCTCGGAGAAGGCTTCCGGCCTCGTCAACAACGCCGCCACAGGGCTGGCCCCGGCCGGCTCGACGACGAGCTTGGCCCGCTCCAGGCACAGCAGTAGCGCGCTGGAGAGCGCGTCCTCCGAGACCGTACGCACCTCGTCGACGAGTTCGCCAATGATTTCGAAAGGAACATCGCCGGGCCGCCCCACCTTGATACCGTCCGCCATCGTCGGCGCCGGCTCGATCGTCACCGGCCGTCCGGCCGCCAGCGAGGGCGGATAGGACGCGGCCGCGGCCGCCTGCACCCCGACGATCCGCACATCCGGGCGCACCGACTTCACCGCCAGCGCGATACCGGCCGCCAGCCCGCCGCCGCCGATGCCGACGACGATCGTGCGCACCTCGGGGCACTGCTCCAGGATCTCCAGACCCACCGTGCCCTGGCCCGCGATGATGTCCGGGTGGTCGAAGGGGTGGATGAACACCGCGCCCGTGTCGCGGGCGTAGTCCTGTGCCGCGGCGAGGGTCTCGTCCACGACCTGCCCGTGCAGCCGCACCTCGGCCCCGTACTCACGGGTCGCCGCCACCTTCGGCAGCGGGGCGCCCACCGGCATGTACACCGTCGACCGCACCCCCAGCAGCGCCGAGGCCAGGGCCACCCCCTGGGCGTGATTGCCGGCGCTCGCGGCGACGACGCCCGCCGCCCGCTGCTCCGGGGACAGGCCGGCGATCCGCACGAACGCGCCGCGCAGCTTGAAGGACCCGGTGCGCTGCAGGTTCTCGCACTTGAAGTGGACGGGGGCGCCGACCAGCTGCGAGAGATGCCTGCTGCCTTCCATCGCCGTCATCCGGGCCACACCGGAGAGCATCTTCTGCGCTCCGCGGATGTCGTCGAGAACGAGGGTGCGCGAGCGGTCAGGCGTACGGAAGCTCATGAACGCAAGTCTTGCAGCTCACCGGTGTGCCGGCCGCGCCGGAACCGCCCCCCGGCTCCCCGTTGTCCACAGGTTTCCGCAGGGCCGGTACGTACCAGGTTCCGGCCGCGTACTCTGTCCCCCACCAACAAGCCCACCGCACGAGAGAGCCCCCGGCCATGCCCATGACCCAGGACATGACTTCGGACACGAGTTCCGAGCTGAATCCCGGCCTCCTCGATGCCCTCCAGCACCAGGTCGCCGTCTTCGCCCGCCGCGCGGAGCAGACCCGCCTCGGCGGCGTCGGCCAGGTCCGCAACTCCATGGACCGGGCGGCGTACCTGCTGCTCAACAGGCTCGACCAGGAAGGCCCCATGGGCGTCAAGGCGCTCGCCGCGGGCATGGGGATCGACTCCTCGACCGTGACCCGGCAGGTCGCACCGCTCGTCGACACCGGCCTCGTCAAGCGCACCTCGCATCCCGAGGACGGCCGGGCCGTCGTGCTCCAGCTCTCGCCGCGCGGCCGGGCACGCCTGGAGGAGGTCCGATCGTCCCGGCGCGAACTCATGCGCCAGGTGACGCAGGACTGGAGCGAGGACGAGCGCGAGTCCTTCTGCACCCTGCTGACCCGCTTCAACTCCGCGCTCTCCGCCCGGCAGGCGTCCGCCGGTCGTCAGGAGCCCCCGGCCTCCTGACGACCTCCCGACGGCCTCTTGACCCGCACCCCCACCGCTGCTTCATATGAGGCACGGCAACCTGCGAGCACGGCGACTGCGAGAGCACGGCGCGCGAGAGCGGCGGACCGGGGACGGGGGACGTGGTGGGAGAGCGGCAGGCATACCGGCAGCGCCGCCGTGCCCGGGAGTTCGAGGCCTTCGCCGCGGGCGTGGCGGGGCGGCTGATGCACACCGCCTCCCTGCTCACCGGGGAGCCGGCCGGGCACTGCCCTCATGCGGAGCGGCTGCTGACGGCCGCGCTGGCCCGTACCTACGCGGAATGGGACCGGCTGCGCGGCGAGGACCCGTACAACCGTGCCCGCGAGGAGCTCGTCGGCCTCTTCGCCCGGGCCGGGTGGCGGCATCGCCGCCGGCAGGGCGGATTGTTGGAACCGCTCACCCCGGGGGAACGGCTGATCCTGGTGCTGCGCCTCTACGAGGGCATCGCCGAGGAGCAGACCGCCGCGCTCGTCGGCATCCCCGTGGGGCGAGTCCAGACGATCTGCACCCGGGCGATCAGCACGATGTACGCCTCATGACCAGCCGCAAGGAGAAGGAGGACCGGGTCAGGCGGCTGCTGGACGCCTCACCCCACCCGGCGGTCCCCGCCGGACTGCCGGTCCGGGCCGTCGAACGCGGCACCCGGCTGCAGCGCCGCCGCCGGAACCTGCGCGTCCTCGGGTGGCTGCTGCTGGCCGCGCTGGCCCTCGCCCTGGTGGTGTGGGTGGCAGTCGAACAGCCCTGGCAGTCGCCGCCGTCCGACATCGCGCCCCCGGTGGAAGGGCTGTGAACCGGCGCGAGAATGAAAGAAGGGGAGACCGGAACCGGAACGATCTGACCCGGAAGGCGATGACGTCCCATGCCGTACGTCGCCGTGAGCGCCCTCAGCCACAACGGACTGATCCGCAGCCACAACGAGGACAGCCTGGTCATCGGGCCGTGGACGCTGTGCAGCACCGAGACCGAGAGCCCGCAGACGCTGCTGTTCCCGCTCGGCACCCCGCTCGTCGTCGCGGTCGCCGACGGTCTCGGCGGCCATCCGAGCGGTGATGTGGCCAGCGCGCTCGTCGTACGCCGGCTCGCCCGTATCGGCCCGCTCCTGGACAGCGAGGAGGCCGTGCGGGACGCCCTGACGGCCTGCAACGAGGCGATGTACGCATCCGCCGACGACGACCCCGACCTGATCATGATGGGAACGACCGTCGCAGGCGTCGTGATGCTTCCGCGTGCGGTGCTCACCTTCAATGTCGGCGACAGCCGGGTGTTCGACGCCACACGGGACGGACTGCGCCAGACCAGCGTGGACGACAGCCCGCCGCCGGCCCCCGGCCACCGCACGACCTCCCTGGTCACCCAGACCATCGGCGGCACGGTGGAGTTCACCGCCGTCCACCCCCATGTCACCAGCGCCCCGCTGGCCCCGGAGAGCCGCTACCTGGTGTGCAGCGACGGCCTGACCGACCCGGTGACCGACGACGAGATCGGCGAGGTGCTGCGCGTCCACGACGACGGCAAGGCCGCCTTCGAACTGTGGAAGGCGGCGATGGACGCGGGAGGCCCGGACAACATCACGCTCGCGCTGGTCCGCGTGAGCGAGTAGCCGCGCCCGGACGCGGCGTCCGCCTGCGGCGGCTTGCTCCGGGCTTGTTCCCCCGCCCCTTCCCGAAACCGGGGCTTCGCCCCAGCCCTGCCCGGGGGTTGCCCTCGTACCCCGGGGCGTCGGCTTCGCGACGCCAGGTGATCCGACCCCGCCCAGAGGACACCTCCGGGGACACCCACAGCGGCGTCTGAGGAAGGCAGCTGGGGGAGTTCGAGAACGGACTCCCCCAGGCCCGCCGTACGGAGAGCGGCAGAGTGGCCACTTCGGCCCGGTCACAGCACTAATGCCCCTCCCGGCAACGTTTGCCCCGTCGCGACGCTCCCCCAGCTACCTCCCCCAGGGGTGACCCCAGGGGTGCCCCCAGGCACGCACGCTCGCCGCGTTGGCCGAAAACCCCAGGAGCGCTGCTACGAGGGTCTTCGGCCGCCTTGCGATCGCACGCACCGGACGCCGCTCCTTGACGGGCAAACGTTGCCGGTCACAGCACTGGGTACTAGAAGACTCATGAAGATCTTGTTGAGGGGCTGTCCGGCCGGAGGCCGGGCGGCCCTTCTGGTCATCCGGTGGCCGGGGCGAGGTGCCAGGTGTCGCCGGTGCGGGTGAGTCCGAGGTTGATCAGTCGGCGGAGGTTGAGGGCGGCGGCTCGGGTGTGGAGCCAGGTGTCGTTGGCGATGGTTCCGCGGTAGCGGAGTTTGCGGTTGCCGTGGTGGACGAGCCAGGCGACGGCGCGTTCGACCGGTGGTCTCCAGCGGCGGTAGTCGGCTTGCCAGTCGGGGTCGGTAGCGGCCTGGCGGCGGGCGGCTGCGAGCAGGTCGTGGTGTGGGCGGATGGTCAGGATGCGGCCGGCCTTGGCCTTGGTGCACCGCTCGCGCAGGGGACATCCGGCGCACAGTTTCCCGAAGGCCGCCTTGCGCTGGTGGTGCTGTCCGCCGGGGTCTGACAGGGGGACCGTGTGTCCAGCGGGGCAGGTCACCGTGGCGGCGGCGGTGTCGATGGCGAAGTCGTCCAGGGTGAAGCCGCCGGGGACGGCCGCCCGTAGCGGGGCGGGCTTGAGGAACAGCCGGTGCCCTGCGTCTTCGAGGGCCTGGCGGGCATCGCCGGTGGAGTAGGCGGTGTCGCCGAAGGCGTCCACCGGCCCGTCCTCCTCGGCGAGAAGGTCCAGGCCGACGGTGGCCTCGTGGTGCTCTGGGCCACTGCCGGGCCGCAGGGCGACGGCGGTGTATAACCCGGTCTCGGGCTCGATGGCCAGGTGGGCCTTGAAGCCGTCTTGCTGGTGGGTGCGGGTTTTGTGGATGTGCCGGGCCTCGGGGTCGACGGTGGAGACCATCCGGTCCTGCGCGGTGCCACGGGTGATGCGCCAGCGCCCGTCGCGGCCGTCGGAGTCCTCGGCGGGTTCGACGTCTTGCCCGGCGACCAGGGCCAGGATGCCGACGGCATTCGCGGCCTTCTCGCCCAGCTCCTGCTCGGGCAGATGCCCGAGCAGCCTGAGCGCGTCACTGACCAGGGCATCAACAAGCGTGGCGCGGGCCTGCTCGTCATTCCAGGCGATCCTTGGTTTGCCCGGGTCGCTGTAGTCATGCGCGGTGCACTGCACGGCTGCCACCTCAGCGGCCCCGGGGACCTCGCGAATTACCGCGCGGACGGCGGCGATGATCTGGGTGACGGTGTCCTGGGTGGCGACCGCATCGTCCAGCACCGTGGAGTCCAGCGCCCGCCGGTGCTTGCCCTTGAGGACACCGGTGGCCTTCACCACCTCGCGCACCGTCTCGAAGACACGGTTCGGCCGCACCGAGCGGGCCAGCCGGCGCCGGAAGTAGGCCAGCAGCGACGGATCGAACGCCATGTCGTGCAGGCCCAGCCCGCACGCGGCCTTCCACCTCAGGTCACACCGCAACTCCTGGACCGTCTCGAAGTCCGACAGCCCGTTAAGGGCCTGCAGCGTGATCGCCGCGGCCAGGATCTGCGGCGGCATGCTCGGCCGCCCGTTCGCCGAC
Organism: Streptomyces sannanensis; assembly: GCF_039536205.1. Taxonomy (GTDB): domain Bacteria; phylum Actinomycetota; class Actinomycetes; order Streptomycetales; family Streptomycetaceae; genus Streptomyces; species Streptomyces sannanensis. The sequence continues at coordinate 4,260,405 of NZ_BAAAYL010000001.1, read as the reverse complement.
GGGTACATGTCCTCGAACGTCTCCGCCGGGAACAGCGCGCCGCGATGCTCGGCCAGGAACGCGAACACACTGCCTGCCGGGATCAACTCCCGGCAGGTCTCCCACACATCCGGCCCGACCGTCTCCCCGGCCCATTCCCCCATCACCACGAGAAAGAGTCTGGCCCCGCCGCTCACGCGGCGGGGCCAGAACCCAAGATCTTCATGAGTCTTCTAGGGCGTGTTTCGAAAGTAGCGTCGTCCGCCCGGAGGGCGGGGTCGGGGGCGTCTGGTGCGTGCGATCGCAAGGCGGAGGGAGGAGAGCGCAGCGGGCTGCGCCGACGACCGACAACGCGGCGAGCGTGCGTGCCGGGCGTTCCCGACCAGGCGGGACTTTCGAAACACGCCCTAGAAGATCACTGAAAATCTCGGTTCTGGCCTCGCGCGCACTGGTGTGGGGCCAGACTGCTGTGTGTGCAGGGGGAATGGGCTGGGGAGACGGTCGGGCCGGATGCGTGGGAGACCTGTCGGGAGCTGATCCCGGCCGGGAGTGTGTTCGCGTTCCTGGCCGAGCATCGCGAAGTGCTGTTCCCCGGGTCGATGTTCGCGGACATGTACCCCTCGACGAACGGGCGGCCGTCGATGCCGCCGCAGGTGCTGGCCGCGACGGTGGTGCTGCAGAGCCTGCACGGGCTCTCGGACTTCGAGACGGTGCAGGAACTGCGCTGTGACCTGCGGTGGAAGGCGGCGTGCGGGCTGGGGTTGTATGACACCGCGTTCGACCCGTCGCTGCTGACGTACTTCCGCCGCCGACTGCAGCGCTCGGGTGACCCGAACCGGCTGTTCGCCAAGGTCAGGGAGGTCGTCACGGCCACCGGTGTCCTCAAGGGCCGGCAGCGGCGGGCGCTGGACTCCACCGTGCTGGACGACGCGGTCGCCACCCAGGACACCGTCACCCAGCTCATCGCCGCGATCCGCCGGGTCATCCGCGAGGTCCCCGATGCCGAGCAGGTTGCTGCGGCGTGGTGCACCGCGCACGACTACGCCGACCCGGGCAAGCCCCGCATCGCCTGGAACGACCAGGCCGCCCGTGAGGCACTAGTCGACGCCCTGGTCACCGACGCGCTGAACCTGCTCGGCCGCCTGCCCGAGCAGCAGTTGGGCGAGGCCGCGGCGAACGCCGTCGGGCTGCTGGCCCTGGTCGCGGGCCAGGACGTGGAGCCGGCCGAGGAATCCGACGGCCGCGACGGGCGCTGGCGCATCACCCGCGGGACCGCCCGCGACCGCACGGTCTCCACCGTCGACCCCGAGGCGCGGCACATTCACAAGAACCGCACCCGCCACCAGGAGGGCTTCCGCGCCCACGTGGCCTTCGAACCCGAGGCCGGGCTGTTCACCGAGGTCGCCCTGACCGCCGGCAGCGGGGCCGACAACCACGAGGCCGCCATCGCCCGCGACCTCCTCGCCGACGAGGAAGCACCGCTCACCGTCCTGGGCGATGCCGCCTACGGCACCGGCGACCTGCGCGAACACCTCCAGGCCCAGGGCCACGACCCGGTCCTCAAGCCACCGCCGCTGAAACCGGCCGTCCCCAGCGGCTTCACCGCCGACGAGTTCACCGTCGACACCGAGAAGGGCGAGGTCACCTGCCCCGCCGGACACACCGCCGCGCTCGGCCGACCGCTGGCGAACGGCTCCCGGCAGGCCCAGTTCAAGAAGCTGTGCGCCGACTGCCCGCTCAAGGACCGCTGCACCCGCTCCAAAACCGGCCGGGTCTTCACCGTCCACGCCAAGTACGACCTGCTCAAGGCCGCCCGTGACCAGGCCGCCACCGACCCCGACTGGCAGGCCGAGTACCGCCGCTGGCGACCACCGGTGGAGCGCGCCATCGCCTGGCTCGTCGCCAAGGGCAGCCGCCGCGTCCCCTACCGGGGCGTCATCAAGAACGACACCTGGCTCCACCACCGCGCCGCCGCCCTCAACCTTCGCCGCCTGATTAACCTCGGACTCACCCGCACCACCGGCACCTGGACGCTCACGACAGCGCACGCATAAGGCAAGGGGCCGCCCGGCCCACCACCGGACAGCCCCACGCACAAGATTTTCAGCAGTCTTCTAGGGGGCGAAGCCCCAGTGGGCGCCGGGGCGCGGCCCCCGGCGCCGGCTCAGCCCAGCGCCTGCTTCAGGTCCGCCAGCAGGTCGTCCGCCGACTCGATGCCGACCGAGAGGCGCACCAGGTCCGCCGGGACCTCCAGGGCCGAGCCCGCCACGGAGGCGTGCGTCATCCGGCCCGGGTGCTCGATCAGGGACTCGACGCCGCCCAGCGACTCGCCGAGCGTGAACAGCTTGGCGCGGTTACAGACCTCGACCGCCGCCTCCTCGCCGCCCTCGACCTGGAAGGACACCATGCCACCGAAGTTCTTCATCTGCTTGGCGGCGATCTCGTGACCGGGGTGGTCCGGCAGGCCCGGGTAGAGGACGCGGGTCACCTTGGGGTGCTCGGTGAGCATCTTGGCGACCCGGGCGGCGTTCTCGCTGTGCCGGTCCATGCGGACGGCCAGCGTCTTGATGCCGCGCAGCACGATCCAGGAATCGAAGGGGCCGGCCACCGCGCCCATCGCGTTCTGGTGGTAGGCGAGTTCCTCGCCCAGCGCGGCGTCGTTGGTGATCAGCGCGCCGCCGACGACGTCCGAGTGGCCGCCCATGTACTTCGTCAGCGAGTGGACGACGACGTCCGCGCCCAGCGACAGCGGCTGCTGGAGGTAGGGGCTGGCGAAGGTGTTGTCGACGACCAGCTTCGCCCCCGCCTCGCGGGCGATCTCCGCGACGGCGGCGATGTCGGTGATGCCGAGCAGCGGATTGGACGGGGTCTCGACCCAGACGACCTTGGTCTTCGGGGTCAGCGCGCCCCGTACCGAGGCCGGGTCGGAGGTGTCGGCGACCGACCACTCCACGCCCCACCGGGACACGACCTTGGCGAACAACCGGAAGGTGCCGCCGTACGCGTCGTTGGGGATGACCACATGGTCGCCGGGCACGAGGAGCGTACGCAGCAGGCAGTCCTCCGCCGCCAGGCCGGAGGCGAAGGCCAGGCCGCGGCTGCCGCCCTCCAGCGCCGCGAGGTTCTCCTCCAGCGCGGTGCGGGTCGGGTTGGCGCTGCGGCTGTACTCGTAACCGCCGCGCAGACCGCCGACGCCGTCCTGCTTGTAGGTCGACACCTGATAGATAGGCGGCACCACCGCACCGGTCAGGGGGTCCGCCGTGTTCCCCGCGTGAATCGCGAGGGTCTCGAAGCTGTGCTCGTGGCTCATGGGACCCGAGCGTAGTTCGTCAGAACGCCCCGGCGTCTGCTTCGCTGGGGGGCATGGAGATTCTCTGGTTCCTGATGGCCATGTGCATGCTGGCCGCCGTCGTCGGCCCCTGGGTACTGCGCAGGCGGCGCGGCATCACCCTGGCCGCGCCCGGCTCCGCGGACGCCGCGGACCCGGCCGCGTACGGATTCGTACGCCAGGAACTGCTCGACGTACGGCTGCCCGGCCCCGACCAGGACCTGATGGACGTCCTGGAACTGGTGCAGCGCACGCAGGACTGGCGGGCCGCCTCCCAGCTGCTCGCCGGCACCGAGAAGGAGGGCGAGGTCCGCTGGCAGCGGGTGCAGGCCTTCGCGGGCGCCGCCTCGCTGGAGCTGGCGCAGCAACCCGGCACCGGTGGCGCCTGGCTGCGCCTCTGGCGGGCCGAGGCACCGAAGGACGCGGGCGGGGCACAGGTGCACGCGGAGTTCCTCGTCCAGCAGGCGTGGCGCTCCTCCGGCGGGGTCGGCTCCGACGACCACCGCATCATCCTGGAGGAGGCGCGTGCCCTGTGCGGCGAGGCCGCGCTGCTCGCCCCCGGTGACCCCGTCCCGTACCTCTCCGAACTCGCCGTCGCCCGCGGACTCGGGTACTCCCGCGAGGAGTTCGAGGCCCTGTGGGCCAAGGTCGTGGAGCGCGCCCCCGCACACATGGGCGCCCATCTCGCCGCCCTGCACTACTGGTGCGAGAAGTGGCACGGCTCGCGCGAACTCGCCAACGCCTTCGCGACCTCGGCCGCGGCCCGCGCGCCCGAGGGCTCGCTGCTCGCCGCCCTGCCGCTGTTCGCCGTCCACGAGCACTTGCCCGAGGTCAACCTGGTGCAGGGCTTCTACGAGAGCGCGGTGGTCCGTACGGCCATCGAGGGCGCCCTGCACGCCGTCCAGCACGCCCGCCGCGACGACCCGGTGCTCCCCCACGTCCGCCATCTGCTGGTCTTCTTCCTGATCCGCGCCGAGCGCTGGGCCGAGGCCATGCAGCAGCTGCGCCATGTCGACGGCCACGTCGGCGCACTGCCGTGGACGCTGGGCGAGGACCCGGCGGCGATGTACGCGGTGTACCGGGCGCTGGCGGTGGCGGGCTACGAGGCGAACGGCGGGAGCCCGGCGACGCTGCTGCGGTGAGGGGTGCGCGCCGGGGGCCGATGCCTGTGGATCGGGGGCCGATGCCCGCGCACCGAGGGCTGTGCGCCAAGGGCTGTGCGCCAAGGGCTGCCCGGTCCGCGCCGCGGACACGCGGCTATGCTCCCCCCGCATCACTTCGTCATGTCCCTTTCCCTGGGGGGAATCTGCCCGATGGGCGCAACCCTGCGCGCGATACGCGCCCTCGTCCTGCTCGCCGGCTTCTATCTGCTCGGCGTCCTCCTGCTCGCGGCACTCGCCGGCATCGACTACGCGCTGTACGCGTTCGACGCCCCGTCAAGCCTCGCCGCGAAGCTGTACATCGTCTCCGTACTGCTCGCGATACCGGTGGTGCGGGGCATGTTCATGCTGCGCACACCGCGCGACGAGGGCATGCACGGCCTGCACGTCACCGAGGCCGACGAGCCGCGGTTGTGGCACACCGTCCGGGAACTCGCCGAGCAGGTCGGCACCCGTGCACCCGCCGAAATCGTCCTCACCGGGGACGTCAACGCGGCGGTGACCGAGAACGCCCGTTTCCTGGGCCTCCTCCCCGGCAAGCGCCGCCTCTACCTCGGCGTACCGCTGATGCAGGGGCTGAGCGAGGCCCAGCTCCGGGCCGTCCTCTGCCACGAGCTGGGCCACTACTCGAACTCCGACACCCGGCTCGCCGCGATCACCGTGCGCGGCCGCGCCCAGGTCCTGCGCACCATCCGCCACTTCGAGGAGCGTGCCGCCAAGACGGCCGGCCGGGAACGCGACCGGCAGGAGAAGAAGGCCGCCAAGGCCACGGCCAAGGGCAAGCAGGCCCGCGAGATCGACACCGGCCGCGCGGGCATCACCTACCGCACGATGGCCAGGCTCTACACCGGCTACGCCAAGCTCTACTTCCGCGCCACCCTGGCCGGCTCCCGCCGCCAGGAGTACGCCGCCGACCTGGCCTCCGCCCGTATCGCCGGCCGCGACGCCACCGCCTCGGCGCTCCGCGAGATCCCGGCACTGGACGCCGCGCACGACTTCTACATGCAGTCCTATGCCACCCTCGGCGCCCCCGCCGGGCTGCTCCCGCCCCGCGGCGAGGTCTTCGGCGGCTTCGGGCACCTGCTGTCCGCCCGCGCGCTCGAACTCGCCGAGATGCGCACCGAACTCCCCACCGAGCCCACCTCCCCCTACGACTCGCACCCGCCCATCGCCGAACGCGTCCGCCGCATCGAGGCCCTGCCCGCCGACGGCCGCACCGACGAGGCCAAGGGCGCCGCACTCGGCCTCCTCGCCCACCCGGAGCGCACCCTGGCCGCGCTGGAGGAGGCCGTACTCACGGAGGAGGCCCGCGCCCTCCGGCGCACCGCGGACTGGCAGGAACTGCTCGACGGCTCCATGGGCAGCCGGCTCGCCGGCCTCGACTCCCCTCTGCACCGGGCGCTGGCCATGTACACCCAGGACACGCCGACCCTGCCCGCACTGCTCCAGATCATCGACGAGGGCCGGCTGTGGAAGCTGGCGCAGCGCCTCCCCCTGTCCGACGAGGCGGCCGCCGCGAACGGACGGGCCTTCCGGGAATTCGTACGCCCCGTACTGCGCACCTCGCTGAGCAACATGGCCCTCGCGAAACTCGGCTCGCGCGGCCTGCTGCGCTGGGAGTTCTCCTGGGCCGAGGCGGCGACCGTCCATCTGCCCCGGGCAGCCGACGGGACCGAGGCCGATCTCGACGGCGCCGTCGACGCGGCGATCGCGGACGTGCCCGACACGGCCCCGCTGCGCGCCCTGCTCGCTTCCTCCCGAACCTCCTGACCGGCTGACTGGAACATCCCCTTGACCATCCTGCTCTGGGTCGTCCTGACCCCCATAGCCCTCGCCGTGCTCGCGATCGGGCTCTACTTCCTGAAGGCCATCCTCGAAGGTGTCCGCGAAGGGGCCCGCGAGGGCTGGCGCGAGGGCACCGAGGAGTCACTCAGGTACAAACTGCCCGACGAGGCGGCCGCCCTGGGCTTCGTGCCGCGCGACCAGCAGGACACCGAGAACGCGGCCCCCCTGCCTGCCCTGCTCACGGGCGCCATGGCCGCCGCGCGGGCCGGCGACTGGAAGCCGGCCGCCGCCCTTTTCGAGGAGGCCGGCCGGGACTGGGAACGCCGTTCCGCCTACTCCGAGCGCCTGTCGGGCATCGCGGCCGAGGACGACACCTGGCTCCTCGCCTGGGAGTCCGCGCTCCCCGACGACCCGACCGCCGCGCTGCTGCGGGCGCGCAGCACCGTGCACCTGGCCGGGAAGATCCGTGGCAGCAGGCGCGCCCAGTACACGACGTCCGAGCAGTTCGAGGGCTTCCACCGCACCCTAGTCCGCTCGCGCGAGGAGAACGCCCGCGCGGCCGCCCTGGCACCGGAGGACCCCGACCCCTACATCAGCGAAATCCAGATCGCCCTGGGACTCGGCTACCCGCACGCCGATATGGACCGGATCTGGGACGAGATCACCGCCCGGGCCCCACACCACTACGCGGCGCACTTCTACGCACTGCAGTACTGGTGCGCCAAGTGGCGCGGCTCGGAGAAGCTGGCCCGGGAGTTCGCCGCCCGGGCTGCCGACCGGGCGCCGCTCGGCAGCCTGATGAAGGCATTCCCGCTCATCGCCCACTTCGAGCACGACGACTCGGGCTCGACCGAGGCGGACCGGACCCCCGAGATGCATGCCCTGGTCGACGCGGCACTCGCCGACGCGGCCGCCGCCGACCCGGACCACCCGCGCCTGTCCGAGGTCCGCCACCTGCTGGCCTACTACCTCTGCCTGCAGGGCCGGGACCAGGCCGCCGTGGAACAGTTCCGCCTGGTGGACGGCCACATCGGGGCCCTGCCCTGGCGCTACCGGGCCAACCCCGCAGAGACGTACTGCAAGCTGCGCGACGCGTCGGTAAGCGCTGCCGCCGAGGCCGACTGACGGAGCCGCCCGCCCGCGCGGCGCCGCCGGTGAAGCGCGGGCCCACCGCTGACACACCACGGCGAGGGGTGGGGAACCCCGCCCCACCCCTCGTACGTTCCTCCTGAGCAACCGATGACCTCCGGAGGACCCCATGATGTTCGGCCGCACCCCCGTGCTCCCCACCCCCGAGCAGGCCCTCCGCGGCCGTCCCACCCCCGCCTTCGCCGTCCCCGACCGCCACACGGTCCTGGGCAACCCGCTCCTCGGCCCCTACCCGGCCGGCCTTGAGGTCGCCGACTTCGCCCTCGGCTGTTTCTGGGGCGCCGAACGCAAGTTCTGGCAGACCCCCGGCGTCTGGACCACCCTGGTCGGCTACCAGGGCGGCTACACCGAGAACCCCACCTACGAAGAGGTCTGCTCCGGCCTGACCGGCCACACCGAGGCCGTCCGTGTCGTCTTCGACCCGGCGAAGGTCTCGTACGAGCAGCTGCTCAAGGTCTTCTGGGAGAACCACGACCCCACCCAGGGCTTCCGTCAGGGCAACGACGTCGGCACCCAGTACCGCTCGGCGATCTACACCCACTCCCCCGAGCAGGAAGCCACGGCCAAGGCCTCCCGCGACGCCTACCAGCAGGTCCTCACCGGTTCCGGCCACGGCACAATCACCACGGAACTCCTCCCCGCGGAGGGCCGCCCCTTCTACGCCGCCGAGGGCTACCACCAGCAGTACCTCGACAAGAACCCGGCGGGCTACTGCGGCATCGGAGGGACCGGCGTAGCCTGCCCCATCGGCATCGCCGAAGCGCCCGGGGAGTGAGCGGCGCCCTGCTCCCCGACCCGGCGCACGAGCGGCTGACCCGGCTCTGGCAGGCGCACAGGCCTGCCGGGCCGATGCTGCCGTGGGAGCTGAAGACGGTGTACGGGAGCTGCTGGGTGCGCTTCCACAGCCTGCCGGAGTCGAAACGCTACGCAGAGGACGAGGCCGAGTACGCCGTCCTCCTCGACCGGTACAACACGGTCCTCGACGAGCTCTTCGCGGACGGTGAGGTGTACGTGGTGACCATCGACTGGGCCGACCCGTCCGAGCCGACGGACTGGTCGGCCCACCGCGCTGCCCTCCACCCGGAGGGCACTCTGTGGACCACCCTGGACGACACCGACGACCCGGATCCGGACTTCCACACCCGCTGGTATTTCTGGGCCGACCGCCGCCCCTGGCAGCGCGGCTGCCTCGACCCGCTCCTCCGCGCCGTCGCGGACGACACGCTGCCCGGCAGGACGTCCGGATGAGCGGTCGGTTCCTTCTGGGCGGACAGCGGTGCGGGCAGGCCGCGCGCCTCGGAGGCCCGGCGCGGGGCCGCCCCTGATCAGCTGACCTTGCGCAGATCTCCGCCATCGAAGACCGCGATCAGCATCAGGCTCCCACCGAGTGCCTGGACATAACGCGCCACCACATCCGTGCCGGAGACCTGGCCACTCTCGATCTGGGAGACCCGGCCCTTGCTGATGCCCATCCGCTCGGCCACCTGCGTCTGGGTGAAGCCTCGCTCCTGCCTCATCTCGACCAGTCGCCATGCCTGCGCCTCAGCGAGCATGCGCTTGGCGCCCTCGATGAACTCATCCCGCCCACCGGCGAGCTCCTCCGCTCGCTCGCGGTGTCCGCTCGCCGACCACCTGACGTATCCGTTCACTTCCCCAGCTCCTTCTTACGGTCGGCGACGTACTCCGCGTACAAGCTCTCCGCCGAGGGGATCGCCGCTTCATACCAGTCGCTCCAGTTCCCGGCCTTGTCGCCGGCCACCAGCAGGATCGAAGACCGCCATGGGTCGAACATAAAAAGGATGCGCGCCTCGCTACGTCCCGCCGAACCCGGCCGCAGCTCCTTCAGGTTGTGGAGCGCAGATCCTTTGACGCGATCGACGAGCGGCCGTCCTTCTGTGGGGCCATTGCAAGCCAGGATCCAGATGGCCTGGTTGACCAGCTCGTACGAGGCCCGGTCTGTCTTCTCGAGATCGTTGAGCCATTGATCCACTTCGCTGGTCAGGTAGACATCCCACTGCTCTTCCACCAAGCCAACCCTTTCCCGAGTTTAGCAAACACTAAACACCCGGAGGTGGCGACAGTGCGCCCCGATGGGGCTGCCTTCACCCAAACGTGGAAGATTGCGCGCGTGCGTTGCGGTCAGGGCATTAGGTGAAACCGCGCACGCCGGTCAGAGTGCCGACAAGCCCAGACCACCACACGCCGTGGGGGTTGCCCAGACGGCGGGAGAGCAGCCATGTGAACGGCCCGTCAGGCCTGGCCCGTTGGGCTCGGACCGTCGGCCGGGAAGGTCGTCCCGCCGTGACCGGCGCGCACCACGACCAGGTCCGCCGGTTCCTCGGACGGGTTGATCTCGCGGTGCACGACCCGCTTGGGTACGCGGACGAAGTCGCCGGGGCCGGCCTCTACCGTCTGCGAGCCGTCCGGGCCGAACTCCAGCTTCAGCGCGCCCGAGAGGACGTAGAGCGTCGTCTCGTACTCGCCGTGGTGGTGCCACCCCGAGACCATGCCGGGCTCGGTGCGGGCCAGGCCCGACCACATGCCCTCGGTGGCGAAGGCCTCCTGGCGGTCCATCCCCGGTGTCGGCGGGCCGGCCCTGAGGTCGGCCGGGGTCACCGACCGGACCTGCTGCTCCGCCTCGGCGGCGGACTTGATGTTCGCGAGCGAGGTGCGGATGGCCTCGCGCTGCTTCTTGGGCAGGTTCAGCACCCTGTACATCGTCTTCAGGCCCCTCGCCCCCTCGCCGGGTTCCTCGACCCGCATGTGGTGGCCCAGCCGCGTTCCGCCGTCCTCCGGTTCGAGGTGGTAGTCCCAGTAGGCGCGGCCGCCCGCCCCCCGTTTCTCCTCCTTCATGGGCAGATAGGAGACCCAGCCGAAGTCATGGCCCTCGTCCAGCAGCGTCACCTCGGACGGTGCGTCGAACTTCTGCAGACCGAACTTCTCATGGGACACCCAGCGGGCACCGAGTTCGAGCGGTCCGTCGAACTCGATCGACTTGGTGACGCTCTTCGGTCCCGCGAGCAGCGTGTGCCGGGGCACGTCCGTCACCAGCGCCCACACCACGTCCGGCGGCGCGTCCACATGCACGCTTTCGGTGATCTCGGTCAGTGTCATGTTTGCTCCCTCGGCTCTCCTTCGAGCATGCGCCGGAAGAGGGGTGCCCTGCACCCGGGGAGCGCCGGCGGCGCCTGTGCTGCTGGTGCGGGACGGCGGCGGCAGCGGGACAATTGAGATCCCGGGGGTGAAGGAGCCCGGAACGAGGAGGCGCGCCATGCCCACCTGGAACGCCGAGATCAACATCGAGCACACCGGCGACGAGAGCACGGCCGAGGCCAGGCTGATCGGCAAGGGGCCCGGGCCGCTGATCGGCAAGGGGACCGCCCATCGCAACCCGGCCGACGAGAACGTTCCCGCCATCGGGGACGAGCTGGCCGTGGCACGAGCGCTCTCCGACCTGGCTCATCAGCTGCTGCACACCGCGGTGATGGATATCGAGGCACATACGCACGAGCGCGTCGAGAGACTTCGGTCCTGACGCCCGTCCCCGTGGCCGTACGCTCGCCCGCATGGACTGGACCGAGCGGATACGGGGGCTGCGCCAGTGGTCGCAGCACGGTGAACGGGCGCCGCACAAGCCGTTGTTGATGCTGTACGCGCTGGGGCGCTTCCAGCAGGACGCGGACGCCGGGCTTCGGTACTCGGAGGTCGAGCAGGACCTGAAGGAGCTGCTGGAGGAGTACGGTCCGCGGCGGCGGACCACGCCCGCGTACCCGTTCCACCATCTGGCGAACGACGAGGTGTGGGAAGTACGGACGGACAGCGGCGACGCAAGCCCGGGAACGGGAGCGCGGGCGCTGCGGGAGAGCGGGGCCGTGGGGCGCCTGGCGCCGGAGTTGCGAGCCGCACTGCGGGCGGATCCGGCGCTGGGCGGGCGGCTCGCACGGCTGCTGCTCGACCTGCATTTCGCCCCGTCGCTGCACGAGGACCTCGCGGAGGCCACCGGAGTTGCCGGGGTCGCCTCGGGGGCGTATGTGCCGGGGATGCGGCAACTGCGGCGGGGAGCCGCCGAGATGCGCAGGCGGGTGTTCGAGGCGTACGAAGGGCGGTGCGCGTTCTGCGGATTCGACGGGGCGATGGGGCGGCGGCCGGTGGGGCTGGAGGCCGCGCATGTGCGCTGGTGGGCGTTCCAGGGACCGGACACGGTGACGAACGGGCTATGTCTGTGCTCGTTGCATCACAAGCTGTTCGACAAGGGTGTGCTGGGCCTCGACCCGGGCCGCACGATTGTGGTCTCGCAGCGCTTCGCCGGGCGGGGCGAGGCAGCACGCGCACAGGTGCTGGACCTCGCGGGCCGGGTACTGACCGGCCCGAGGACGGGGAGTGCGGCTGTCGCGGACGAGCACATCGCCTGGCATACGGCGCAGGTGTTCGCGTGAGCCGGAATTCGGTGGACCGCAGAGCGGTGATGGCGGAAGCTCTGGATCATGGACGTCCCCCGTCATCAGATCCGTGCCCTGCATACGGCTTCGACCGTCACCGTCTACCAGGCGTACGCGCCCGAGCTCGGGCTGCCCACCGCACGTGACGGGCGGTTTCCGCAGGCCTGGAAGCGGGACCGGATGACGTGGATCAAGCCGTCGTTCCTGTGGATGATGTACCGCTGCGGCTGGGGAACGAAGGAGGGGCAGCAGACCGTCCTGGCCGTCGACATCACGCGGGAGGGCTTCGAATGGGCGCTCCGGCGTGCGGTGCTGTCGCACTACGTGCCGGAGCTGCACGCCGACAGGGCTTCATGGCAGCGGGAGTTGCGGGGGTCGCCGGTGCGGGTGCAGTGGGATCCGGAGCGGGATCCGGGGCTGCGGGCGTTGCCGTACCGGTCGCTGCAGCTGGGACTTTCGGGGGAGGCGGCGCGGCGGTACGCCGATGAGTGGATCGTCGGGATCACGGACGTGACTCCTCTGGCGCGCGAGATCCACGGGCTGGTGAGCAAGGGCGAGGAGGCCGCGGCGCGGGCGTTGCTGCCGGTGGAGTCGCCGTATCCGGGCCAGGACGAGCTGCTGGGGCGTGTTGTGCGTTGACGGCAGGATTGACTCTGCTGCTCGATTCGGCTGAGCAGCAGGGACCGGCTACGAGGGCGGCACCGACGACCTCGTTGTCGCAGGTCGCGGTCCGAGCGTCGGAACCACCCGGGAATTGCGCAGCAAAGTCAAGATTTTGCCCGGTCGTGTGCTTTCCGTGACCATAGGGCGGAATGATCGCTTCCCGTGCTTCATGACATATTCACCGGCCTGGGCCTGATCGGTCTCCTCTGGGCCATCGCCTACGTCTTCGTCCTCGCCCGCCGCAACTTCCGCGCGAAGGCCGGCATCGATGCCGCGGCCTACGGGCTGGTGCCCCGGGCGGAGCTCGACGCCACGCGCGCCGGGCCGGTGCCGGCCGCGGACGAGGCGCTGGGGCGGGCCGTGGCGGCCGCCTGGCGCGGGGAGTGGGAGCCGGCCGCCGATCTGCTCGCCGTCTCGGGTGAGCAGGAGCAGCGCTGGGACCGGCTCCAGGAGCTGGCCCACACGGCGGTGGACGACGAGCGGTGGCTGAGGACGTGGCGGGCCGTGCGGCCGCAGGACGCGGACGCCGTGGCCGTTCAGGCACAGGCGCTGCTGTACCGGGCCTGGCGGGCGCGCGGTTCGGAGTATGCGAACCGGACCTCGGACGAGCAGGCCGCCGCGTTCCATGAGCTGCTGGGTGCCGCGCGGTACACCGCCGAGGAGGCTGCCCGGATGGCGCCGCGTGATCCGGCGCCGTGGATCACGCTGGTCACGGCGGCTCGCGGGCTGAACCTCTCGCGCGAGGAGTTCCAGTGGATGTGGGGTGAGCTGATCGCGCGGGCGCCGTACCACTACGAGGCGCACTGGCAGGCGCTGCAGTTCTGGTGCCAGAAGTGGCACGGCTCGCACAAGCTGATGTTCGGGTTCGCGGACGAGGCGGTCGAGAAGGCCCCGGCCGGCAGCCCGCTGGCGGCGATGTACGTGTACGCGCTGTACGAGATGTGGCTGCAGTCGGGCGACCAGGCGGCCTACCGTGCGGCCGGCGTCAAGCCGCGGCTGCGCAAGGTCCTGGCATCGCTGGAGCAGGTTCCGGCCGCCGACCCCCGGCTGCCGCGAATCCGGCATCTGCTGGCGGCGGCGCTGGTGAAGTCGGGTCTGAACGACGCGGCGCTGGAGCAGTTCCGGCTGATCGGCGGTTGGTGCGGGGCCGCGCCGTGGACGGACGCGAAGGACCCGGCCGCGGAGTTCGACCGCTGGCGGGGCATGGCGGCCCTGAGTGCCCGCAAGGCCCGTCGGGCCCGCTGAACCGGGCCCGACGGCTACAGTCAGGCGCGTGTCGATCGCTGCGCGAATGCGGGAGCGGGGGGCCGAGGCGGCCGCTCCCGGGGCCGGACGCCGGGCCCGGCTGCGGTTGCGGTTGCGGGTGCCCGTCGTCGCCACGGCCGTCGTGATTCCCCTGTACGCGGTCTGGGCGACACTGCTGGCGACGGGGGCCGGGGACCTGTCCGCGCAGCTGGCGTGGGCCGGGTTCACGGCGCGGCATCCCGGTTCGGCGTACAACCTCTCCTGGTACGGGGGCGCGCATCCGGCCAACTACAGCCTGCTGACGCCGTATCTGATGGCGTGGTTCGGGGTGCGGACGGTGACGGTGGCGGCCGGGCTCGCCGGGTCGTGGCTGCTGGCGCTGCTGTTCGTACGGGCGGGGGTGCGCCGTCCGCTGTGGCCGGCGGTCCTGGGGTCGTTGGCGCTGTGGTGCAACGTGGCCTCGGGACGTACGACGTTCGCCGTGGGCGTGGCCATCGGGCTGGGCGCCTGTCTGTGCGCACTCGGCGGGCGCTCCGGAGAAAGAGCGGTGCTCACGTGGGCACTGCTCACTTCTGTGAGCAGCGCTCTGGCGACCATGGCGAGCCCTGTCGCCGGGCTCTTCCTCGCCGTCGTCGGGGCGGCCTGTGCGCTGGACCGGCAGTGGCGGCCGGCCGCCGCGCTCCTGCTGCCGCCCGCTCTCGTCGTCGCCGCGACGACCTGGTTCTTCCCCTTCCACGGCGAACAGCCGATGGCTCCCGGCAAGCTGTGGATGCCTCTGGTCGCCTGCGCGGCACTGGTACTCGCGGCGCCCCGCGCCTGGCGCACGCTCCGCTTCGGGGCGGCCGTGTATGCGGTCGGGGTCGTCCTCACCTTCCTCGTCGCCTCGCCGGTCGGTACGAACGTCGAGCGTCTGGTCGGCCTCGCCGGGCCGCCCGTGCTGCTGGCCGCCGTCCTCGCCTCCCCGGGGGTCACCGGCCGGGACCGGGTCCGGCGCGCGGTGCTCGCCGCGGTCCTGGTGGTCAGTACGGGCTGGCTGGTCGACAAGACGGACGACGACCTCAGGGTGTCGACCACCGTCCCCGCCTGGGCGGACCACACCGCCGGGGTCACCGCCGAACTGCGCCGGCTCGGCGCCGACCGCACCCGTGTCGAGGTGGTGCCCGCCCGAAACCACAGGGAGGCTTCCGTCCTCGCCCCGTACGTCCACATGGCGCGCGGCTGGAACCGCCAGCTTGATGTGGAGCGCGGCCGTCTCTTCTACGACGGCACCCTCACCCCGGACACCTACCGGGCCTGGCTGGACCGCTGGGCCGTGGGCTATGTCGTCCTGCACGACGGCAGACCGGACGGGCCCGCGGAGGGCGAGGCCGCGATCGTGCGGAGCCGGCCGGAGTGGCTGGAGCCGGTCTGGCGGGACGCCCACTGGACGGTCCTCCGGGTGCGCGACGCCGTCCCGCTGGTGGACCGCCCCGCGCGGGTGGTCGCCGCCGACCAGGCGTCCCTGCGGATCCGCCTGGACCGGCCCGGTTCGGTGACGGTACGGATCGCCTATTCGCCGTGGCTGCGGGCGGACGGCGGGGCGTCCGTCGGCCGCGACGGCGAGTTCGTCCGGCTGACGGCCCCCGGGGCCGGCGAGTACCGCCTGGACGCGCCGTACTTCACCGGCCGGCTTCCCTGAGCCGGGTCGCGGTGGAGGCCGCGTCGTCGTAGTGGGGGGTGAGACCGTCGACGAGGACGATGTCTCCCTGGATGCGGTCGGTGCGCAGCGGCAGGATCTCCTGGCAGGCGGGCGAGTCGTACCAGGCGCGGGCCTCCTCGATTCCGGGGAAGGCGACGATCACCAGCGCGCCCGGCCACTCCCCCTGCCTGACCTCCACGGTCGCACCGTGCACCGGGAAGCGACCCGAGAAGGGATCCAGCGTGGACGGTGCCGCGACCGGCGCCGTCTGACCGTCGAGGAGCGGCGTCCGGTGCGTGCGATCGCAAGGCGGCCGAAGGCCCTCGTAGCAGTGCTCCCTGGGCTTTCGGCCGACGCAGCGAGCGTGCGTGCCTGCGGGCACCCTGGGGGCACCCCTGGGGGTAGCTGGGGGAGGCAGCTGGGGGAGCGTCGCGACCGGGCGAACTTTGCCGGGAGGGGCACTGGAACCGCTCCATGCAGGAGAGAACCTCCTCGTCGATCCCGGCGGGACGCAGACGGGCAACGGCGCAGGTCATCGCTTCCTCCTCGGTGGGTTGTGCACGTTCCTTCCGAGGTGGGACCGGACCGTCGATCACCGCGCGGGTAGTGCCGAGAACGCGGTGGTCCCGGCAGCCCGAAGGCTGCCGGGACCACCGGGACCACCGGGACTGCCGGCGCTACCCGGTCACTTGCCCAGGTAGGCGTTGTGGACCGACTGCGTCAGGGTGTTGCCCTGCCTGTCGGTCACCTTCGCCTTGAAGGAAATCCCCTTGCCCGCCTTGGGGTTGACGACGGTCACGCTGCCGCGTGTGACGGGCGCCTTCTTCCAGGTCCGGCCGTCGTCGTAACTCACATACACCGTGAGCGACTTGAGGTTGCGGCCGGCCGCCGCTCCCTCCACCTTCACCGGCACCTTGACGGTCGCGCCCGCCTTCGCGGTGCTGTCGATGCCAAGGGACGGGGTGAACCGGACCACGGAGACCGGAAGCCTGGTCTCGGCGGAGGTCCGCTTCGAGGAGAAGGTCCAGCTGATGCTCACCTTGGTGGACACCGAGGCGACCTTGCTGCGGGTCACCGTGGCCGTCATCCGGTAATCGGCCTTGCCCGAGGGGACCTTGAAGCCCTCACCGCAGGAGAGCGGGTCCTTGTTCGAGCCGACCTTGACGCCGTTGCGGTACAGCGTCGTGGTCGCCGTGTCGATGCGCGAGCCGCCGTCGTGTCCGGCGCCGTCGGCGAAGACCGAGACACAGCCGGAGATGGTGTCCCGGACCCGGTAGACGCCGCCCAGATCGCCGCCGACCCTCGGCCCGAAGACACCGATGTTGAAGGACTGCTGGTAGCTCTTGCCGGCCTTGTACCTGGTGGCGGGGGAGTAGTAGCCCGCCTCGTACACCGGCTCGGCAGCCGTGCTGCGGTACTGATCGAACTCCTTGTACCACTTGACGCCTGCGGCGTTCAGATACAGCGTCCTGGTCGTGGGCAGCTTGTAGCCGGAGCTCAGCGTGAAGCTGCCGGTGCCGCCGTCGACCATCGGGAAGACAGTGAGGCTGCCCGACCTGTCCTTCACCGAGGCACCGAGCCGGGTCGTCAACGTGGCGAAGTCGCTCTGCTTGGCGTGCCGGGTGAAGCCGGTGGCCAACTTGGAGCCGATGCCGCCGTAGGCCAGGTGGTAGTCGGCCGCGCCCTTGGTCCAGCCGGCGCTGAACTGCTGGAACACCCCGCGGGCCGGGAGCTCCGGCCCGAGGTGCGCCGTGCGGAAGCCCTTGAAGGAGTCGAGCAGCAGGATGGACGAGTATCCGTAGTCGCCGGCCGACATGTCGAACGAGATCGTGGCGAACTGGCTCTTGGCCCGGCTGTCGGGCACCGTGATGTCGACCGGCTTGGTGGTGCGGGCGTCCACCGTCACCGTGGTGTCCTTGGTGACGGCGAGCTCGGGCTGGGTGATGTAGTCGAGGCCCTTGGTGACGTCCCGCTCGTCGGCGAGGACGGCGGCTTCGAGGACGTAACCGCCCCTGGGCACACGGATGGTGTAGGTGCCGCTGTCGTCGTGCCCGGAGTACGTGCTGCCCTGGCCGAGCCCGCTGAGGCCCTGGAGCATCGACTCGTAGAGCCTGGTGGGCCTGCCGTCCCTGCCGAGGTGCTTGACGGTGAGGTTGTACGCCTCGATCTCGCGCTCCACGGCCGCGGTGGTCCGCACCGTCTGGCCGCCGCCGACGGCCACCAGGGTGGCACTGTAATTGCCGTCGACGCTGCCGCCGAGGCGGGTGTCGGCGGTGAGTTCCGCGTCGGCCGTGCCGCCCGCGGGGACGGTCACCTTCGGGGTGCCGACGGTGAAGAAGCCGGCCGGGGCCGGCTTGCCGTCGGGGCCGAAGGCGCCGCTGACCGACAGGTCGAGGGTGACGGGCGCGGTGCCGAGGTTGCGGTAGGTGACCTTCTTGGTCGTGGGCCGGTCGTCGGTGTGCGGCCACTGCTGGCGGTCGAAGCCGACCGACACCGGTTCCGCGATCACGGACTGCTTCATCGCCCGGGGCACGTCGATCCGGCCGGTGCCCTGGTTGAACGCCGAGTATCCGCCGGGCGTGGTGGAGGCCGCCAGGACACTCTTGAGCCGGTCGCCCTTCCAGTCGGGGTGCTGCTGCTTGAGCAGCGCGGCGGCACCCGCCGCATGCGGGGTCGCCATGGATGTGCCGGAGATGGTGACATAGCCGGCCGGCCGCTCACCGACCTCGCGTGCGATCAGGCTGCCGGGTGCGGAGGCCGCGGTGATGTCCACGCCGGGCGCGGTGACATCGGGCTTGACCGCGCCGCCGGCGGCGCGCGGGCCGCGGCTGGAGAAGGGCGCGAGTGCGTTGCTGTCGTCGACGGCGCCGATGGTGAGGGCGGCGTCCGCGCTACCCGGAGAGCCCACGGTGCCCGCGTCGGGACCCTCGTTGCCCGCCGCGATGACGAACAGGATGCCCTTCTCGGCCGAGAGCCGGTCGACGGCCTGCTCCAGCGGGTCGGTCTCCGGCGCGTCGGGGCCGCCGAGGCTGAGGTTGACCACATCGGCGCCCTGCGCGGCGGCCCACTCCATACCGGCGAGGACGTTGGAGTCGTCGCCGAACCCCTGGTCGTCGAGGACCTTGCCGTCGAGGATCCGGGCGCCGGGGGCGACGCCCTTGTACTTGCCGCCCGACTTGGCGCCCGTACCCACGGCGATGGACGCCACATGGGTGCCGTGGCCGAACCGGTCCTTGGTGTCGCTCGCGGCGGAGAAGTTCTTCTCGGCCAGCTGCTGCCCGGCCAGGTCCGGATGGGTCTGGTCGACCCCGGTGTCCAGGACGGCGATCTTGACGCCCTTGCCGTCGAATCCGGCTGCCCAGGCCTTGGGGGCGCCGATCTGCGCGACGCTCTTGTCGAGGCTGGCCCTGCGGATGCCGTCGAGCCAGACCTTGTCGATGCCGGGGGCCGTGGTGCGCTGCGCGGGCCCGTTGTGCTGCTCGACGGTGAGCGCCTCCCAGACCTTCGCCGCATCCTGCTCGGGCGTGCTGACGGCCTCCGCGTTCATCTGCCGGAAGGTGCGGCCGACCTGGGTGCCTCCGGCGTCCCGGACCTGGTCCCTGGCGGCGGGGGCGGCACCCTTGTAGCCGACGATCAGCCGCAGTGCGGCGTGGTCCCGGGTGCGGTACTCGGCCTTGCCGAGCTCGGTGATGTCGAACAGCCGCCGGTCGAGGCGGCCGGTGTCCAGGAGCCGCTGCGCGTCGAGCGGTACGACCAGGGTGTGGCCGTCGGCCTTCCGCACCCGTACGGGTATGCCCTCGCGCCCCTTGCCGCGCCTGACCTCGACCCGGCCTCCGTCGCCGACCGCCACCCGGTCGCCGGTGATCAGCGTGATCCAGTGCTTCTCGGCGCTCTTCGCCGTGCCGTGGTCCGCCGTGGTCGCGGCGGCCAGTGCGGGAGTCGATCCCCCCGTGGCGAGTGCCAGCGCCATCACGGTGGTGATGGCGGCGGCCCCCGCTCTGCTGCGTCTGCTGCGCAACTTCCCCCCTTATAAAGGCTGTTCAACAGGAGTGACCGTGTGGTCCCAGCTGTAGAGAGTCACGAGAGGGGCGAAGAGTTGCCTCGACAGAGGACAAATGATCGTCCGGCGAAGGGATTTGGTCTTTCACGGTACGGCGGCGCCCCCAGCGCGGGACCGGCGCGCGGCGCAAAAGCCGCGCCTCCGGCTGGGAGTTGGCCGGTGGGATGCGTGTCCCCCGCTCGATGTACCTGGCGAACGCCGAGCGGAACTCCGGGTCGCCGGGCAGGCCCGTCTCGTCGGCGGCGTCCATGAGCAGTGACGCCCAACGGTGACGCTGCGGCTCAGTGTCCACTCCGCCTCGGCCCGTGTGACATGACGAAGGCGGTGTCCCCCGGCCGGGGGACACCGCCTTGCGACGGGACTTCGGATCAGGCCGTGGCTCCGGCCGTCCAGTCGGCCCAGCTCATGTTCCAGCCATTGAGGCCGTTGTCGGGCTTGATGGTCTTGTCCGGGGAGTTCTGGACGACGACCACGTCACCGATCATCGAGTTGTCGTAGAACCAGGCGCCCGGCTGGTTGGGGTCGTTGGCGCCCTTGGCGTCGTTCAGGCCCACACAGCCGTGGCTGGTGTTGGCGTTGCCGAAGATCGAGTCGGCACCCCAGTAGTTGCCGTGGATGAAGGTGCCGGAGGTGGACAGCCGCATGGCGTGCGGCACGTCCTTGATGTCGTACTCGCCCTTGCCGTCGGACTTGGTGAAGCCGACGGTCGAGCCGTCCATCCGGGTCTCCTTGAACTTCTCGGAGATCACCATCTGGCCGTTGTAGGTCGGGTTCTCGGGCGAACCGGCGGAGATCGGGATGGTCTTGACCGTCTTGCCGTCCCGGGTGACCGTCATGGTCTTGGTCTTGGCGTCGACGACGCTGACCTGATTGCGGCCGATCTTGAAGGTGACGGTCTTGTCCTGGACACCGGTGATGCCCGGGCCGCCCTCGACGCCGTCCAGCGCCAGCTTCATGGTGACGGTCGAGCCGGGCTGCCAGTACTGCTCGGGGCGGAAGTCCAGCCGGGTCGGGCTGAACCAGTGGCCGACGACCTCCTGGCCGCTGCTGGACGTGACCGTGATCGCCTCACGGACGGCCCGCTGGTTGGTGATCGCCTTGTCGAAGTTGATGGACACCGGCATGCCGACGCCGACGGTGGAGCCGTCCTCGGGCGTGAAGTTGCCGATGAAGCTGTTGGCCGGGGAGACCGTGCTGAAGGTGGCGTTCTCGTGCGCCTCGCGGCCCTTGGCGTCCTGCGCGGTGGCCATGATCTTGTACGTGGTGGAGCGCTTGAGCTGCCCGTCCGGCGTCCAGCTCGAGCCGTCCGCGGCGAGGGTGCCCGGGACCTCGGTGCCCTCGGTGGTGGTCATGGCGACCTTGGTGAGCTTGCCGCCACTGACGGTGACCTTGGCGTCCTTGTTGATGCCGGCGTCGGTGGTGCCGTTCTTGGGCGTGATGGCTATACGTGCTTCCGAGGCATCCTTGGCGGCTGCCGCATCGACCTGCCCCTGCGATGCCTTCGAGTTTCCGGCACTGCTCGTGCCCTTGTCCGCTCCGTCGCTGTCATTGCAGGCCGACAGCACCAGTACGCCACTGAGCACTGCGGACGCGGCTATCAGAGCCCTGCGCCGCTTGCTGTCCGTCATCACACGCTTCTCCATCGTCGCCGATCCTGCCAACGCACTTACCAACACCCGGACACATCGGTCCGTTCCGCATCCCGGAAGGATGTGGGGCACACCACTCGTCCGACGCCACTGTGGCGGCGCCGGTTGCGGCTCCGGGTGACAGATCGATTCCGTTTCCGTCACGGACCCATGGCGTGGCCCCGGGCACACCGCGGGCCCGGGGCCTCGGATCGCGCCCTGAAGCCGTCTCGCTCTACGGCCGCCAGCCGTCTCCGGGATATCCGTCCCCTTCTCCCCCATCTTCCTCGTCGAGGTCCCACTCCTCGGCATCGGGGTCGTATTCGGCCTGCTCGCTGCTCCACGACGCCGTCACCAGCTCCACCCCCGGCACCTCGCTCACCAGCTCGAACGGGTCCACGAGATAGGCCAGCGCCTCCGCCTCGTCCTCCCGCACGGAGGCGGCGGCGTGTGTCCGCTCCTCCTCGGGGATCAGCTCGTCCTCGGCGATGCGCTCCAGGGCCGCGCCGGTCAACGCGCCCTTGTCGGTGATCTCCAGCATCAGATCCACCCGAAGTCTTACGTATCGCGCGTTCTCAGAAGTGCTCATGCGTCGGAGCGTAGGCCCTCCGAACCCCCGCGACTTTCCTGCGACCCGCACCTTTCATTAGCATCGGGCTACCCGGCCAATTCGGTTCTGCCACAAGGGGGATTCGATCCCAGTGTCCGCTGCTCGCCGATCGCTGCTGACCGCCACCGCCGCGGGAACGCTGCTGTGCGCCCTGTGGTTCGTCCCATCGGCGAACGCCACAGCCGAGCACGACACCACCACCGGAACCACCGCGCCCACGGCCGCCCGGCAGCAGTCCGCCCCCGCCGCCACCACGGAGAACCTCTCCCTCGCCGACACCGGCAGCGTGGACACCACCCCGTACGTGGTCGGCGGCACGGCCTTCCTGGCCATCGGTGCCGCGTTCGTCGCCTACTCCACGCGCCGTACGCACATCACGGTCTGACATGCCGTGAGGGCCGCCCCGGTACGCACCGGAGCGGCCCTCGCGTATGACGCCGACGGTCGTCAGGCGAGCGGTCCGGTCACCGGCTCCACGGCTTCGACGAGCCTGCCCTCACGCACGAACGCGTCCGCGGCGGCCAGGTCCGGCGCCAGGAACCGGTCCGGGCCCGGGCCCTCCACGCCCGCGGCGCGCACGGCCTCCAGCACGGCCTGGGTGGCCGGGGCCGGGGTCATGTTCTTGCGCAGCTCGATGCCGCGAGTGGCGGCGTACAGCTCGACCGCGATGATCCGGGTGAGGTTGTCGACGGCGGTACGCAGCTTGCGGGCCGCCGACCAGCCCATGGAGACATGGTCCTCCTGCATCGCGGAGGACGGGATCGAGTCGGCGGACGCCGGAACGGCGAGCCGCTTCAGCTCGCTGACCAGGGCGGCCTGCGTGTACTGGGCGATCATCAGACCGGAGTCCACACCGGCGTCGTCGGCGAGGAAGGCCGGCAGGCCGTGCGAACGGTTCTTGTCGAGCAGCCGGTCCGTACGGCGCTCGGTGATCGACCCCAGGTCCGCGGCCGCGATGGCGAGGAAGTCCAGCACATAGGCCACCGGCGCGCCGTGGAAGTTGCCGTTCGACTCCACGCGCCCTCCACCGGAGCCTTCGGCCTGGGAGGTGCCCCCAAGCAGCACGACCGGGTTGTCGACGGCGGAGGCAAGCTCCCGCTCGGCCACCAGCTGCGCGTGCGCGACGGTGTCCCGGCCCGCGCCCGCGACCTGCGGGGCGCAGCGCACGGAGTACGCGTCCTGGACGCGCGGCGCGTCGTCCTGGTGGTGTCCGGTGAGCTGGGACCCCTTCAGCACCCGCAGCATGTTGTCGGCGGAGGCACCCTGACCGGGGTGCGGGCGGATGGCGTGCAGCTCGGGGGCGAGCACCTTGTCCGTACCGAGCAGCGCCTCGAGGGTCAGGGCGGCCGTGATGTCGGCGGACGTGTACAGCCGCTTCAGGTCGCTGATCGCCATGATCAGCATGCCGAGCATGCCGTCCGTCCCGTTCAGCAGCGCGAGGCCCTCCTTCTCGCGCAGCTCGACGGGCGTGATGCCGGCCTCGGCGAGCAGCTCCCCGGCGGGGCGGACCACGCCGTCCGGACCCTCGGCGTCACCCTCGCCCATGAGCGTGAGCGCGCAGTGGCTCAGCGGGGCCAGGTCACCGGAGCAGCCCAGCGAGCCGTACTCGTGAACGACGGGCGTGATCCCGGCGTTGAGCACCGCGGCCATGGTCTGGGCGACCGACGGCCGGACGCCGGTGTGCCCGGAGGCGACCGTCTTCAGCCGCAGGAACATCAGCGCCCGCACGACCTCGCGCTCCACGCGCGGCCCCATGCCCGCGGCGTGCGACCGCACGATGTTGCGCTGCAACTGGGCGCGCATGTCCTGGCTGATGTGCCGGCTGGCGAGGGCCCCGAACCCGGTGGAGACCCCGTACACCGGATCGGGCTTGGCGGCCAGCGCGTCCACGATCTCCCGCGCCGCGGCGATCGCGGCCAGCGCCTCATCGGTGAGCTCGACCCGCGCATTGCCACGGGCCACGGCGATGACGTCCTCGAAGGTGGTGCCGGACGTCCCCAGCGCGACAGTGTGCATATCCATATTCAGCAGCGTACGGACTGAATCCCCACCTGTCACCACCCCTCTGATGACGGACCCCTTACCACCGGGGTGCAGGCACACCTGGGGGCCATCCCCGAAGACGTTCACGGAAGGGGGGCGTGGAGGGGGGTGCCGGAACGGTGCCCCCCCTCCCGGCAGGACGCAGCGCGCGGCAGCGTTGCGCGCTACGCGCGCCCCCGGAAGCGGCGCCGGTCGTGGGGCGCCGGGGGCTGCACGTCCGCGAGGCGGAGCACCGCGTTGTCGCGGCCCGCGACCACCGGCCCGGGGGCCCGGGCCGCCTTGGCCCGGTACTGGGCCGCGTCCGCGAGGCGGAACAGCCGCCGCGCGGTCCGCACCTCCCCGATCGGGTCGCCCGTGGACGCGATCCCGCACGCGACGCCCTCGCCGAGCTCCAGCGCCGCGGCGCGCGTGCAGAGGTCCTCCGCGACGCGGAGGACCTCGTCAGGCCCCGGTCCCACGGCGAGCAGGCAGAACTCGTCCCCACCGAGCCGGGCCGCCAGCGCGCCCGGCAGCATGGCCCCGCACAGGGAGAGCACGGAGCCGAAGCGTTCCAGCAGGCGGTCGCCGACCGCGTGGCCCCGGGTGTCGTTGACCTGCTTGAGCCCGTTGAGGTCGCACACGGCGAGGCTGACGACAACCCCCTCCGAGCGGTGCAGCTCGATCGCCTCGTCCAGCCCCATGTCCACCGCCCGCCGGTTCGCGAGCCCGGTCAGGGGGTCGGTGAAGGCGAGCCGTCTGACCTCCTCCAGACGCTCGGACTGGGCCATTCCGGCGGCCACCACGGAGGCGAGGACCGTCGCGAAGTCCGCGTCCGCGCGTCCGAAGACCGGCCTCCCCACCGGCCGGGCGACATACAGCTCGCCCCAGGCCCGCCCGTGCAGCACGATCGGCGCGACGACGCACGAGCCGCGGCCGCGCCGGCGCAGCGCCTCGGCGCGGCCGTGGCTGCCGTCGGCCGTCTCGACCCAGGCGTCCGCTTCGCCGCCGCCCGCCCAGCGTTCGTGCAGGAACTCGGTGATCTCCGGGAAGTGGTGCACGGGATACACCTCGGCCTCGGGAAACTCCTGCTCCCCCTCGGCCCGTTCGCCGGCATTGACCAGCACCCTGAGCCGGCCCACGTCCCGCTCCCACACCGACAGCGCGGCGAAGCTGCCGCCGAGCGCCTCGCAGGCGCCGGCCGCGGCGGCACGCCAGGACTCACGCGGAGTGTGAGCGGCGGCCATGGCCTGTGCCAGCGAAACGACGGCCCGCAGCCGCGTATCCTCACCCATTGCTCCAGCTTAGGGCGTTTGTGCTGGTTTGATTACTCGGGGTGAGTTACGGGCCACGGGCCCTGGGGTCACAGGCCCCGAGCCACAGGCACAGCCATGGACGTCACTCGGCACTACTCGCCCGGCCACTCCGGCTTGCGCTTCTCGTTGAACGCCGCCACACCCTCCGCCCGGTCCCCGGAGAAGGCCACCGAACGCCATGCCGCGTCCTCGACCTCCAGGCCGGCCCGCAGGTCGAGACCGTGTCCGAGCCGCAGGGCACGCTTGGCGGCGCGCAGCCCGACCGGGGAGTTCGCGGCCATGCGGTCGGCCAGGGCGAGCGCGGCCGCACGGTCCTGACCGGCCTCGACCAGCTCGTCGACCAGTCCCAGTTCGCGCGCCTCGGCCGCTTCGAGCCGCCGCGCGCTGAAGATGAGCTCGGCCGCGCGGGCCGCGCCGACCCGCCGGGGCAGCAGCTGGGTGCCGCCGCCGCCCGGGATGACGCCCACCGACACCTCGGGGAGCCCGACGACCGCCGTGCGGTCGGCGACGATCACATCGCAGGAGAGCGCCAGCTCGAAGCCGCCGCCCAGCGCGAAGCCGTGGACGGCCGCGATCGTCGGCATGGGCAGTTCCAGTACGCCCGTGTAGGCGGCCCGGGCGGTCGGCCGCTGCCGTACCAGCTCGGCGTCCGTGAAGGAGTTGCGCTCCTTGAGGTCGGCGCCGACGCAGAAGGCCCGCTCATTGCTGGAGGTGACGACGGTGACGCGGGCGTCCCGGTCCGCGCCGAGCGCGTCGCAGGCGGCCGCGATGGAGCGGGCCATCTCGCTCGACACCGCGTTCATGGCCTTGGGCCGGTCCAGCACCAGCTCGGCCACGTATCCGTGTCGCCGTACGGCGACGAACTCCCCGAACCGCTGCTCGCTCATCAGTCCAGCCCTCCCGGCCAACATGTGTTAACGGTGGTTCACCGGGAGGGAATCCTATGTGCCCCGCCTGCCGAGCAGCCAGGGCTCGACCATCCCGAGTCCGCGGACCGGCCGCTGCCACATCGGCTGGAGCCCGAAGCGGTACGAGGGGGGCTCCTCGCCCTCCTTCTCCGCGGCCGCGGCCTCTTCCGCCGCCTCCGCCTCGGAGGCGGGGGCGTCACCGGTACGGGCCAGCTCCTCGGCGAGCGCGCTGTCGACGAGGACCGCGTCCTTGGGCGCTATCGAGGTGAGTCTGCTGGCCAGGTTCACCGTCGTGCCGAACACGTCGCCCATCCGGGTCGTGACCGTACCGAAGGCGATGCCGACGCGCAGCGCGGGCATGGTCTCGTCGTTGGACATGGTCTCGATGAGCCGCAGGGCGATCTCCGCGGCCGTACCGGCGTCGTCGGCCGCGAACAGCACCTCGTCGCCGAGGGTCTTGATGAGCCGCCCGCCGTGTGCGGCGACCAGATCGGCCGAGGTGGTCTCGAACGCCTCGACCAGCTCGCCCAGTTCCTCCTCCTCCAGGCGCCGGGTGAGCCGGGTGAAGCCGACCAGGTCGGCGAAGCCGACCGCGAGCCGCCGGTCGACCATCTCCTCGTCGTCCGCTGCCTGGACGACCCGGCCGGTGGCGGCGGCGAGCTGCCGCCGCCAGACATAGACGAGGAACTCCTCGAGCTCCGGCAGCAGCAGCTCGACCAGCGGATAGGTGACCTCCGTCCGGGTCATCCCGGGCTCGGGCGGCTCGGTGAGCCCCTCCAGGAAGGAGTCGATCTGCCACTCGGCCAGCCGGGCGGTGGTCTGTCCGGTGGACCGGGCCACCTGTACCGCCATGGGCTCGCTCAGCAGCCCCGCCTCGACGAGACCGGCCAGCCGCCGCAGGGCCAGTACGTCGGCCTCGGTGAGGGCCTTGGCCTGCCCGATGTCGGCGAAGCCCATGGCCCGCCAGAAGCGGGACGCGAGCTCCATGGAGACACCGGCGGTACGGGCCGCCTGGAAGGGCGTGTAGCGGCGGTCGGCGCCGAGAATGAGCTGTTCGAGCCGGATGGCGAGGGGGTGCCCCGTGGGCTCGGCCGTATGGTCCACGACATGATGCGGGGTCGGATACGGGGAGTCCTGTGCACCCGCGCCGGAGGTCCTGTCGTCGACGGTCACGTGCCGCCTCCTGCCCGTTCCCTGCACACTGCCCTGCTGATCGCCTCAACCATACGGCAGGTGTGCCGTAGCTCACTCAGCTCGCGGGCCGGAGATGGATGATGTCGCCCGCCGAGACGGGGTGGCTGCCGCCGTCCTCGGCGGCGAGCACCAGCCTGCCCTCCCCGTCGACGGCCACCGCCTCGCCGGTGAGCGACCGGCCGCCGGGCAGCTCGGCCCGTACCGTACGGCCGAGCGTGGCGCAGCCCGCCGCGTAGGCCTCCTGGAGGCGGCTGGCCGCCGGGTCGCCGCCGGCCGCGCGCCACTCGCCGTACCAGGTCTCCAGCGACCGCAGCACCGCGCGCAGCAGCGGGTCACGGTCCACGTTCCTGGCGCCGGCGAGGGCCAGCGACCCGGCGGCGGGCACCGGCAGCTCGTCGGTCCGCAGCGTGACGTTGAGGCCGATGCCGATGACGACGGAGTCCCCGCTCGCGCGCTCGGCGAGGATGCCGCCCGCCTTGCGCTCCTCGCCGTCGACGGTGACGAGCAGGTCGTTGGGCCACTTCAGGGCGGTGTCGACACCGGCCGTACGGGCCACCGCGGTGGCGGTGGCGACGCCGGCGAGCAGGGTCAGCCAGGCCCAGCGCTCCACGGGGACGTCCGGGCCCGGCTTCAGCAGCACGGAGAAGAACAGCCCGGAGCGGGCCGGAGCGGTCCAGTCGCGGTCCAGCCGGCCGCGGCCCGCCGTCTGCTCCTCGGCGACGAGCACCGCGCCTTCGGGTGTGTCGGCGGCCCGCGCGGCGAGGTCGGAGTTGGTGGAGCCGGTGGCCTGGACCACATCGAGCGAAGTCCACAGGGTGCCGGACCTGACCAGCGCGTGGCGCAGGGCGGAGGCGTTCAGCGGGGGCCGGTCGAGGTCGGACCAGCGACCGCCGGGGGCGTTCTGAGGCGTCATGCAAGCCAGACTAGGTGTGGTAAACGCCGCACTGCTGAAAGGTATCGGCGCCGATACGCTACGGGGCAGTAGCCAATAGACCCCGCGACCAGGCAGGGAGCCGCATCCCGCATGTCCGAGCCAGATGCCATGGAAGACATCCACACGACCGCGGGAAAGATCGCGGATCTGCAGCGCCGTATCGACGAGGCGACGCACGCGGGCTCCCGGCGCGCGGTGGAAAAGCAGCACGCCAAGGGCAAACTGACGGCGCGTGAGCGCATCGCGCTGCTGCTCGACGAGGGCTCCTTCGTCGAGCTGGACGAGTTCGCCCGTCACCGCTCCACCGACTTCGGCATGGAGAAGAACCGCCCCTACGGCGACGGTGTGGTCACCGGCTACGGCACGGTCGACGGCCGCCCGGTGGCGGTGTTCTCCCAGGACTTCACGGTCCTGGGCGGCTCCCTGGGCGAGGTCTTCGGCCAGAAGATCATGAAGGTGATGGACTTCGCGCTGAAGACCGGCTGCCCGGTGGTCGGCATCAACGACTCCGGCGGCGCCCGTATCCAGGAGGGCGTCATGGCCCTCGGCATGTACGGGGAGATCTTCCGCCGCAACACCCATGCCTCCGGTGTGGTCCCGCAAATCTCGCTGATCGTCGGCCCCTGCGCGGGCGGCGCGGTCTACTCCCCCGCGATCACCGACTTCACGGTGATGGTGGACCAGACCTCGCACATGTTCATCACCGGGCCCGACGTCATCAAGACGGTCACCGGTGAGGACGTGGGCTTCGAGGAGCTCGGCGGCGCCCGCACCCACAACACCACCTCGGGCGTGGCGCACCACATGGCGGGCGACGAGAAGGACGCCATCGAGTACGTCAAGTCGCTGCTCTCGTACCTCCCGTCGAACAACCTCTCCGAGCCGCCGGCCTTCCCCGAGGAGGCGGACCTGGCGCTGACGGCCGAGGACATCGAGCTGGACACGATCGTCCCGGACAGCGCCAACCAGCCGTACGACATCCACACCGTCATCGAGCACGTCCTGGACGACGGCGAGTTCCTGGAAACGCAGGCGCTCTTCGCGCCGAACATCGTCACCGGCTTCGGGCGGGTCGAGGGCTACCCGGTGGGCATCGTCGCCAACCAGCCGATGCAGTTCGCGGGCTGCCTGGACATCAACGCCTCCGAGAAGGCGGCGCGTTTCGTCCGCACCTGCGACGCCTTCAACGTCCCGGTGCTGACCTTCGTGGACGTGCCCGGCTTCCTGCCGGGCGTCGACCAGGAGTACGGCGGCATCATCCGGCGCGGCGCCAAGCTGATCTACGCCTACGCGGAGGCGACCGTCCCGCTGATCACGGTGATCACGCGGAAGGCGTTCGGCGGGGCGTACGACGTCATGGGCTCCAAGCACCTGGGTGCCGACCTCAATCTTGCCTGGCCGACCGCGCAGATCGCGGTGATGGGTGCGCAGGGCGCGGTCAACATCCTGCACCGCCGCACCATCGCCGAGGCGGAGGACCAGGAGACGACCCGGGCGCGGCTGATCCAGGAGTACGAGGACACGCTGCTCAACCCGTACATCGCGGCCGAGCGCGGTTACATCGACGCGGTGATCATGCCGTCCGACACCCGCGCGCAAATCGTCCGGGGCCTGCGTCAGCTGCGTGCGAAGCGGGAAAACCTGCCTCCGAAGAAGCACGGCAACATCCCCCTCTAGGAAGCCCCAGGAGTCGCGATGATCAAGGTTGTACGGGGCAACCCGACCCCCGAGGAGCTTGCCGCCGCCCTGGCGGTGGTCCAGGCGCGCGCCGCGGCGACGGCAGTGGTGTCGTCCGGCGCGGCGCTGCCGGCCGAGGACTGGTCCGACCCCGCGCGCATCGCCCGCCGGACGTACCGCGCCCCGGGCCCCAGGGCCTGGGCACGTACGTACTGGCCGGCGTGATCCTCGGCCCCGGGCCGGTGCTGTGGCCGGAAAGGTTCACCGGCTCGCGACGCTCCCCCAGCTACCTCCCCCAGCTACCTCCCCCAGCTACCGCTGGGGGCAGCCGGGGGAACCGCGAGCTTCCCGGCAGACCTTTCCGGCCACAGCACCAGCCGAACACTCATGTGGCGCCTGAGTACGCGTACTCAGGCGCCACAGGCGTATCCGCAGCAGTATCGGAGCCATGCTGTGGTCCGATCCCGAGAACGAGCCGCCCGAGGAGCTGCGCGACGCGCAGGCGATGATGCGCCGTGCCGGGCTGCTGCTGGCCGTGACCATCGTGGTGCTGATGTTCCTGCTCGGGCTCCGCTGACAGCGCCGGTCGGCGGCCCCCTACGATGGCCGCCATGACCGCATCGCCGCGCCGCCTCGTCCTCGCCTCCGCCTCACCGGCCCGCCTCGGCCTCCTCCGCAACGCCGGGCTCGCCCCCGAGGTGATCGTCAGCGGTGTCGACGAGGACGCGCTGGACGCTCCCACGCCCGGTGAGCTCGCGCTGGTCCTGGCCGAGGCCAAGGCCGCCGTGGTCGCCGCGCGCGAGGACGCCGCCGGCGCCCTGGTGATCGGCTGCGACTCGGTGCTGGAGCTGGACGGCCAGGCGCTCGGCAAGCCCGCCGACGCCGAGGAGGCCCTCGCCCGCTGGAAGTCGATGCGCGGCCGCGCGGGCGTCCTGCGCACCGGTCACTGCGTGATCGACACCGTCACCGGCCGCCGCGCCTCCGCCGTCGCGTCCACCACGGTCAACTTCGGCGAGCCGACCGACGCCGAGGTCGCCGCGTACGTGGCGAGCGGTGAGCCCCTCCATGTCGCGGGCGCCTTCACGCTCGACGGCCGCTCGGCGCCGTTCATCGACTCGATAGAGGGCGACCACGGCAATGTGATCGGCCTGTCGCTGCCGCTGCTGCGCCGGCTGCTGGGCGAGCTGGGGATCTCGATCACGGATCTGTGGGTGTGAGCCCGGCCTGCGCGACGGGTTCGACGGGCTGCTTCTCGTACAGCACGAGTGTCAGTACGAGCAGCCCGAGCACCGCCATCATGAAGGCGAAGGCGTCCCAGCCCACCAAGCCGGCCGTGAGCGCCCCCAGCACCCCGTGCACGATCGCGCAGCCGATCAGCAACACCCGCCCGAAGCGCCCCGGCGCACGGTCCCCGACCGCGGTCCGGAGCAGGACCACCCCGCATCCCGCGAGGAAGAGACCCATCGCCCCGCCCATCGCCCAGGTGGCGTCGAACATCAGATCCGGGTCGAGGCCGCCGAGGGACATGTTCTGACCGTCCACCATCCGCGCCAGGACCCAGTGGACGAAGACGATCCCGAGTGCCTCGAGGACGAGCACGATCGCGGCCACGGCAGCCACCGGCCTGCGCGGCATGGCGCCCCCCTATTTCACGTCACCGTCGCTTTTCACGTCACCGTCGCTGTTACCGTGGGTATACCCCTACATCGCGCAGGCTACTCATGGGTAAACCCCTGGGCAAGGGTTCCGACACGGCCGGGGCGCGGGCAAAGAATCATTCGCCCATTCGTAGGGACTCCACAAAGAAACCCAAACCCCTAAGGGGCTGCCGTACAGAGACCTTGACCACACCACAGGGCTACTGTGCGCTGGAGGAACCCGGCGTACCGTGGTGCGACAAGGGGCTTCCTCTCTCGAGCGAGCCTCGAATCACACTCCGTGTGGGCAAGCTCACCATTGGGGACGGGTCGAAAGGCCGTGTCGGCAGTCCCTAAACTCAGCTTGTTTCAAGGAGGGAGCCATCGTGCGCAAGGTGCTCATCGCCAACCGTGGCGAAATCGCTGTCCGCGTAGCTCGGGCCTGCCGGGACGCCGGGATCGCGAGCGTAGCCGTCTACGCCGACCCGGACCGGGACGCTCTGCACGTCCGCGCGGCCGACGAGGCATTCGCCCTGGGCGGTGACACGCCGGCCGCCAGTTATCTGGACATCAACAAGGTGCTTCAGGCAGCCGCCGACTCCGGTGCCGACGCGGTCCACCCCGGATACGGCTTCCTCTCCGAGAACGCCGACTTCGCGCAGGCCGTCATCGACGCGGGCCTGACCTGGATCGGCCCGCCGCCGCAGGCCATCCGCGACCTGGGCGACAAGGTGGCGGCCCGTCACATCGCGCAGCGCGCCGGCGCCCCGCTGGTCGCGGGCACACCCGACCCGGTCTCCGGCGCCGACGAGGTCGTCGCGTTCGCCAAGGAGCACGGCCTGCCCATCGCCATCAAGGCGGCGTTCGGCGGCGGCGGCCGCGGCCTGAAGGTCGCCCGTACGCTCGAAGAGGTCCCGGAGCTGTACGAGTCGGCGGTCCGCGAGGCCGTCGCCGCGTTCGGCCGCGGCGAGTGCTTCGTCGAGCGGTACCTCGACAAGCCGCGTCACGTCGAGACCCAGTGCCTGGCCGACAAGCACGGCAATGTCGTGGTCGTCTCCACCCGTGACTGCTCGCTGCAGCGCCGCCACCAGAAGCTGGTCGAGGAGGCCCCGGCGCCGTTCCTGAGCGAGAAGCAGAACGCCGAGCTCTACACCTCGTCCAAGGCCATCCTCAAGGAGGCCGGCTACGTCGGCGCAGGCACCGTCGAGTTCCTCGTCGGCGCCGACGGCACGATCTCCTTCCTGGAGGTCAACACCCGTCTCCAGGTCGAGCACCCGGTCACCGAAGAGGTCACCGGCATCGACCTGGTCCGCGAGATGTTCCGGATCGCCGACGGCGAGGAGCTGGGCTACGACGACCCGGCGATAAGGGGTCACTCCTTCGAGTTCCGCATCAACGGCGAGGACCCGGGCCGCAACTTCCTCCCGGCGCCCGGCACGGTGACGAAGTTCGCGCCGCCGTCCGGCCCCGGCGTCCGTCTGGACGCGGGCGTGGAGTCCGGCTCGGTCATCGGCCCGGCGTGGGACTCGCTCCTGGCCAAGCTGATCATCACCGGTGCCACCCGTGAGCAGGCCCTGCAGCGCGCCGCCCGTGCGCTGCAGGAGTTCCAGGTGGAGGGCATGGCCACGGCCGTCCCGTTCCACCGCGCGGTCGTCACCGACCCGGCCTTCGCGCCCGTCGACGGCACCCCGTTCAAGGTCCACACCCGCTGGATCGAGACCGAGTTCGTCAACGAGATCCCGGCCTTCAGCGGTGCCGCGGAAGCGGAGTCCGAGGAGGAGCCCGGCCGCGAGACCGTCGTCGTCGAGGTCAGCGGCAAGCGGCTCGAGGTGTCGCTGCCGTCGTCGCTGGGCATGACGCTGGCCCGTACCGCCGCGGCCGGCGGCGCCAAGCCCAAGCGCCGCGCCGCCAAGAAGTCGGCGTCCGCCGTATCCGGCGACTCCCTCTCCTCCCCGATGCAGGGCACCATCGTCAAGGTCGCCGTCGAGGAGGGCCAGGAGGTCAGCGAGGGCGACCTGGTCGTCGTCCTGGAGGCCATGAAGATGGAGCAGCCGATCAACGCGCACCGCTCCGGCACGGTCAAGGGCCTGTCGGCCGAGGTCGGCGCCTCGATCACGTCGGGCGCGCTGATCTGCGAGATCAAGGACTGACGCTCGTACACCCGAAGCGCCCGGCGGACCGCTGAACCGGCCCGCCGGGCGCTTCGTCCTGTCCCGGCCGTACGCACCGATGGCATGCTGAGAACAGGCGGGCGTCGAGAGAAGGCAGGTGGACGGCGTGGTGGGCGCGACCTCACAGGAGGCCCGGGACACGCCGGAGTCCCCGACGGGCCGCACGGCCCTGCGCCCCATGCGGGCGGACGCACGCCGCAACTACGAACGACTGCTGGCCGAAGCCCGCACCGCCTTCGCCGAGCACGGCACGCACGCCTCCCTGGAGGACGTCGCCCGCCGCGCCGGCGTCGGCATCGGCACGCTCTACCGGCACTTCCCGGACCGGCACGCGTTGATGAGCGCCGTCTTCCAGAACGAGGTGGACGCGCTGCTGGCGCGCTCGCGCGAACTGCTGGAGTCGGAACAGCCGTGCGCGGCGCTCGTGCAATGGCTGCGCGCCCTCATCACTCATGCGAGTGAGTACCGTGGCCTCGCCCACGCTCTCATGTCGGCCTCGCTGCCGTCCTGCGGCATCCCCATGCGCGAGGCCGGCCACGCCCTGCTGGTCCGGGCCCAGCAGTCCGGTTCCGTACGCGCCGATGTGTCGATCGGTGACCTGATGCAGCTCACCAACTCGATCGCGCTGGCCGCCGAACAGACTCCGGACGACCCGGAGTTGCCCGACCGTCTGCTGGCCCTGACACTACGCGGCCTGAAGGCGTGACCGCCCGGCCGGCCGCTACCGCCTGCGCAGGTCGGCCACGCGGGCCGGACCGGCTTCCGCAAGCGCCGCACTGCGCAGCTGCTGACCCGGCGGGACGTGCGTACGGCGCTGGCCCGGGAGCGGCATGTCCTGGCGGGGCGTCCGGCCCCGGGCTCCCTCCTCGCTCGCGACCGCGATCTCGACGCCCTGATCGGCGAGCGCCTGGAGCTCGGTGATCGCGCGGTCGTCGTGCGCCGGCGGCTCGTCCGTCACCAGCCGGGTGATCACATCCGTCGGCACCGTCTGGAACATCGTGTCGGTGCCGAGCTTGGTGTGATCGGCCAGGACGACGACCTCCGCCGCGGCCTGCACCAACGCCCGATCCACGCTCGCCGAGAGCATGTTGGACGTGGACAGGCCGCGCTCGGCGGTCAGTCCGCTTCCGGAGAGGAAGGCGCGGGAGACCCGCAGCCCCTGGAGGGACTGCTCGGCACCGCTGCCGACGAGGGCGTAGTTGGAGCCCCGGAGCGTACCGCCCGTCATGACGACTTCGACGCGGTTCGCGTGGGCCAGCGCTTGGGCCACCAGCAGGGAGTTGGTGACCACGGTCAGCCCGGGGACACGTGCGAGCCGACGGGCCAGCTCCTGCGTGGTCGTCCCCGCGCCGACCACGATGGCCTCACCCTCTTCGACGAGCCCGGCGGCGAGTTCGGCGATGGCCGTCTTCTCCGCGGTCGCGAGATGGGACTTCTGCGGAAAACCGGACTCCCGCGTGAAACCGCCCGGCAGTACCGCACCGCCGTGCCGGCGGTCGAGCAGTCCTTCGGCCTCCAGCGCCCGCACGTCCCGCCGTACGGTCACTTCGGAGGTCTGGACGACACGGGCGAGCTCACGGAGCGACACGGCTCCGTTCGCACGCACCATTTCCAGGATCAATTGGCGACGTTCTGCAGCGAACACGAAACTGACAGTAACCTGACCGGCCGTTTCTTTTCAGCAGTTTGCGCTGAACAACAGAAAGTGCACACAGAAGGGGCCATCAAGTGGTAGAGAGCAATCCACACTCCCGTCACACATTCGCTCTTCCGACGGAGCGTCATCTTCCAGTTACGTTGCCCCGGAATGACAGGTCTACGGGCGACCGACACGCCCGTCACCCAGGCCGAAGGGCCGGAGCAGCGGCTGTTCCGTTCCTTGAAGGAGGCGCGAGCCGCCTTGGGCGCCTCCTGCAAGCTGATGGACCCGCCCTACCAGAGCCTGCGGGGCGAGGCATGGGAAGAGGCATCTGCCAACGCCGGCACCCTCGCCAAAAAAACTCGGCCTCTATGTGATGACCGAAGATTGAGGATGCGGCAACGCTCCGCGTCGCGACCGCGGGAGGCGATTCTCCCCCGCAAGCGGGAGGTACCCCCACCCCGGCGTGAACGCCGGGACATCCTCGCCAGAACCAGGTGCAAGCCCAAGGGGGGCTCGGGGCATCGCTGCCCCGAGCCCCCCTTGCTTCTCACGCCTCGCCCGACAGCTTCCGGGTGTGCAGCTGACGTGCCACCTCGGCGATCGAGCCCGAAAGCGAGGGGTACACGGTGAACGCGTTGGCGATCTGCTCGACCGTCAGATTGTTGTCGACCGCGATCGAGACGGGATGGATGAGTTCGCTCGCGCGCGGCGAGACGACCACTCCGCCGACCACGATGCCCGTGCCGGGGCGGCAGAAGAGCTTCACGAAACCGTCGCGGATGCCCTGCATCTTGGCGCGCGGGTTGCGCAGGAGCGGCAGCTTGACGACCCGGGCCTCGATCACACCCGCGTCGACGTCGGCCTGGGTGTAGCCGACGGTGGCGATCTCGGGATCGGTGAAGACGTTCGAGGAGACCGTCTTGAGGTTCAGCGGGCCCACCGTGTCGCCGAGGAAGTGGTACATCGCGATACGGCCCTGCATCGCCGCGACCGAGGCCAGCGCGAAGACGCCGGTGACGTCACCCGCGGCGTAGATTCCGGGCGCGGAGGTACGGGACACCCGGTCGACCACGATGTGGCCCGAGTCCCTCAGCCGGACCCCGGCCTCCTCCAGGCCCATGCCGGACGTGTTGGGGATGGCGCCGACGGCCATCAGACAGTGCGTACCGGAGATCACCCGGCCGTCGGAGAGCGTGACCTCGACGCGGTCGCCGACCCGCTTGGCGGACTCGGCGCGGGACCGCGCCATGACGTTCATGCCGCGGCGCCGGAAGACGTCCTCCAGCACGGCCGCGGCGTCCGGGTCCTCGCCCGGCAGAACACGATCACGGCTGGAAACGAGCGTGACACGGGAACCGAGCGCCTGATAGGCGCCCGCGAACTCGGCGCCGGTGACGCCGGAGCCGACCACGATCAGCTCCTCGGGGAGCTCCTCCAGGTCGTAGACCTGGGTCCAGTTGAGGATCCGCTCGCCGTCCGGCTGCGCGTCCGGGATCTCCCGCGGGTGGCCGCCCGTCGCGATGATGACCGCGTCGGCGGTGAGCCGCTCCTGGGTTCCGTCCGCGGCGGTGACGACGACCGTACGCGAGCCGTCCACGTCCTGCCGGCCCTCCAGGCTGCCGCGGCCGCGCACGACGCGGCCGCCGGCCCGGGTGACGGAAGCGGTGATGTCATGGGACTGGGCGAGGGCGAGGCGCTTCACACGGCGGTTGACCTTGCCGAGGTCCACGCCGACGATCCTGGCCTTCTGCTCCAGCGGCGGAGTGTCGTCCGCGACGATGATGCCGAGCTCCTCGTGCGAGGAATCGAAGTTGGTCATCACCTCGGCCGTCGCGATGAGGGTCTTCGACGGCACGCAGTCGGTCAGAACCGACGCCCCGCCGAGACCGTCGGTGTCGACGACGGTCACCTCCGCGCCGAGCTGGGCCGCCACGAGGGCCGCCTCGTAGCCGCCGGGTCCACCACCGATGATCACGATCCGGGTCACGGAAGTCCGCCTCGCGTAGTCGCCGGGGGATGCCCCGGGGGCATGCAGTACGTACTTCATTGTCCCGCACGCCACAAGATGCCTCTCCCTCGGGGCTCGGGAACACGAAGTCGCGGGGCTCGCCAGCGCGCAACCACGGGGCTCGGTAGCGCGGAACCGGCAGCGGGGGGAACGAATCACGTCCCTCCCGTACCCTCGACAGCATGTCGCTCTACGCCGCGTACGCCGGCAACCTCGACGCGCGGCTCATGACCCGCCGCGCTCCGCACTCCCCGCTGCGTGGAACCGGCTGGCTCAACGGCTGGCGGCTGACCTTCGGCGGGGAGCAGATGGGCTGGGAGGGCGCGCTCGCCACGATCGTCGAGGCGCCCCGCTCGCAGGTCTTCGTCGCGCTGTACGACATCGCTCCGATGGACGAGGACTCCATGGACCGCTGGGAGGGTGTCGGTCTCGACATCTACCGCCGTATGCGGGTCCGGGTGCACACCCTGGACGGCGAGGAGGCCGCCTGGGTGTACGTCCTCAACGCGTACGAAGGCGGTCTGCCCTCGGCCCGCTACCTGGGCGAGATCGCGGACGCGGCGGAGTCGGCGGGGGCGCCGCACGACTATGTGATGGAGCTGCGCAAGCGTCCCTGCTAGTGCTGTGACCGGAAAGGTTCACCGGCTCGCGACACTCCCCCAGCTACCTCCCCCAGCTACCTCCCCCAGCTACCGCTGGGGGTGCCCCCAGGGGTGCCCCCAGGCACGGCACCCTCCCCCGTAGCTCTCCGGGCACGGGAGGTACCCCCACCGTTGAGGCATCGCGCGAGTACGGACAAGTACGAGCTGCGATCCTCCACCTTGCGATGCACCGCACCTGGGGGCGGGGGGCACCCTGGCGGGCTCCCCCAGCTACCGCTGGGGGAGCCGCGAGCCACCCGGCAAACCTTCCCGGCCACAGCACTGGGCGCTGCCGCGAGCCACGCCCGGGCTGGTTGCCGGTCTCCGTCCAGGTTGGCCGATGCACGGAGAGCGGCACCCCCCGGACCGGCCGACAGCCGCTGCGCGTCACGCACCCGCCGCACACATGTTCGCCCGAAACGACAAGGCAACGATCACTCAGTCATCTACGCGCGTAACCTATTACCGGTTACCCTCGACGACGTGAATGCATCTGTTACTCCGGACCACATCCAGGACGACCCCCACGCCGCGGCCGGCGCGGCCGCCGCGCGCCTTCGCGAGCTGACGGGCACCGAGAACCACGACGTCGCCCTTGTGATGGGCTCCGGCTGGGGACCGGCCGTCGACGCCCTCGGCGTCCCCGAGGCCGAATTCCCGGTCACCGAGCTGCCCGGATTCCCGCCGCCCGCGGTGGAGGGCCACGGCGGCCGTATTCGCTCGTACGCGATCGGCAACAAGCGTGCGCTGGTCTTCCTCGGCCGTACGCACTACTACGAGGGCCGCGGCGTCGCCGCCGTCGCCCACGGTGTCCGTACGGCTGTGGCCGCGGGTTGCAAGACCGTCGTGCTCACCAATGGTTGCGGCGGCCTGCGCGAGGGCATGCGCCCGGGCCAGCCCGTGCTGATCAGCGACCACATCAACCTCACCGCCGCCTCCCCGATCGTGGGCGCCAACTTCGTCGACCTGACCGACCTGTACTCGCCGCGGCTGCGCGCGCTGTGCAAGGAGGTCGACGAGACGCTGGAGGAGGGCGTGTACGTCCAGTTCCCCGGCCCGCACTACGAGACCCCGGCCGAGATCAACATGGTC
Source organism: Streptomyces sannanensis (assembly GCF_039536205.1). Lineage (GTDB taxonomy): Bacteria > Actinomycetota > Actinomycetes > Streptomycetales > Streptomycetaceae > Streptomyces > Streptomyces sannanensis. The sequence goes on along the minus strand of NZ_BAAAYL010000001.1, from coordinate 4,221,442 downwards.
CGCGTCATGGGCGGCGACCTGGTCGGCATGTCCACCGTGCTGGAGGCCATCGCGGCCCGCGAGGCCGGCGCCGAGGTCCTGGGTATCTCTCTGGTCACCAACCTGGCCGCTGGCCTGAGCGGCGAGCCCCTCAACCATGAGGAGGTCCTCCAGGCCGGCCGCGACTCGGCCGCCCGGATGGGTTCGCTGCTGGCCCGGGTGCTGGAACGCATCTGACACCCGGAAACACCGCAACCGCGCAAAGGGGAGCAGACGTGACACAGGACCTCATCGCACAGGCCAGGACCTGGCAGGCCGAGGACCCGGACAGCGAGACCCGGGACGAGCTGGGCAGGCTCATCGACGCCGGTGACCTGGACGAGCTCGCCGACCGGTTCGGCGGCACGCTGCAGTTCGGCACCGCGGGCCTCCGCGGCGAGCTCGGTGCGGGCCCGATGCGGATGAACCGTTCCGTGGTCATCCGGGCCGCCGCGGGGCTCGCCGCGTACCTCCGGGCCAAGGGGCAGGAGGGCGGGCTCGTCGTCATCGGCTACGACGCCCGCTACAAGTCCGCGGACTTCGCCCGTGACACCGCCGCCGTCATGACGGGCGCCGGGCTGCGCGCCGCGCTGTTGCCGCGGCCGCTGCCGACACCCGTCCTGGCGTACGCGGTCAGGCGCCTCGGCGCCGTCGCCGGCGTGGAGGTCACCGCCAGCCACAACCCGCCGCGCGACAACGGCTACAAGGTCTACCTCGGCTGGGGGTCCCCCCGGATGGAATCCGGGGGAGGCTCACAGATCGTGCCGCCCGCCGACGCGGAGATCGCCGCCGAGATCGCCGCGGTGCGGTCTCTGCACGACGTGCCCCGCCCCGAGTCCGGCTGGGAGACCCTCGGCGACGAGGTCCTGGAGGCATACCTGACCCGTACGGACGCGGTGCTGGCTCCCGGCTCCCCGAGGACCGCGCGGGTCGTCTACACGGCCATGCACGGCGTCGGCAAAGAGGTCCTGACGGCGGCCTTCGCCCGGGCCGGCTTCGCCCCGCCGGCGCTGGTCGCCGAGCAGGCCGACCCCGACCCGGCCTTCCCGACCGTCTCCTTCCCCAACCCGGAGGAGCCGGGCGCGATGGACCTGGCGTTCGAGGCCGCCCGTGCCGTGAACCCCGACATCGTCATCGCCAACGACCCGGACGCCGACCGCTGCGCCGTCGCCGTGCCGGACGCGTCGGTGGAGGGCGGCTGGCGGATGCTGCGCGGCGACGAGGTCGGCGCGCTGCTCGCCGCGCATCTCGTGGCGCGGGGCGCGACCGGCACGTTCGCCGAGTCGATCGTGTCCTCTTCGCTGCTCGGCCGGATCGCGGCGGCCGCCGGTCTTCCGTACGAGGAGACCCTCACCGGCTTCAAGTGGATCGCCCGCGTCGAGGGGCTGCGCTACGGCTACGAGGAGGCGCTCGGCTACTGCGTCGACCCCGAGGGCGTACGCGACAAGGACGGCATCACGGCCGCGCTGCTGGTCACCGAGCTGGCGAGCGAGCTGAAGGAGCAGGGCCGCACCCTGCTCGACCTGCTCGACGACCTCGCCGTCGAGCACGGCCTGCACGCCACGGACCAGCTGTCGGTCCGCGTCGAGGACCTCTCCGTCATCGCCGACGCGATGCGGCGCCTGCGCGAGCAGCCGCCGACGCGGCTCGCCGGGCTCACCGTCACCTCCGCGGAGGACCTGACGAAGGGCACGGAAACGCTTCCGCCCACGGACGGCCTGCGGTACTACCTCGAGGGCGCGTTCAGGGCCCGCGTCATCGTCCGCCCCAGCGGCACCGAGCCGAAGCTCAAGTGCTACTTGGAGGTCGTGATCCCGGTCGCCGACGAGGCCGCGCTGCCGGGTGCCCGCGCGACGGCCGCGCAGGTCCTGACCGCGATCAAGGCCGACCTGTCGGAGGCCGCGGGCATCTGACGTGCGGGGTGCGGGTCGCTGACGCGCGCCACGCTCTGGCCGGTTGCCAGTCTCCGTCCAGGCCGGCCGGTGTGTCCGTCCTCGAACTCCCCCAGCTACCGCTGGGAGGTGCCCCCAGGACGGGCTGGGTGGTTGCTGCCGGTGGCCGTTGCGGGGGTACCGTCCGGGCCTGGCATGCCGCGCCTTCCGGGGCCCCCCGGACCCCCGTACGCCGCGCGAACTCCTGGTCCGTGCAGCCGACCGGCACGTTCGCGCGTCACACATCACGTTTTACGGCCCGGCCGGCACCCCCTCCACGGCCCCCTTCACACGCCGCCGAGGGGGCGGACAAGCCATCCTCGAGGCGCGCGGCGGTCGGCCGCTCAGCCGATGATCGCCAGGATCGTCAGCAACACCGCGCCCACCGCCATCGGGGCGATGAGCTCGTACGCCCAGCGGATCACCGGCTCGCCCTGTGCGGCCGGGTTGTCCGCGTGGACGCGGACCATCTCGCGCACTTCCGCGATCGCCTGGTCGCTCGGCCCCAGCCGGGCCTCGCCCGGCTCCGTCGTCCCGCGGCGCAGCGCGCCCTTGCGCTGTCGCAGCGAGACCGGGATCGCCCAGAGCTGGTACTTCGCGCCCTCCTGGGTGAAGACCTCGCTGGAGTACGCGGCCCGGACGTCCTTCACGGACGCCCACGGCAGCGTGATCGTGCGGAACGGGTTGCGCACGCGCAGGCGCTCGGCGCCCACGAACACCGCGGGCCGCAGCGTGAACGCGAAGACCAGGGGCACGACGAACAGCAGCGCGGAAAGCGCGAGCCACGGGGTGGCGCCGTGCCCGCGGACGATCGCGTCGACGCCGAACCACACGGCGATGGCGAGCACCAGCACACCGCCGGCGAGGCCCGGGCCCGACCGGAACGCCCGGTCGGCATAGGTCGGCTGGACGGACTGCTGGGAGCTGCGGGTCATGACGCCGATTGTGCCTCACGCGACCAGATCGGCATACAGGATGATGTTGTCGGGCCGGTGACCGTCCTTGATGTCGCCGCAGGTGATCAGCCACAGCTCGGGGCGGGTGGCCTTCTCATAGAGCTCGGCGTAACCGCCGTTCGCGAGGGTGCGCTTGCCGAGCTTCTCGCCGACGGGGGTGACCGGGCCCTGGCCGGGGCTGCCCGCGTCCACCGTCGGCAGCGGGTACGTGTGGGTGCCGTCGGGGCCGGTGACCTTCAGCACCGGGGCGGTGCTGGTGGTGCCCTGCAGCTCCAGGCTCAGGTCGTCGACGGTGAGCGTCGGGTGGGCGGGGTCCAGGGTTCCGAGGACCCGGCCGGCCCAGCCGTCACCGGGCTTCCAGTCCTTGGCGACCGCGCGCACCCACACCTTGGGGCCCTGGTCACCGTTCTGCAGGACGGCCAGCCGGCCCGGGGCGATCAGTACTTCCCTGCCGTCGTACTCACTGGCGGCGGCAACGGTCGTGGGCACTGCGGCGAAGGCACTGCCCGCAGCGGCGAATGGAACGATCGCGGCGCCGGCGAGGGCGGCGGTGGCGATGGCGGTGCGGAGGGCGTTACGCATGACGACTCCCTTGGTGCAGGGGGGACGGGAAAGAGCCGCATGCCGCTGTCTCTCGGCTGGGACCGGTGAGGTCGGGCCGGCTGCAGAAAGAAATCTGTTGATCTTGCAATACGGAGCTGTCCGCTCCCTGCCACAGCCGTGTGACGGGGACCACTCCACCTTCGCGGAAAGGTGGGGCCCTGTACACGCCGCTACGCGCGTAGATATGCTCATCTGGTGACCATGTCCCCCATAGCTCCCTCCCCCACTGCCTTCGGCGTGGGAGGTGCCCCCTTCGCCGACGTGACGGCGTCCGACAGTGCGCTGCGCCGCTTCCTCCATGGGCTGCCCGGCGTCGACCCTGTCGGCCTCGAAGCGCGCGCCGCGTCACTCGGTACCCGCTCGATCAAAACGACGGCCAAGGCCTACGCAATCGATCTGGCCATCTCGATGATCGACCTGACGACACTCGAAGGCGCGGACACCCCGGGCAAGGTCCGGGCGCTCGCCGCCAAGGCCGTCAACCCCGACCCCACGGACCGCACGACCCCCATGACGGCCGCCGTCTGCGTCTACCCGGACATGGTCGCCACCGCCAAGGAGGCCCTGCGGGGCGCGGACGTCAAGGTCGCCTCGGTCGCCACCGCCTTCCCGGCCGGCCGTGCCGCGCTGGGCGTCAAGCTCGCCGACACCCGCGACGCCGTCGCCGCCGGGGCCGACGAGATCGACATGGTGATCGACCGTGGCGCCTTCCTGGCCGGGCGCTATCTGAAGGTCTTCGAGGAGATGCGCGCCGTGAAGGAGGCCTGCGTCCGCGAGGACGGCACGGCCGCCCGACTGAAGATCATCTTCGAGACCGGTGAGCTGTCGACGTACGACAACATCCGCCGCGCCTCCTGGCTCGGCATGATCGCCGGAGCCGACTTCATCAAGACCTCGACCGGCAAGGTCGCGGTCAATGCCACCCCCGCCAACACGCTGCTCATGCTGGAGGCCGTGCGCGACTTCCGCGCGCAGACCGGTGTGCAGATCGGCGTGAAGCCCGCGGGCGGCATCCGCACCACCAAGGACGCCATCAAGTTCCTGGTGCTGGTCAACGAGACCGTCGGCGAGGACTGGCTCTCCAACGAGTGGTTCCGCTTCGGCGCGTCCAGCCTGCTGAACGACCTGCTGATGCAGCGCCAGAAGCTCAGCACCGGCCGTTACTCCGGTCCCGACTACGTGACGGTGGACTGATCACCATGGCATTCGAATACGCACCCGCACCCGAGTCGCGTTCGGTCGTCGACATCGCGCCGTCCTACGGCCTCTTCATCGACGGCGAGTTCACCGAGGCCGCCGACGGCAAGGTCTTCAAGTCGGTCTCCCCCTCCACCGAGGAGGTCCTGTCGGAGGTCGCCCAGGCCGGCGAGGCCGACGTGGACCGTGCCGTGAAGGCCGCCCGCAAGGCCTTCCAGAGCTGGTCCGCGCTGCCCGGCTCGGAGCGCGCCAAGTACCTCTTCCGTATCGCGCGGATCATCCAGGAGCGCTCCCGCGAGCTGGCCGTCCTGGAGACCCTCGACAACGGCAAGCCGATCAAGGAGACCCGCGACGCGGACCTCCCGCTGGTCGCCGCGCACTTCTTCTACTACGCGGGCTGGGCCGACAAGCTCGACCACGCCGGCTTCGGCCCCTCGCCGAAGCCCCTCGGCGTGGCCGGCCAGGTCATCCCGTGGAACTTCCCGCTGCTGATGCTCGCGTGGAAGATCGCCCCGGCGCTGGCCACCGGCAACACGGTGGTGCTCAAGCCCGCCGAGACGACCCCGCTGTCGGCGCTGTTCTTCGCGGACATCTGCCGCCAGGCCGGACTGCCCAAGGGTGTCGTCAACATCCTCCCCGGTTACGGCGACACGGGCGCCGCGCTGGTCGCCCACCCGGACGTGAACAAGGTCGCCTTCACCGGTTCGACCGCGGTCGGCAAGGCCATCGCCCGCCAGGTCGCCGGTACGGACAAGAAGCTCACCCTGGAGCTGGGCGGCAAGGGCGCCAACATCGTCTTCGACGACGCCCCCGTCGACCAGGCCGTCGAGGGCATCGTCGGCGGCATCTTCTTCAACCAGGGCCAGGTCTGCTGCGCGGGCTCCCGGCTGCTCGTCCAGGAGTCGATCGCCGATGAGCTGCTGGACTCCCTGAAGCGGCGCCTTTCGACGCTGCGGCTCGGCGACCCGCTGGACAAGAACACCGACATCGGTGCCATCAACTCGGCCGAGCAACTGGCCCGTATCACGGCGCTCGTCGAGACCGGTGAGGCCGAGGGCGCCGAACGCTGGTCCCCGGCCTGCGAACTGCCCTCCGCCGGCTACTGGTTCGCGCCGACCGTCTTCACGAACGTCACCCAGGCGCACACCATCGCCCGCGACGAGATCTTCGGCCCGGTGCTGTCGGTCCTGACGTTCCGTACCCCGGACGAGGCCGTCGCCAAGGCCAACAACAGCCAGTACGGCCTGTCCGCCGGCATCTGGACGGAGAAGGGCTCCCGCATCCTCGCGGTCGCCAACAAGCTCCGCGCGGGTGTGGTGTGGGCCAACACCTTCAACAAGTTCGACCCGACCTCGCCCTTCGGCGGCTACAAGGAGTCGGGCTTCGGCCGCGAGGGCGGCCGCCACGGCCTGGAGGCATACCTCAATGTCTAAGGAATCCATCAGCGGCTCCGCCGCAGGACGTCTGAGTGTCTTCAAGACCTACAAGCTGTACGTCGGGGGCAAGTTCCCCCGCAGCGAGAGCGGCCGGGTGTACGAGGTGACGGACTCCAAGGGCAAGTGGCTGGCCAACGCCCCGCTGTCGTCGCGCAAGGACGCGCGTGACGCGGTCGTCGCGGCACGCAAGGCCTTCGGCGGCTGGTCGGGCGCGACCGCGTATCTGCGCGGCCAGATCCTCTACCGCATCGCCGAGATGCTGGAGGGCCGTCGCGACCAGTTCATCGCCGAGGTCGCCGACGCGGAGGGCCTGTCGAAGTCCAAGGCCGCGGCCGTCGTCGACGCGGCGATCGACCGCTGGGTCTGGTACGCGGGCTGGACCGACAAGATCGGCCAGGTCGTGGGCGGGGCGAACCCGGTCGCGGGACCGTTCTTCAACCTCTCCACGCCGGAGCCCACGGGCGTCGTGACGATCGTCGCCCCGCAGGAGTCGTCCTTCCTGGGCCTGGTCTCCGTGATCGCCCCGGTGATCGCGACGGGCAACACCGCCGTCGTCATCGCCAGCGAGAAGGCCCCGCTGCCCGCGCTGTCCCTGGGCGAGGTGCTGGCCACCTCCGACCTGCCGGGCGGTGTGGTCAACGTTCTGTCGGGCCGTACGGCCGAGATCACGGCCCCGCTCGCCGCCCACCAGGACGTCAACGCCATCGACCTGACGGGCGCCGACGCCGAACTGGCCAAGGAGCTCGAGGTCGCGGCGGCCGACAACCTCAAGCGGGTACTCCGTCCACAGGCTGTGGACTGGTCCGCCGACCCGGGCACGCAGCGCCTGACGGCGTTCCTGGAGACCAAGACGGTCTGGCACCCCACCGGCTCCCTGGGCGCCTCCGGCTCGTCCTACTGAGCCACCCCCGACTCCGCACCCCCACCGCACGGATCCCCCCTCCCGCCGGTGGGGGTGCGGGCTGTTGCGGACCCCGGAGGGGGGACGTGTGGGCGGACCGGTGACAATCCACTGGCGAACCTCGCAGACCCCTTCGAAAGGCCCGCCCATGCCCGAACTCCCCGGGTACGTGGTCCAGATCGCCTTGGCGATCGCCATCCCCCTCCTCGTCGGCCGGGGCCGGCGCAAACTGGCCGCTCGCCGCAGGGCAAGGCTGCGCTCCGGCAAGGAGGTACGGGTCTCCTGCCGGTGCGGCGGGAGCGCCGCACCCTGGCCCGCCCTGCCCGTGTACGGGGCGCTCATGCGCGAATCCGGGGAGGGGCCGACCTGGTTCGTACCGCGACGAGGCCCGGTACTGCGCGTGCCCGTCGGCGGCACGGAGCTCGCCGTGGCCCCGCTGCCCGCCGGGGAGCGGGGCAGCCGGTCCACCAAGCCGCTGCTCTGGATGAAGTACCGGGCGGGCAACGGGGACATCGTCATCGACCTGAGGTTCGCCGCCCCGGATCTGGCGACCGTACGCACTCTGCTGAACGGATCCGACACCGACGTCTTCGCCAAAACGGAACCGCCGCGTCGGCGCAGGTTCGGCCCCGGCATGCTGGTCCCCCTCGCGTGCGGGCTGGCCGGACTGGTCGCGCTCGGCGCCCTCTACGGACTCGGGCGCACTGTGACGGCCACCGTCAGCGCCGAGGACGAGTACGCCTGCCCGGTCGCCTGGACCGACCCCTGGGACGGCCGTACCACGCAGCACGCCACCGTCGACTGCGACATGGAGGAGGTCGGTGACCGCCTGCGCATCACCGCCCTGCCCGGACCGCTGCGCGGCGAGGCGGTCGACCGTGTCCTCACCCCGTACGTCATCGGCATCCCCACCGGCCTCTGCCTGCTCATACCGGCCGTGGCGTCGCTGATCGTCCGTATGCGCTCCCGCCGCGACTGGCACCATGACGCGCCCGCACCCGCCCTCTCAGCCGACCCGGGCGCGCCGCCCGTCCTGCGGGCGGAGGAGGATCTGACCTACGGCAGGATCGTCGAACTGGCGCGCCATCAGACCGCCGTGCGCGCGGTCTTCGCCCCCCGGCCGCTGCCGGACCCCGATCCCGCCGAGCCCGACCCCCGTGACCGCCCCTGGTGGCGGATCCCCGCCCTGCGCCGTTTCGCCCTGCACAACGCCTGGTCCCCGCCCGCCTTCTTCGGCCTCGCCGTCGCCTTCGGGATCTCCGGGGCGGACTGGTACGACGCCCTGCGGGCCGGCACCCCGCTGCCCTGGACGAGCCGGGCCGTCGCCGCTGTCGCCGCCGCGTGTGCGGCCGTGATCCTGCACAAGCCCGTCGACGCGGTCCGGATCACCCGGCTGACCTGGAACGCCGCCCGCTCCCCGGTGCGGCGTGAAGTCCCCTACGCCGTGCTGGACATCCACCCGGAGGACGCCCGCCTCCTGGTCCTCTTCTCGCACGCGGGCGACGGAGCCCGGCCGACCCATCTGCTGTTCGTGGTCCCCGACGCCCGTCTCGCACCGTGCGGCACGCTCACCGTCAGCGGCGACCGCACCGCGTCCAACGCCGCCGTGGCATGGATCGACGACCGGCCGCTCTGGCCGGTGTCACCGATCGACGAGTACGACCCCGACTGGCTCCTCGACCTGCTCCATGTCGTCACGGACGACGAGCGCGGCGAGGACGACGGGGTCAGCCGGGCAGCAGCCCGCTGACCTGGCCCACCACCGGCAGGTCCTTGAGCGCGGCACCCTGCGCCAGGGGGCCGGTGGCTGCCGCGGTGGAGACCTGCTGGAAGTCGGCGACCTGAGTGCCGACCGTGTTGTCCAGCGGGTCCGCTCCGGTCTTCGCGAGAGGGTTCAGCCGGAGCGTCTTGACCGGGGTGATCGCATAGGCGACGCCGTCCAGCACTCCCTGTGCCGTGTCGGGGCCGACCTCACCGACCGGGGTGTCGACGCCGGCCGCGTGCGCGGCACCGCCCGCACCGAGTGCTGCCGCGGCGGCCGCCGTGATGGTCAGACCGGCGCGCAGCAGAATGTGACGTGGCATGAGATTCCCGCCTGTCGAGTAATCATGTGCGCACGTAGCGTAGTTGAGATGTGATGCTCGATACCAACACCGTGTTCCGATGGTCCCCTGGGCGGCTCAATGCGTCAGACTGATCCCTCGTGAGTCCCCAAACCGTCCCCACACGTGTCGTGCTGCTCTCGGGCCCTTCCGGCTCCGGAAAGTCGTCGCTCGCCGCCCGTACCGGTCTGCCGGTGCTGCGCCTCGACGACTTCTACAAGGAGGGTGACGACCCGACCCTCCCCCGGGTGCAGGGCAGTACGGACATCGACTGGGACTCGCCCCTCTCCTGGGACGCGGACGCCGCGCTCGCGGCGATAGGGGAGCTGTGCCGTACGGGACGTACGAACGTTCCTGTCTACGACATCGCCACCAGCTCGCGGACCGGCCGGCATGCCTTCGACATCGATCGGACCCCGCTGTTCCTGGCAGAGGGGATCTTCGCGGCCGACATCGTGGCCCGCTGCCAGGAACTCGGCGTCCTGGCCGACGCGCTGTGTCTGCGAGGCCGTCCTTCGACGACGTTCCGGCGGCGGCTGCTGCGGGATCTGCGCGAGGGCCGTAAGTCGGTGCCGATGCTGCTGCGCCGCGGCTGGCGTCTGATGCGCGCGGAACGGGGCATCGTGGCCCGCCAGACCGCCCTGGGCGCGCACCCGTGCGGCAAGGAGGAGGCACTGGGCCGCCTCGCCGCTGCCGCGGCGGGCAGGCGCCGGACCCCGCAGGGCGTGGTCTGACGCCTGCCGCAGGGGCCGGTGTGTGCGTCCTCGAACGCCGGACCGGCCGGATGCCACCGCGTTGTGTCCGCACACGCCGGAGCGGCGCCGAGACACGCCAGAGCGGGGCCGAACCCCCCGGTCGGCCCCGCTCTGTGTTTCCCCGTGTCCCCCCGGGTTCCCCCCGTGTGTGCCCGCTGCCTCCCCGAGACAACGGCCCCCCATTTCCCCGTGTTCCCCCCGTCCTCAGGCGACCAACTCGCCGAAGGACTCCTCCTCGTCACGGCCGAAGCTGAGGACCTCGTCCTCGCGCAGCCGGCGGAGCGACCGCCAGATGCTCGACTTCACCGTGCCGACACTGATGCCGAGGATCTCCGCGATCTCCGGGTCCGTGCGGCCCTCGTAGTAGCGCAGCACCAGCATGGTGCGCTGTTGTTCGGGCAGCCTGGCGAGCGCCTGCCAGAGCACCGTGCGCAACTCGGTGCCGCGCATCGCGTCCGTGTCGCCGGCCGTCTCCGGGAGCTCCTCGGTCGGGTACTCGTTGAGCTTGCGCCGACGCCAGGCGCTGATGTGCAGATTGGTCATGGTGCGGCGCAGATAGCCCCCGACCGCCGCCTTGTCGCTGATCCGGTCCCAGGCCCGGTACGTGGAGAAGAGGGCGCTCTGCAGCAGGTCCTCGGCCTCGTACCGGTCGCCGGTCAGGTGATAGGCGGTCGCGTACAGGGAGGCGCGGCGTTCCTGGACGTAGGCGGTGAACTCCGCCTCCGACAGGGACGCCTGCTCCCCCGTGGCCTCCCTGCACGCGGTTTCCCCGGTTCCCCCCACGTGTGTGCCGACCAGCGTCATGTGGGACGCACGCGGTCGCCTGGTCCGGCCGGCGCTGTGAAGACGCGTGACAACAGCGCTGGATGCGGTGCTGTGCAGTGTGTTCATCTCGCGCCCCCGTCGGTGATGTCTTTCCCCTTGTGCAGAAGAGCTTGCCCCTGCTCCTTCATGGCCGTGTCCGCCGACTGTCACAGGCGTGTCACAGGGGCGGGTCCGGGACCTGCTGGGGGCCCGGGGGTCATCCCCCGGACAGACACAGCACAGGGACGGGTCAGGGACCTGCTGGGGGCCCGGGGGCCATCCCCCGGACAGACACAGCACAGGGACGGGTCCGGGACCTGCTGGGGGCCCGGGGGCCATCCCCCGGACAGACACAGCACAGGGACGGGTCCGGGACCTGCTGGGGGCCCGGAGGTCATCCCCCGGACAGACACAGCACAGGGACGGGTCCGGGACCTGCTGGGGGCCCGGAGGTCATCCCCCGGACAGACACAGCACAGGGACGGGTCCGGGACCTGCTGGGGGCCCGGAGGTCATCCCCCGGACAGACACAGCACAGGGACGGGTCCGGGACCTGCTGGGGGCCCGGAGGTCATCCCCCGGACAGACACAGCACAGGGACGGGTCCGGGCGGACGGATGCCCTGCTGGGGGCCAGGGCATCCGCGGCACCACCGATGTCATTCGGCCGCCGGTCGAACTCCCCGGCCCCATGGGCCAGAATGAGGCCGTGCCTTTCCTGTTGCTGATCGAGGACGACGACGCCATCCGCACAGCCCTCGAACTCTCTCTGTCGCGCCAGGGCCACAAGGTGGCCACCGCCGCGACCGGCGAGGACGGTCTGAAGCTGCTGCGCGAGCAGCGGCCCGACCTGGTGGTGCTGGATGTGATGCTGCCCGGCATCGACGGTTTCGAGGTGTGCCGCCGTATCCGGCGGACCGACCAACTGCCGATCATCCTGCTGACCGCCCGTAGCGACGACATCGACGTCGTGGTGGGCCTGGAGTCCGGCGCGGACGACTATGTCGTCAAACCGGTGCAGGGCAGGGTGCTGGACGCGCGGATCCGGGCCGTACTGCGGCGCGGCGAGCGCGAGGCGACGGACTCGGCGGCCTTCGGGAACGTGGTCATCGACCGGGCGGCGATGACGGTCACCAAGAACGGTGAGGATCTCCAGCTGACCCCGACCGAGCTGCGGCTGCTGCTGGAGCTCAGCCGGCGGCCGGGGCAGGCACTGTCCCGTCAGCAGTTGCTGCGGCTGGTGTGGGAGCACGACTACCTCGGGGACTCGCGGCTGGTGGACGCGTGTGTCCAGCGGCTGCGGGCGAAGGTCGAGGACGTCCCGTCCTCGCCGACGCTGATCCGTACCGTCCGCGGCGTCGGCTACCGGCTGGACGCTCCTCAGTAATTTCAGTGAAGAGGCCAAGTGAAGAAGGCGATACTCGCCGGTCTGCGCTGGACCAGTCTGCGGCTGCGGCTTGTCGTCGTCTTCGGGCTCGTCGCGCTGACGGCTGCTGTCTCCGCGTCCGGCATCGCGTACTGGCTCAACCGTGAGGCCGTGCTGACGCGTACCCAGGACACGGCGCTCGGGGACTTCCGGCAGGAGATGCAGAACCGGGCCGCCTCGCTGCCCCTGCAGCCGACCGCGGAGGAACTGCAGCTCACGGCCGAGCAGATGGCGCGCAGCAGCAACCCCGCGTACGACGTGGTGCTGGTGGACCGGCGGCCCGACGGGCAGTCGATCGTGGGCGCGTCGGACACGGACGCCTTCACGGTCAAGGACGTACCGGCCTCCCTCACCGGGGCGGTGGACGAGAAGCAGCGGATCTCCGAGGGCAACGCCTACCCGTACCACCTCTTCTGGCAGCGGATCGCGCTGCGCGGCAAGCCCTATCTGGTGGGCGGCACGAAGATCATCGGCGGCGGGCCGACCGGGTACATGCTGACCTCGCTCGACAAGGAGCGGCAGGACCTCAACTCGCTCGCCTGGTCGCTGGGCATCGCCAGTGGCCTCGCGCTGCTCGGCTCCGCGCTGCTCGCGCAGGCCGCCGCGGGCACCGTGCTCAAGCCGGTGCAGCGGCTCGGCGAGGCGGCCCGGCGGCTCGGCGAGGGCCAGCTCGACGTCCGGCTCAGGGTCTCCGGGACGGACGAACTCGCCGATCTCTCACGTACGTTCAACAGGACCGCTGAGGCCCTGGAGAAGAAGGTCGCCGACATGAGCGCGCGGGAGGAGGCAAGCCGCCGCTTCGTCGCCGACATGTCGCACGAGCTGCGCACCCCGCTGACCGCCATCACCGCGGTGACCGAGGTGCTGGAGGAGGAGCAGGACAGCCTCGACCCGATGATCGCGCCGGCCGTGCAGCTGGTGGTGAGCGAGACACGGCGTCTGAACACACTGGTGGAGAACCTGATGGAGGTCACCCGCTTCGACGCGGGTACGGCCCGGCTGGTCCTCGACGATGTGGACATCGCCGACCAGATCACCGCCTGCATCGACGCCCGTGCCTGGCTGGACGCGGTGGAGCTGGACGCCGAGCGCGGCATCATGGCGCGGCTCGACCCGCGCCGGCTCGACGTGATCCTGGCGAATCTCATCGGCAACGCCCTCAAGCACGGCGGCTCCCCGGTGCGGGTCTCGGTCCGCCCGGAGGGCGAGGAACTGGTGATCGCCGTACGGGACAACGGGCCCGGCATCCCCGAGGACGTGCTCCCGCATGTCTTCGACCGCTTCTACAAGGCGAGCGCCTCCCGGCCGCGTTCCGACGGCAGCGGCCTCAGCCTCTCCATCGCGATGGAGAACGCCCATATCCACGGCGGTGACATCACAGCGGACAACGCGCCCGAGGGCGGCGCCGAATTCGTACTGCGGCTGCCCCGCGACGCCTCGCGGCTCGCCGAGGACAACCAGGAAGGCGGCGCGAAGTGACCACGAAGAAGCTCGCCGCCCTCCTGGGTACCGCCGCACTCGGCGTCCTCGGCCTCGCCGGCTGCGGCATCCGGTCCACCGGTGTGCCGGTCGACGCGGGGGCGGCGCCGTCGCGGGTCTCCTGCGAGGTGCCACGGGACGGGACCACGGCATCGTCCGACCGGATATCCGTCCGGGTACGGCTGGTGTGCGGCTCCCAACTGGTCCAGGTCGAACGCCGGGTACCCGCACCGGAGGGCGGGGACACCGACCGGGTGCGCCTGGCACGGACGCTGCTGCACGAACTGCGACGGGAAACCCCGGCCACCGAGAAGGCCGCCGGGGTCTCCACCGATGTCCCGGCCGGGCTGCAGGTGACGGCGGGCCGGGAGGGCGATCCCGAGGGCACGCTGCGGCTCAGCAAGGACCCCGGGGACCTGCCGGCCTTCGCGCTGTCGCAGATCATCTGCACCTACGCGGAAGGCGGCAGCACGGCGACGGCCGACGGCACGGTGCTGCTGGCCGGCCCCGGCAACGCGGCCCCCCCGCGGCTACACGTGCACGCCCACCCTCCTGTCCCGCCCCGGCGACACCCCGGCGGGATCGACCACGGGCACGGCAGGCACCTGAGGCACGAGGGGCGCCGAGGAGGCCGAGCACGTCCGCCCGAGCCCGCCCAGCCCTTGAGGGCAGGCACACCGGCCCACAGCGCGGAGGGCGCCCACTCCAGCCCGTCCTGAATGCACCCCTGGATACACCCCTGGATACACCCCTGGGGGCGCCCCTGGGGGCAGCTGGGGGAGGCAGCTGGGGGAGGCAGCTGGGGGAGGTTGAGGACGGACACCGAGGTTCACTCGGCGGGGGCGTCGCCACACCCCGCAGCGCCGCGCAGCACCTCACGGAACCGATCCTGCCGCGAGGTGCGTCTTGAGGGGCGTGCAGCGTCATGGTTCGGACGGCAGCGCCGTCATCCGGTCCCTTCGTGTGGCGGGGCTCTCGCTCCTCCTCGCTCATCTGCTGCTCGTGGGATGGCTGACGCTGCGCCCGCTGGACGTCATGTGGGTCACCGCGCCGAACTGGCAGCCCCTCGCCGGGATAAGGGCGATGCTGACACTCGCGCCGGTCGAGGCGGCACGCCGGATCGGCGGGGAAGTGATGCTGCTGGCACCGCTGGGCGTGCTGCTGCCGCTCGCGGGCGGGCGGCTCTTCGTCTCGCCGCTGCTCTCGCTCGCGCGAACGGCCGCCGCGGGCGCGCTGATCTCCATGGGGATCGAACTGCTGCAGACCGCTGTGCCCGGCCAGGTCGTCGACATCGACTCGCTGCTGCTGAACACGGCCGGGGTGGTCCTGGTGCATGTCGCGGTCGTCCCGGCGGGGCGTGCCGCGCTGCGCCGCAGGCGGCGCACCCGGGGGGAGGGAGCACCCCTGCCCGGGGAGGACCGGAGTCAGGGTTCGACCCCGACGATTCCCAGGGTCGGGATCGCTCCGTGGAGCGACGCCCTGCCCGCTTCGCGAACCCAGAATTGAGGCATCGGGGAGCACGAAGAAGCGGCCCCCCCAAGCCCAGGCGGCGAGTGAGCCGAAGGGGCGCGCGAGTGCCGAAACGGAGGGCACTCGCTTCAGCGCCCCGGAGGCAACCCGAGCGCCGAAAGAAACGGAGACTGCCATGACCGCCCTTGCCCGCCCCCGTGACGGACGCGTGATCGGCGGAGTGTGCGCGGCGCTGGCCCGGCGCTTCGGCACCTCGGCGACCACGATGCGGGTGATCTTCCTGGTGTCGTGTCTGCTGCCCGGCCCGCAGTTCCTGCTCTACCTGGCGCTGTGGATACTCCTGCCGGAGGAGAAGACGGCGACGTCGAGCTGGTAGGCGCGGGTCAGCCCACCGGTGCCCCGGCCAGCTTGGCCAACTGCTTGTCGGCGACCTCGCGCGGCACCTCCGTCCTGGGACGCGGTTGCTGGCCGCCGGTGACGTCGAGGGCCATGAGCCGTACCACGGTGGTGCCTTCGCGGACCACGACCATATGGACGGGGGCGGTGACGTTCTTGGCGGCGGCGGTGAGGGTCCAGCTGACCGACTCGTCGCCGCCGACCCGGTAGGGCTGTGCCTTGACGTCCTCGTACGCACCGTCCTTGCCGGCGAGCTTCACACCGAAGCCCGTGCCGCACTCCCCCACCGCCGCATCGAGGTCCTTGATCAGCTTCCGGGCGTCCGCTTCGGTGTACGCGCTGAGCGAGGCGGAGACGGCGAGTCCCGGATACCTGGTGGAGCCGATGCCCCGGGTGACGGTCTCGCCGGCCGTGGGACTCGGCCGGTCGCCCATGACGTCGGCGAGCGGCTGGCACTTCGCCCGGTCGGCGGCCGGCCGGCCTTCGGACGCGGCGCCGGGCTTTGTCGCCGAGACCTGATAGCCGGGCAGATCGGCCGCGGCGAGCGCGGCCCGGTCGAGGGCGCTCGTGCCGCCGCTGCCGGTCCTGTCGTCGCTCCCCGCGTCCTGCCCGGAGCCCTCGGCGCCGCATGCGGTGGCCAGCAGGAGTACGAGCACCGCCGCGACGGGCGCCTTCCTGCGCATGGTCACGGTCACTGTTTCCTTCCCCTTCGTTCCTGACGCGCCACGGGGCGCACACCCATGGTGCGCGCCCCGTTGTTGCGTGTGATCGCTCAGCCGCCCAGTCCGGGCAGAGGCAGGCCGGCGGGCAGTCCGCCGAGCAGACCGGGCGCGGCCTGGGTCGCGGTGCCCACGGCGGGCAGTACATGCGGCGCGGCCGCGTCTGCGGCGGCGGGCAGCTTGGTGGCGCCGAGCACGTTCTGGGCCTGCACCCCGCCGACGGCGTTGTTCAGGGGGAGCGCTTGGGTGACACGGTCCAGGGCGTTGGGCGTGTGGGAGGGGGTGGCAGGGGCGGCGGCCGAGGCGGTGCCGGCGGCAGCCGCGGCGAAGGCGGCGCCGAGGGCGGCGACGCCGAGAGTCTTGGCGGCGGACTTCTTCATCGAATTCGGTCCTTGCGAAGGGGACATTGGGCGGCAACGCAAGCTAGCCATGCCGGTGTCCCGCCGCAAACACCCGAAGGCGGCCGGAATTTCGTCTTCCCGGCCGCCTTCGCGCAGGTTCCGTCAGCCCTCTTCGGGCGCGTATTGGCTGGTCGTGGCGGTCTGCCTGAACAGCCATTCGGACTTCAGCTCGGCGTAGCCGGGCTTGATCACTTCATTGATCATGGCGAGGCGTTCATCAAAAGGGATGAACGCCGATTTCATCGCGTTGACGGTGAACCACTGCATGTCGTCGAGCGTGTAGCCGAAAGTGCCGACCAGATGCTCGAATTCACGGCTCATGCTGGTACCGCTCATCAGCCGGTTGTCGGTGTTCACCGTGGCGCGGAAGTGCAGCCTGCGCAGCAGCCCGATGGGGTGGTCGGCATACGAGGAGGCGGCGCCCGTCTGGAGGTTGGAGGTCGGGCACATCTCCAGAGGGATGCGCTTGTCCCGTACGTACGCGGCGAGGCGGCCCAGCCGCACCGACCCGTCCTCGGCGACCTCGATGTCGTCGATGATGCGCACCCCGTGGCCCAGCCGGTCGGCACCGCACCACTGGAGCGCCTGCCAGATCGACGGCAGACCGAATGCCTCGCCCGCGTGAATGGTGAAGTGGTTGTTCTCGCGCTTGAGGTACTCGAAGGCGTCGAGATGCCGGGTGGGCGGGAAGCCGGCCTCGGCTCCCGCGATGTCGAAGCCCACGACGCCCATGTCGCGGTAGCGATTGGCCAGTTCGGCGATCTCCAGGGCACGGGCAGCGTGCCGCATGGCGGTGAGCAGGGCGCCGATCCTGATCCGGTGGCCGCCCTCGCGGGCCCGCCTCTCGCCGTCCCGGAAGCCCGCGTTGACGGCCTCGACGACCCCTTCCAGGGTGAGGCCCTTTTCGAGGTGCTGCTCGGGGGCGTAGCGGACCTCGGCGTAGACGACTCCGTCCTCGGCGAGGTCCTGGGCGCATTCCGACGCGACCCGGAAGAGCGCCTCCTTCGTCTGCATGACGGCGCACGTGTGCGCGAACGTCTCCAGATAGCGTTCCAGCGAGCCCGAGTCCGCGGCTTCGTGGAACCAGATGCCGAGCTTGTCGGACTCGGTCTCGGGCAGAGCGTCATAGCCCGTCTCGCGGGCGAGATCGATGATCGTGCCGGGGCGCAGCCCGCCGTCGAGGTGGTCGTGGAGCAACACCTTCGGGGCGCGGCGGATCTGGTCCGACGTAGGCAGGTGGGGAATCTGGCTCGTCATCTCGGCACTCTAACGCCTACGCGCGTAGAGAACTCGGTGTCGATATGTAACAGTGACCGCCCGGACGAGTGGAGTACACCCGGCCTTCTGAGACTGTTCCTCCATGGGACAGAACGCACTGCCCCGGTGGTGGGGGCACCCGCCCGGCCGCGCCGGATCGGATCGAGCCTTGCTGGAAGCGGACAGGTCACAGGAGGGCCGGTCCCCACGACGGGCCCGGCTCGGCCGGGCCGTGAGCACGGGCGACCCCGGCTCCGCGGCGGGCGGCGTGGTGCTCGTACTGCCGGACGGCGAGCCGGTGTCGACGCGCCGGCCCTCGCCCTTCGCCTACACGGAGTTGATCCCGCTGGCGCGCACGCTGGCCCGGGCCGGGGCGGCGGACGGGCTGGTCGCCCATCTGGTGCGGTACCGCTGCCGTGGCTGGAACGGCACCGACGCACAGCTCGCCGCGGACGCCGCCTGGGCGGTGGACGAGGCCGTACGGCGCTACGGCGATGTGCCGGTGTGCCTGGTCGGCCACGGCATGGGCGGCCGGGCGGCACTGCGGGCCGCCGCGCACCCGGCGGTCAACTCGGTGCTGGCGATGGCCCCATGGCTGCCCGAGGACGACATGGCGGCCGAGCCGGAGCCGGTCAGGCAGCTCGCCGGCCGGCGCGTGCTGATCGTGCACGGCACCAACGACGCCCGGACCGACCCGGAGTTGTCGTTCCGGCTGGCCGAGCGGGTCAAGAAGGCGAACCGTGACATCTGCCGGTTCGAGGTGCACACGGACGGCCATGCGCTGCGCCAGCACCGGGCCGAAGTCCTGGCGCTGGCCGCGGACTTCGTGACCTGCTCGCTGTTCGCGCGGTCGTACGCCCGGCCGGTCGCCGACGCGCTGGCGGCTCCACCGCCGCTGGGGCTGCGGATGCCGCTGGCAGCGGGGTTCGGGCGGTCGCTCCTGCACCGCTGAGGCGCTGCCGCGGGCCACGCCCGGGCTGATTACCGGTCTCCGTCCAGGTCAAGCACACGGAGAGCGGCGCCCCGGGCTCGGACAGCACCCCCTGCGCGGCCCCCTTCGACTGCGGCATGGTTGTGGACCACCGGGCCGTACTCACACGAGCCCGTCCTGGGGGGCACCTCTGGGGGCACCCCAGGGGTAGCTGAGGGAGGTAGCTGGGGAAGCTTGAGGACGGACACACCGGCCTACCCGACGCGGGACTGCAACACCGAACCCGGAAGGCCCTCACTCGTTCAAGATCATCCACCGTGAACCCTGTCACCAACCTCCGTGGACAGAACAACTAGCCCGCCCGTAGATGGCCGCGGCGCGACAGCAGGAAGCGCTTGAAGGCTGCCACCGGGGCCGTGTCCGGGTGGCCGTCAAGCCAGGCGACACCGATCTCGCGGACCGCGCGGGGCGCCGTGACCGTCAGCTCGACGACATCCGGGCGGGCCACCGTCGGGGGTGGCAGCAGCGCCACGCCGAGGCCCGCGGCCACCAGGCCGCGCAGGGTCTCGATCTCCTCGCCCTCGAACGCGACGCGCGGTTTGAATCCCGCCTCCGCGCACAGAGCGTCGGTGATGCGGCGCAGTCCGTAGCCGGGCTCGAGGGTGACGAAGGTTTCGTCCGCCGCCTCGACGAGGCGGACGCGCTTGCGGCGGGCGAGGCGGTGGTCGTCGGGGACCACGAGCCGCAGGCGCTGCTCGTCGAGGCGGCGGGCGACCAGATCAGGGGCGTCGGGGACCGGCGAGGTGAGGCAGAGGTCCAGCTCCCCGGCGCGGAGGCGTTCGATCATCGCCTCGCCGTAGTTCTGTACGAGCGTGAAGCGCACCCGGGGATGGTCGACGCGGAAGGCGCGGATCAGCTCGGGCACGGTTTCGGAGCCCATGGTGTGCAGGAAACCGAAGGCGACCCGGCCGGCCGCCGGGTCGGCGTCGGCGCGTACGGACTCGGCGGCCCGCTCGACCTCGGTGAGGGCACGCTCGGCGGAGGCGAGGAAGGTACGCCCGGCGGGGGTGAGGGAGACCGTGCGGCCCTTGCGCGCGAACAGGGTGACGCCCAGGTCCTGTTCGAGCCTGACCATGGCGCGGGAGAGCGTCGACTGCGGGACGCCCAGCTCGTGCGCGGCCCGGGTGACGTGCTCGTGGCGGGCGACCCCGGCGAAGTACGCGAGGCGCGGGGCGAGCATGAGCCGGATGTCTTCTTCGTAACTGTTCAGTGACACGCGAGGCCGTGAGCTGTGGTCATGCACCATGGGAACGATTATCGCGATTCCATGCATTGGACGCATGAAAAAGGGAGGCATAGCTTCGGGACATGCCTCCTGCCAGTACCGGGGCGTCCACCACCGTGGGCGCCTCCACCACGTCGCCCCTGCATCTCGCCCCCGGACAGGCCCGCTACCGCCGGATGAGCTTCGCGCTCTTCGCCGCCGGTGTGGCCACCTTCGCTCTCCTCTACTCCACGCAGGCCCTGCTCCCCGCCATCTCGGCCGGCCTCGGCGTGAGTGCCGGGCAGGCCAGCTGGACGGTCTCGGCGGCGACGGGCGCACTGGCGTTGTGCGTGCTGCCGCTGAGCGCGCTGTCGGAGCGTTTCGGACGGGTACGGCTGATGACGGTCTCGCTGGCGGTCGCGGTCGCGGTCGGGCTGCTGATCCCGTTCGCGCCCTCCCTGGGCTGGCTGGTCGCGCTGCGTGCGGTGCAGGGCGCGGCGCTGGCCGGTCTTCCGGCCTCGGCGATGGCGTACCTCGCAGAGGAGGTGCGGCCCAAGGCGCTGGTCGGAGCGATCGGCCTGTTCGTGGCCGGCAACAGCATCGGCGGTATGAGCGGCCGTATCGTCACCGGCTGGGTCGCCCAGCTGTGGGGGTGGCGCGCGGCGCTGGCGACGGTGGGCGTGATGGCGCTGGTGTGCGCGGTGGTGTTCCGGCTGCTGCTGCCGAAGGCGCGTCACTTCACACCGGGTTCACTCGACCCCCGTGCCCTGGCCCGTACCGTGCGCGGCCATCTCGCCGATCCGCTGCTGGTGCGGCTGTACGCGATCGGGGCGCTGTTCATGACGGTGTTCGGCGCGGTCTACACGGTCATCGGCTACCGGCTGGTCGAGGCGCCCTTCGGACTGCCGCAGGGTGTCATCGGCTCGATCTTCCTGGTCTACCTGGTCGGTACGGTCTCGTCGGCGGCGGCCGGCACGCTGGTGGCCCGGCTGGGCCGCCGGGGTGCCTTCTACCTGGCGGTGAGCGTGACCGCGGCGGGCCTGCTGCTGTCCCTGAGCGAGGATCTGGCCGTCGTCCTGGCCGGCCTGGTCCTGATCACCGCCGGCTTCTTCGCGGGCCACGCCGTCGCGTCCTCGTCGGTGAGCCGCACCGCGAAGACCGGCCGCGCCCAGGCTTCCGCCCTGTACCAGTCGGCGTACTACCTGGGCAGCAGCGCGGGCGGTACGCTCGGCGCCATCGCCTTCCACAACGGCGGCTGGGCGTCGACCGTCCTGCTCGGACTGCTGGCCGTCCTCGGCGTCGTCTCGATCACGCTGTACGGGACGCGGGCGGCCCGGGCGGAGCGCCGACTGGTGCCGGTAACCGCGACCGCCCGCTGACCCGGTCACCACGCCATGGAAATGCCCTGGTGTGACACAACCGTGCCGTTTCGGGCGCAACCACTTTCCCCCTCCGGCTGTCTATCAGGCGGAACGACCACGCATGACCCGCGCACAAGGAGCAGACGCCCGTGGGGGACATACGCAGAAGACGAGGAATCGTCGCACTCGGGCTCACCGCGCTGGTGACCCCGCTGACCCTGGCCCTGGGGGCCGGCACCGCGCAGGCGGCGACCTGCACCACCGGCACCGGGCCGTATCAGAAGCAGGTCGAGAAGTTCCTCGGCCTGACGGTGGACGGTAAGCAGTCGGTCACCGACTGCAAGGCCGTCCAGGCCTTCCAGACGAAGCACCAGATCAGCCCGAACAGCGGGTACGCCGGGCCGGTCACCTGGTCCGTGATGGACCTGATGATCAAGCAGAAGGCCGTCGGGACGAACCCCAACAAGGACGGGAAGTGCCCGACCGACAAGGGCCGGATCGCCTGTGTGAACCTGACGCTCCAGCTGAGCTGGATCCAGGACGGCTCGAAGCTGATCTACGGTCCGGTGCCGGTCCGCACCGGCCGGGACGGCTACGAGACCCGTACCGGCCTGAAGAAGATCTACTGGCGTGACATCGACCATGTGTCGTCGCTGTACAACAACGTGCCGATGCCGTACAGCCAGTTCTTCGACGGCGGTCAGGCCTTCCACTCGGTCGACAAGAGCATGTGGTCGCCGCCCGGCTCGCACGGCTGCGTGAACATGACCAAGACCACTGCGGCGAAGTACTGGGACCTGCTGCGGAACGGCGACGACGTGTTCGTCTACGGCCGCAAGCCCGGCACGTGACCGATCCGGACGCGATTGTCAGTCCCCTCCTGTAGCTTCCCAAGGGCTGGTACCGAACGGGCTTCAGGGGTGGACCTGACATGAGTGATCTCGCAGCGACAGCAGACCTGGAATCCCGCCTCGAGCAGCACCGGGTCGAGCTGACCGGGTACTGCTACCGGATGCTGGGCTCGTCCTTCGAGGCGGAGGACGCGGTACAGGACACGCTCGTACGGGCGTGGCGCAGCCTCGACCGGTTCGAGGGCCGGTCGTCGCTGCGGTCCTGGCTCTACCGCATCGCGACCAACGTGTGTCTCGACATGCTGAACGCGGGCAATCGCCGGGCCCGCCCCATGGATCTTTCGTCCCCCCAGCCGCAGGCCTCGGCGGTGCTTCACACCCGGCCCGAGGCCACCTGGCTGGAGCCCGTGCCGGACGCGGCGGTGCTGCCGACGGTCGCCGATCCCGCGGAGACGGCGGTCGCCAGGGAGTCGGTGCGGCTCGCCTTCGTGGCCGCGCTGCAGCATCTGCCGGCCAAGCAGCGGGCCGTGCTGATCCTGCGCGAGGTGCTGGCCTGGAAGGCGAGCGAGGTCGCCGAACTGCTGGAGACAACCGTCGCCTCGGTCAACAGCGCGCTCCAGCGCGCCCGCGCCACCCTTGCCGACGCCCCGCCGCGCGGGACGGATGCCGCCGACCCGCTCGACGAGTCGCAGCGCAAGCTGCTGGAGCGGTATGTCGCCGCGTTCGAGGGGTACGACATGGACTCCCTCACCGCCCTCCTTCACGAGGACGCCACGCTCTCCATGCCGCCGTTCGACCTGTGGCTGCACGGCCCTGCGGACATCCGTGCCTGGCACGAGGGCCAGGGCATAGGCTGCAAGGGCTCCCGTCTGATCCCCACGGTGGCCAATGGCACCCCGGCCTTCGGCCAGTACCGGCCCAGCGAGGACGGCTCGGGCCACACCCCGTGGGCGCTCCAGGTCATCGAGATATCAGGGGGCAGGATCGTCGGTCTGAACGCGTTCCTCGACACCGAGCGCTGGTTCCCGCTCTTCGGGCTCCCCGAGCGCCTCGGCTAGTCCGGTCTGTGCGAGCAGCCGGTGCAGCAGCGGGGTGGGGTGCCGGATTCTGATCCGGCACCCGAGCCGCCGCGCGGTCAGCCGCAGCCGGGCCAGCGCCTCGACCGCGGTCAGGTCGGGCTCGGTGACCCCGCCGACGTCGCAGACCACCTCCGTGGCCCCCTCCGCATGCAGCTCGCCGAGCCGCGCGCACAGCACGGGAACATCGCCGGGGCCCACCGCCGGGCCGCCGACGACCAGTGTGATCGGTTTCGTCATGTCCACATGGAGTTGACCGCCGTGCTGCCGGGAAATCATCGCGCGCCCCGGGGGGCGGCTTCCGGGTGATACGTACGTGACGGAGGAGGCAGCGGGGTTCACGCTCGGGCAGGCCCATGGGCGAAACCTTCAGCCGACCGGAAAGGTCCCTGTGTCGAGTTCGAGGTCGAAGGGGTCCGGCAGCGTCAGCTTCCCGCCGTACTCGACGGAGCTGAGAATCCGGTACGTGCCGTCTGCCGGTTCGGCCAAGAGCGTGGCAGTGGGCCTGCCCGAGTGCCACGGGTCGATGAGGAGGTAGAGGGGGACGCCTGCTTGGGCGTAGCCCGCGACCTTCTGGATGCGGTCGTGGTTGCCGTTTGCCTTGGAGGTGATCTCGACGACCAGTTCCGCGGCAGCGGCCGGGATGAAGTTGCCGGGTTCGCTGAGTACGGCACGGGGGGCCACGACGAGATCCGGAATGTAGAGGCCGTCCTTGGACGGCACCGCCACCCCGAGTGTCTGGTAGATCCCCCAGTCCTCTGGGATCACGCTGTACAGGCGTCGCTGGATCAGGTCGGCGATGTGGTTGTGGCTGTTGGCCGGCGGTGGTGCCACGGTGACGATCCCCTCGATGATCTCCACCTTGCAGCCCTCGGGCGCGTCCGTCTCCTCCCGGATACGGACGAGGTCGTCCCACTCGTGGCCCTGGGCCGACGCGGGGTCGACGGTGAGTGCGCTCATGGCGGTCTCCTCAATCGGTGCGTCACCGATCCCAGCATGCCGAACGGGACCGGCGGGGGTCCACCGGTCCCGTTCACCCGTACGGGGATGTCGTGGGTCAGGCGATGCGGTCCAGGACGATCGGCGTCGGCGTGTAGTCCGTGCCCGTCGGGGCGATGTCGAACGCCGAGGTCAGTGCCTGGAGGGCGTAGTCGAACCGCTCCGGGGTGTCCGTGTGGAGGGTCAGCAGGCGCTGGCCCGCGGTCACCGGCTCGCCCGGCTTGGCGTGGATCTCGATACCGGCGCCCGCCTGCACCGGGTCCTCCTTGCGGGCGCGGCCGGCGCCCAGGCGCCAGGCGGCGACGCCGATGTCGTAGGCGTCGAGGCGGGTGAGGATGCCGGTGGAGGGGGCCGTCACATGGTGCTGCTCGCGGGCGACCGGGAGTGCCGCGTCCGGGTCGCCGCCCTGCGCGGTGATCATGCGGCGCCAGACGTCCATCGCGGAGCCGTCGGCGAGGGCCTTCGCCGGGTCGGCGTCCTCGATGCCCGCCGCTGCGAGCATCTCGCGGGCGAGGGCAAGAGTCAGGTCGATGACGTCCTGGGGGCCGCCGCCCGCGAGGACCTCGATGGACTCCCGGACCTCGAGGGCGTTGCCGGCGGTGAGGCCGAGAGGGGTGGACATGTCGGTGAGCAGGGCGACCGTCTTCACACCGTGGTCGGTGCCGAGGCCGACCATGGTGGAGGCGAGCTCCCGGGCGTCGTCGATGTTCTTCATGAAGGCGCCGCTGCCGACCTTGACGTCCAGGACCAGTGAGCCGGTGCCCTCTGCGATCTTCTTGGACATGATCGAGGAGGCGATCAGCGGGATGGCCTCGACCGTGCCGGTGACGTCGCGCAGGGCGTAGAGCTTCTTGTCGGCCGGGGCCAGGCCGTCGCCGGCCGCGCAGATGACAGCGCCGGCGGTGTCGAGGACGTTCAGCATCTCCTCATTGGAGAGCAGGGCCCGCCAGCCGGGGATGGACTCCAGCTTGTCGAGGGTGCCGCCGGTGTGGCCGAGGCCCCGGCCGGACAGCTGCGGGACGGCGGCGCCGCACGCGGCGACCAGCGGGGCCAGCGGCAGCGTGATCTTGTCGCCGACGCCGCCGGTGGAGTGCTTGTCGGCGGTCGGGCGGGAGAGGGAGGAGAAGTCCATGCGCTCGCCGGACGCGATCATCGCCGCGGTCCAGCGGGAGATCTCCTCACGGTTCATGCCGTTGAGCAGGATCGCCATCGCCAGCGCCGACATCTGCTCGTCGGCGACCTCGCCGCGGGTGTAGGCGTCGATGACCCAGTCGATCTGCTCAGGGCTCAACTCACCCTTGTCCCGCTTGGTGCGGATGACGGAGATGGCGTCCATTGGTTCGGGTTCCTTTCGGCGTACGAAAGCGTACGGAAGAGGTGCGGCCCCTCCTCCCCCAAGCTCTCGGCTTCGCTCGAGCAGGGGGACCCCCATCGTGGGCGGAAGGGCCGCGGGTGTTTCAGTGCAGACGGTCCGGGCCGAATGCCTGCGGGAGCAGCTCGGAGAGCGGGAGGACGCCCGCCGCGGTGTCCACCAGCAGCTCCGGACCGCCGAATTCGTACAGCAGCTGCCGGCAGCGGCCGCACGGCATCAGCAGGTTTCCCTTGCCGTCGACGCAGGTGAAGTGCGTCAGCCGGCCGCCACCGCTCAGCTGGAGGGCGGAGACCAGGCCGCATTCGGCACACAGGGACAGCCCGTAGGAGGCGTTCTCGACATTGCAGCCGGTGACGGTGCGACCGTCGTCGACGAGCGCCGCGACGCCCACCGGGAAGCCCGAGTAGGGGGCGTAGGCCCGGGACATGGCGTCCCGGGCCGCCCTGCGGAGGGCTTCCCAGTCGATCGCCGGGGCTGTCACTTGCCCTGGCCCTTCTTGTAGGGCATGCCGTCCGCCTTGGGCATGCGGAGCCGCTGTGCGGAGAGCGCGAGTACCAGCAGGGTGGTGACGTACGGCGCGGCGTCCACGAACTGGCTGGGCACCTCGCTGGTGAGTCCGTACCAGGCGAAGAGCCCGCCGGACGCTCCGAGGCAGATCGCGGCCTGCCAGTACTTCTTCTTGTACAGCTGCCAGGCCGTGGCGAGCAGCAGCAGGATCGCCAGCAGCAGGAGCATCGCGTGGACGTTCTCGGCGCCGCCGCGCAGCTTGAGGCTGTCGGTGAAGCCGAAGAGGCCCGCGCCCATCGCCAGACCGCCCGGCATCCAGTTACCGAAGATCATCGCGGCGAGACCGATGTAGCCGCGGCCGCCGGTCTGGCCCTCCTGGTAGATGCCGGTGGACACGATGGCGAGGAAGGCACCCGCGAGACCGGCCAGGCCGCCGGAGACGACGACGCCGATGTACTTGTACTTGTAGACGTTGACGCCGAGGGACTCGGCGGCGACCGGGTTCTCACCGCAGGAGCGCAGGCGCAGACCGAAGCCGGTGCGCCACAGGACCCACCAGGTGGCGGGGAAGAGCAGCACCGCGACGACGGTCAGCAGGGACAGGTTGGTCACCAGACCGCCGAGTACGCCTGCCAGGTCCGAGACGAAGAACCAGTGTTTGGCCTGGAGATCGGCCAGCCAGTCCGACAGTCCTGGGATGGTGATGTCGGTGATCTGGTCGATGCGCGGGGACTGCTTGGAGGAGCCGCCCGGGGCCTCGGCGAACGTGAAGTTCGACAGGTAGCGGGTGACGCCGACCGCCAGGATGTTGATCGCCACACCGGAGACGATGTGGTTGACGTTGAACGTCACGGTGATGACGGCGTGCAGCAGACCGCCGAGCGCGCCGCCCATGATGCCCACGGCGACACCGGTCCACGGGCCCCACTGGTAGCCGGCCCAGGCACCGAACCAGGTGCCGAGGATCATCATGCCTTCGAGGCCGATGTTGACGACACCCGACCGCTCGGCCCACAGGCCGCCGAGACCGGCGAGACCGATCGGCACGGCGAGCTGGAGCGCACCGGAGACCTGACCCACGGAGGTGAGGTCGTCGGCTCCGCTGATCACTCGGACCAGCGAGAACAGTGCCAGACCTCCTGCGACGATCAGCAGGACGACGGGCAGGGTCAGTTTGCGGCGGCCGCCGCCCTTCTTGGACGCAGTGCCTGCACGGGTGAGAGTGCTGGTGGTCACGCCGACACCTCCTCATGCTTCTTGCGGGCGGCGGCGGCGAGTTCCTCGCCGACCTTCTGCTGCTGGCGGCGCAGCCCGTACTGGCGGACGAGTTCGTACGACACGACGACAGAGATCACGATCAGGCCCTCCATGATCGTGGCGATCTCCTTCTCGTAACCGTGCTGGTCGAGCGAGCTCGACGCCTTCTGCAGGAAGGCAATCAGCAGCGCGCTGAAGAAGATGCCGACCGGGTTGTTGCGGCCGAGCAGGGCGATGGTGATGCCCGTGAAGCCGATGGTGGTCGGGAAGGTGAGGCTGAACGTGTGGGTGTCGCCCAGCAGGATCGGCATGCCTGCGAGACCCGCGACGGCACCGGAGACCAGCATCGCCGTGAGGATCATCTTCTTGGCGTCGACACCGGACGCCTGCGCGGCGGTCTCGCTGGCACCGGTGGCGCGTAGGTCGAAGCCGAAGCGGGTGCGGTTGAGGACGAACCAGTAGACGGCACCGAGCCCGAAGGCGACGAAGGTGAAGCCGTAGATCTCACCGCCCTCACCCATGTTCAGGCCGGGGAACCAGCCGGAGGACGCGATCTCGCCCGTCGTCAGGTCGTTGGAGCCCTCGGGCTGGACACCGAGGTTCTCCGGAAGGATCAGCCAGGCGATCAGGCTGGTGGCGATCGCGTTGAGCATGATCGTGGCGACAACCTCGTTCACCCCGCGAGTGGTCTTGAGGACACCCGCGATACCCGCCCAGAAGGCGCCGGTCAGCATCGCGACCAGCACGATCAGCAGGATGTGCAGGGGGCCGGGAAGCTCCACCGCGGCACCGACCACAGCGGCCACCATGGCGGCCAGGCGGTACTGGCCGTCGACACCGATGTTGAAGAGATTCATCCGGAAGCCGATGGCCACGGCCAGGGCAGCCAGATACAGGGTGCCCGCGTAGTTGATGATCAGCACCTGTACGTCGGCGTACTGGGCGTTCTCGATCATCAGCCTGAACGGCCCGAACGCGTCATGCCCCGACGCGAGCAGCACCACCGAGGTGAGTGCGATGGCGACGACCAGCGCCAGCACCGGGCCGGCTACGGCCAGGATGATCCGGTCCTTGTCGAATTTCTTCATCGGGCCTCACCGTCTTCGTGGCGCTCGAGGTTGCCGGTGGCGGCGCCGGTCATGGCCGAGCCCAGTTCCTCCGGGGTAACGGTCGCGGGGTCCGCGTCCGCGACCAGACGGCCGCGGTATATGACCCGCAGGGAGTCGGACAGGCCGATCAGCTCGTCCAGGTCGGCGGAGATCAGCAGCACCGCGAGGCCCTCGCGGCGGGCCTCCCGGATCTGGTCCCAGATCTGCGACTGCGCGCCGACGTCCACACCGCGGGTGGGGTGTGCGGCGATGAGCAGCTTGGGGTTGTGGCTCATCTCGCGGCCGACGATCAGCTTCTGCTGGTTGCCGCCGGAGAGGGAGGCCGCGGTGACGTCGATACCGGGCGTACGGACGTCGTACTCGCGCACGATCCGCTCGGTGTCCTTGCGGGCCGCCTTCGGGTCGAGCACTCCGCGCTTGCTGTTGGGCGCCTCGGTGACATGGCCGAGGATGCGGTTCTCCCAGAGCGGGGCCTCCAGCAGCAGGCCGTGCCGGTGCCGGTCCTCGGGGATGTAGCCGATGCCGCCCTCGCGGCGCTTGCGGGTGGGCGTGGTGGAGATGTCGTCCCCGTCCAGGCTGATCACACCGCCGTCCGGGATGCGCATGCCCATCAGGGCCTCGATGAGCTCGGTCTGGCCGTTGCCCTCGACGCCGGCGATGCCCAGGACCTCGCCCTTGTGGATGGTCAGGTCGATGCCACCGAGCACCTCGCGGACCACACCGTCGGGGTCGGTGACGGACAGCCGCAGGTTCTCGACCTTGAGCATCGGCACATCGGTCACCGTCGACTCGCGCGTCTCCGGCGAGGGCAGCTCGCTGCCGACCATCAGCTCGGCGAGCTGCTTGGGCGTGGTCGTGCGCGGGTCCGCGGTGCCCACGGTCGTACCGCGGCGGATGACCGTGATGTCGTCGGCGACCGACAGGACCTCGCCCAGCTTGTGCGAGATGAAGATGACGGTCAGACCCTCGGCCTTGAGCTCGCGCAGGTTGTCGAAGAGCGCGTCGACCTCCTGCGGGACGAGGACGGCGGTCGGCTCGTCGAGGATGAGAGTGCGGGCGCCGCGGAAGAGGACCTTGAGGATCTCCACGCGCTGCCGGTCGGCGACGCCGAGCTCCTCGACCAGGGCGTCGGGGCGGATGTTCAGGCCGTACGCGTCCGAGATCTCGTTGATCTTCTTACGTGCTCCGGCGCCGATGCCGTACAGCTTCTCGCTGCCGAGAACGACGTTCTCCAGCACCGTGAGGTTGTCGGCCAGCATGAAGTGCTGGTGCACCATGCCGATACCGCGGGCGATGGCATCGGCGGGGCTGTGGAAGCCGACCTCCTGGCCGTCGACCGTGATGGTGCCCTCGTCCGGCCTCTGCATGCCGTAGAGGATCTTCATCAGGGTCGACTTGCCGGCGCCGTTCTCACCGACCAGTGCGTGCACCGTGCCCTTGTGGACCGTGATGTCGATGTCGTGGTTGGCGACGACGCCGGGGAAGCGCTTGGTGATGCCGCGCAGGACTACGGCGGCAGGAGGGCTGGACGCGTTGATGACGCACTCTCCTTGGCGGGAAAGGAGCAGGGGTGAGAACAGGGGTGGGGCGAAAATATCGCGCCACAAATGATCTACGCGCGTAGCGTTATCAAAAGACAAGCAGAATGCGACCTGGGGTCCGGAGAGGCGGCCGCAGCCATCTCTCCGGACCCACCGGGCTCACGCGCTGACCGGGCTGGGGTGGCCCCAGCGTGTCAGGAAGACCTTACGGAGTGGTCTTGACCTTGATCTTGCCGGAGACGATGTCCAGCTTCGCCTTCTTAACGGCGGCGGTCACGTCGGTCATCTTGGTGAACTCCGGGTTGGACTCGGCCAGGCCGACGCCGTCGGTGGCGAGACCGTAGCGGACCTCACCGGTCTGCGGCTTGCCCGCCTTGACCGACTTGATCAGGTTGTAGACCGAGTCGGAGACGTCCTTGGTGACCGAGGTCAGGATCTTGTCCTTGTACTCGGCCAGACCCGCCTGGTTGTACTGGTCCGAGTCCACGCCGATGGCCCACTTGCCGGCCTTGGCGGCAGCCTCGATCGCGCCGGTACCGGCCAGACCCGCGGCGTGGTAGATGACGTCCGCACCCTTGTCGAGCTGACCCTGGGCGGCGGCCTTGCCGAGGTCGGGCTTCGCGAAACCGTCGAAGTTCGGCGGCTGGGTCAGGTACTGGGTGAGCACCTTGGCCTTGGGGTTGGTGTCCTTGACGCCCTGGACGAAGCCCGCCTCGAACTTCTTGATCAGCGGAACCTCGACACCGCCGATGTAGCCGACGGTGTTGGTCTTGGTGGCCTTGGCGGCGGCCACACCGGCGAGGTAGGATCCCTCCTCCTCGTTGAACACCAGGTTGGCGATGTTCTTGCCGGTCACCGAGGTGTCGTCGATGATGCCGAAGGTGGTGTCCGGGTACTTCTCGGCGACCTTCTTGATGGCCGGGGCGTAGGCGAAGCCGACACCGATCACCGGGTTGTTGCCGGCGCGGGCCAGCTCGGTGAGGCGCTGCACCTTGTCGGCGTCCGACTCACCCTCGGACGGCTCGGCCTCCTTGCCCTTTACACCGAGGTCCTTTTCGGCCTTCTGCAGGCCGGCGTAGGCGGCGTCGTTGAAGGACTGGTCACCACGGCCACCGATGTCGTACGCGATGGCGGCGCTGGGGCCCTTCTTCTCCGATTTGCCTTCGGTGGACGTCTTGCCACACGCGGTGGCCGACAGTGCAAGTGCCGCGGACGCGATGCCCACGGTCGCGATCCTGGTGATCCGGCGCAAGGGAGGCTCCTAAACCTGACCTGAAAGCGCCATTACCGGCGCTGGTGTCGCCGTGATCGTAACGCGCGTAGATGTCTTATAAGAACCCGTTCGGCGGACGTTATCGGATCGTCGTGAACAGAAGGCGAAGTGTCCGGTTACGAAGGGTGTCCGTCAAGCAGCGCGGCCGCGGTGAACAGCTCGACCGCGACCTGGATGGATGCCTCGTCCACATCGAAGTCGCCGCGGTGCAGATCGAGCTGGGAACGGGATCCGGGCACCCGGACACCGAGGCGTGCCATCGCGCCGGGCACCCGCTCCAGATACCAGGAGAAGTCCTCTCCGCCGAGGCTCTGTTCGGTGTCCTCGATCGCGTACGGCCCCCGGCGCGCGGCCATCGCGTCGCGCAGCAGCTCGGTGACGGCCGGGTCGTTGACGACGGGCGGGACGCCCCGGACGTAGTTGATCTGCGACTTGGCGCGGTGCAGTGTCGCGACCTCGTCGATCGTGGCGTGCACCAGGTCCGGTGCCTCGCGCCAGGTCCGCAGGTCGAGGCAGCGCACGGTTCCGGACAGCTCGGCGTGCTGCGGGATGACATTGCAGGTGTGCCCGGCCTCGATACGGCCCCAGGTGACCGAGAGCCCCGAGCGGGCGTCGACCCGGCGGGAGATCACGGCCGGGACCTCGGTGGCCACCTTGGCGGCGGCGGTGACCAGGTCGGTGGTGAGATGGGGCCGGGCGGTGTGGCCGCCGGGGCCGTCGAGGGTGACCTCAAGACGGTCGCAGGCGGAGGTGATCGGTCCCTGGCGCAGACCGATACGGCCGGCGTCGACCCGGGGGTCGCAGTGCACCGCGATGATCCTGCCGACGCCGTCCAGGGCGCCCGACTCGATCGCCTCGGACGCCCCGCCGGGCAGCACCTCCTCGGCCGGCTGGAAGACCAGCCGGACGGGGTGCGGCAACAGCCCCTGCCGGTCCAGATCGGCCAGGACCAGCCCGGCACCGAGCACGGCCGTGGTGTGCACGTCATGGCCGCAGGCATGGGCGCGGTCGGGAATGGTGGAGCGGTAGGGAACCCCGGTCTTGGTGTCCGGGATGGGCAGGGCGTCGATGTCCGCGCGGATGGCCAGTACGGGCCGTGGCCGGGCCGTCGGCTCCTGGGTGCCGATGTCGCAGATGAGGCCGGTGCCGGAGGTGAGCACCCGGGGCTTCAGCCCGGCCCGCTCCAGCCGGGCCTTGATCGCGGCGGTGGTGCGGAACTCCTGGTTGCCCAGCTCGGGATGCATGTGCAGGTCCCGGCGGAACACGATCAGTTCGGCACACAGGGACTCGGAGAGCGTGCCGGGCAGTGACACTCCCCCGGGCAGGTCGGCTTCGGACTGGCGGGACATCAACTGGTTCACCCAGTGAAGGGTAAGCCCATGGAAGGTCCAACTAACCCTCGATCAACAAAAGTTCAGCCCGATAGGGGACAGAAAACCGACGAGCGGACGCATGTCGATCGTGACCGCTGGGTAGACTCGGCCGTTCTGCCGCCGGCCTCGGCGACTACCTCACGCGCTGCTGAGCGACAGCTTCACCGCGAAGCCGAGGAAGAGCGCCCCCGCGGCCGAGGTCGCTCCGGCGGAGAGCCGCTTACGGCGCCGGAAGGCCGCGGCGAGCCGCGTCCCGCCGAATATCAGCGTCGACAGGTAGAGGAAGCTGCCCAGCTGGAGCAGCGAGCCCAGCAGCAGGAAGGACAGCGCCGGGTAGGCGTAGCCGGGGTCGACGAACTGTACGAAGAACGAGACCAGGAAGAGGATCGCCTTCGGGTTGAAGAGGCTGATCACGAAGGCGCGCCGGAACGGCCGCTCGGTGTCACCGGCGGGCTCGCCGGTCGCCACCTCCTCCACCCGCTCGCGCCGGGTCCGCCACAGCGACCAGGCGGCGCGGAGCATGCCGACGGCCAGCCAGGTCAGATAGCCCGCACCCGCGATCTTGACGATTCCGAAGAGCAGCGGGCTGGACTGCAGCAGCGAGGCGGCGCCGACCGCGGACAGCACCATGAGTACGGTGTCGCCGCACCACACCCCGGCCGCCGCGGTGTACCCGGCGCGTATCCCGCGGCGGGCGGAAACCGAGAGCACATACAGCGAGTTCGGTCCCGGCAGCAGGATGATCAGCACGAGACCGGCGAGATAGGTCGGAAGATCCGTCACACCGAGCATGAGGCGGAGTGTCGCACAGAGATACGACACTCCGCCTCATGTGTTCGCCTGGCGGATATCAGTCGTCGCCGTTGAGCAGCCGGTCCACCGGCAGCTCAAGACTGACGCCGATGGATTCGGGCAAGGGAACGGGCATCCCGCGCTTGTACGTCTCGCGTTTCCTGTAGACGCCGTTCCTCGGATCGGTGTACAGCAGGACCTCGTCATGCCTGCGGTCCGCCACGGAGTAGACCGGCACTCCGGCCTGTGCATAGCAGTCGACCTTGGGGCCGAGGTCGTCCGCCCAGTTGGAGGAAGTCACCTCCAGGACCATGCGGAAGACATGCGGCGCGTAGCAGTTCTTCTGGACATGCGCGTCCCGGAAGTCGGCGTCCACCAGGGAGAGGTCGGGAATCGCGTAGTCCTCCGGGCCCGTGGGCAGCCACAGGCCGATGGTCTGCACGAACCTGAGCCCTGCCGCTCTGGCGTCCTTGCCGAACTCCTCGATGGGCCAGGACAGCGCCAGAGCATGCGACCCGTCGGCCGGTGGCGTCACAGTGAGCCTCCCCTGGAGAACCTCCACTCGGTGCCCGGGCAGCTCACGGGAAAGCCGGTCGGCGGCCTCGCCGATCGTCGTCTCGTGCAGTATCACGGCCACGGCATCCTCCTTGGGGAGTCCACTGTTCATGAGCCTAACCAGCGCCGCCGGCCTTCCGCCCGGGATCACTCGTATGGAGTAGCCGCGCTCAGAACGCGTCGGTCGGGACGTACGTCCCCCACACCTCGCGCAGGGCGTTGCAGACTTCGCCGACGGTGGCGCGGGCCTTGAGGGCGTCCTTCATGGGGTAGAGGACGTTGTCCTCGCCCTCGGCGGCCTTCTTCAGGGCCGCGAGGGCCGTGTCGACCGCCGTCCGGTCGCGTTCGGCGCGGAGCCTGGCGAGGCGTTCGGCCTGCTGGGCCTCGATGGCGGGGTCGACGCGCAGCGGCTCGTACGGCTCCTCCTCGTCGAGCTGGTAGCGGTTGACGCCGACGACGACGCGTTCGCCGCTGTCGGTTTCCTGGGCGATGCGGTAGGCGCTGCGTTCGATCTCGTTCTTCTGGAAGCCGTGTTCGATGGCGCTGACGGCGCCGCCGAGTTCTTCGACCTTGGCCATGAGTTCGACCGCGGCGGCTTCGACGTCATCCGTCATCTTCTCGATGACGTAGGAGCCGGCGAAGGGGTCGACGGTGGTGGTGACGTCGGTTTCGTAGGCGAGGACCTGCTGGGTGCGCAGGGCGAGGCGGGCGGATTTGTCGGTGGGCAGGGCGATGGCTTCGTCGAAGGAGTTGGTGTGCAGGGACTGGGTGCCGCCGAGGACGGCGGCGAGGCCCTGGACGGCGACGCGGACGAGGTTGACTTCGGGCTGCTGGGCGGTGAGCTGCACGCCGGCGGTCTGGGTGTGGAAGCGCAGCATCATCGACTTGGGGTTCTTCGCCCCGAATTCCTCGCGCATGACCCTTGCCCAGATCCGGCGGGCGGCACGGAACTTGGCGACCTCCTCCAGGATCGTCGTGCGGGCGACGAAGAAGAAGGACAGGCGGGGTGCGAAGTCGTCGACGTCCATGCCGGCGGCGACGGCGGTGCGGACGTATTCGATGCCGTCGGCGAGGGTGAACGCGATCTCCTGCGCGGGTGAGGCGCCGGCCTCGGCCATGTGGTAGCCGGAGATCGAGATGGTGTTCCATTTCGGGATCTCGGCCTTGCAGTACTTGAAGATGTCCGCGATCAGCCGCAGCGACGGCTTGGGCGGGAAGATGTAGGTGCCGCGGGCGATGTATTCCTTGAGGACGTCGTTCTGGATGGTGCCGGTGAGCTGGTCGGCACTGACGCCCTGCTCCTCGGCGACCAGCTGGTAGAGCAGCAGCAGCAGGGCCGCGGGAGCGTTGATCGTCATCGACGTGGAGACCTTGTCCAGCGGGATCCCGCCGAACAGCACCCGCATGTCGTCGATGGAGTCGATGGCGACACCGACCTTGCCGACCTCACCGTGCGCGATGGCCGCGTCGGAGTCGTGGCCCATCTGGGTCGGCAGGTCGAAAGCGACCGACAGGCCCATCGTGCCGTTGGCGATGAGCTGCTTGTAACGGGCGTTGGACTCGGTGGCCGTACCGAAACCGGCGTACTGACGCATCGTCCACGGCCGGCCGGTGTACATCGACGGATACACCCCACGCGTGAACGGGTACGACCCCGGCGCACCCAGCTTCTCAGCCGGATCCCACCCATCCAGCGCGCCCGGACCGTACACCGGCTCGATCGGCAGACCCGACTCCGATTCGCGCGACATGTGCTGTGCCTCCCTTAGAGCTTCCTGACAAGGAGCTGGTGCCATACGTGCATCCACGCCGACCCTCGCGACGGACTGTAGCGGCGCCCGTGCGGCGAGTGGAGGGCCGCAGGCTGGGACCTTGCTCACAGCCCGCGGCCCTCCACCGTCCGGAGCCGCGGACCGGTGCGGAAGCGGCACGGAAGAGATGCCCTCCTTCATCATGCGCGTGCTTTGGCAACCATGCGGGCCGGGAAGTTGTCGTACAGGGACAGGGCTCATCGTGGGCCACAGGGGGGCGACATGGTGATACGCAGGACCTTGACGGCTGTCGCAGTACTGACGGCGGCCGCGGTGGGCGCCGGCTGTACGGCACAGGCCGCCCCGGACGGGGGCGGCACCAGGGCGGGCGGGCAGCCGTCGTCGGCCCGGTCCACCACGGCCACACCCCCGCCGGCGTCGCCGTCGCCGTCGTCCGCCGCTCCGACGCCGATACCGACGCCGACGCCGACGCCGACGCTCAAGCCGAAACCGAAGCCCTCGCCCAGGCCGCTGATGGCGACCGGCTCACAGGGCGAGCAGGTACGCGAGCTCCAGGCCAGACTGCGTCAGCGCGGCCACTTCGACCGCAGCCCCACCGGCTACTACGGCACCCTCACGGTCGCCGCCGTCACCGCGTTCCAGCGTGCGCAGGACCTCCCCCGTACGGGCGACACGGACACCCGCACCTGGCAGCGGCTGCTCGCCACGACCCGCAGGCCGGCGCGGGCCGAACTCCACCCGCCGACCGTCCGGCCGGTCGCCAAGCCCGATCCCCGCTGTATGACGGGACGGGTGCTGTGCATCAGCAAGACCAGCCGCACGCTCTCCTGGATGATCGACGGCCGGATCGTGTCGTCGATGGATGTGCGTTTCGGCTCGCAGTACACCCCGACACGTGAGGGGGTCTTCAGCGTGTACTGGAAGTCCCGGCACCACGTCTCGACGATCTATCACACGCCCATGCCGTACGCGATGTTCTTCAGCGGCGGCCAGGCCGTGCACTACTCCGCCGACTTCGCGGCCCGCGGCTACAGCGGTGCCTCGCACGGCTGCGTGAACGTCCGGGACAGGGGGAAGATCGCCGCGGTCTTCGAGCAGGTGCGCAACGGCGACAAGGTCGTCATCTACTGGTGAGCCGGCGGTGCGGAGGGGAAGGGCGCGGACGGGACCGGGGGAACGTGTCCCGTCCGCGCCAGGTGCGCCGAGCCGTAGGTACGGGGGGAACCCCGGCTCTTGCGCCGCCGATGACCAGTCGGCTCACTTACCTCTGCGCCGGCGGGCCCAAAAGTGTCACACCTGCCCGGTGAAAATCTTTCCGCGGACGATCCGGGATGGGCTCAGCGCGCGGCGACGGGCCGCTGAGCGGTGCCCGCCGACTCGGTCGTGGCGTCCGGGGCGGCGGCCGAGCCCGCCGTGCCGGAGCCGGTCCGGCCGGTGCCGTCGCTCCTGTCGCCGTTGCCGTTCTCGTCGTCCTCGGCGTTCCCGTCGCCCTTGTCGTTGTCCCTGGCGCCCGTGTCGCCGTCGTCGTCGCTGTTCTTGTCGGACCGGTCCTGCTCCTCGGCGAGCACCTGGTCGCAGAAGCGTCGGATCCTGGCCATTCCGTCGGCGGCGTCCACCAGCCGGCGCTTGCCCTCGCTGTCGACATGGCCGTCGCGGTAGTCGTGGCAGGCGTCGCGCACCGCGCGGTCCATGCCCTCGTCCGTGGACTCGGCACCCGGTTCCTCGCCGTCGCCGCTCTCGTCGTCCGTACCGGAACCGCTGTGGCTCGGTCCGGGAGTCTCCCGGGTGACACCGCCGTCCTGGGAAGGGATGCCGGGCGATGCCCCGTCGGACTCCGCCGACGGGGCATCGCCCGGGGGCGCGGCCACCGACACGCTGGCACCGGGCGACGGGCTTTCCCGGTCGCTGAACGGCACCGGGATCTGCAGTACGCCCGTACCGGCCGCCACCGCGACACCGCCGAGCGCGCAGCCGACCACGGCAGCCACGAGCCCCACCCGCACCGGCCGCAGACGCCGTCTCCGGGGGGCCGCGTGGGCAGCACCGCGGACCTGCCGGAAGGCGGCCAGCGCGGCCGCCTCGCCGGGCAGTTCCTGCTCGTGGGGACGGACCGAGACGCTTCCCAGGGCGGCGGAGAGCCGCTCCGCCTGGGCGCGTGCGTGATCGTCGACGGGCTCGACCGGCTCTCCGCGCAGCAGTCGTTCAGCGGCGTCCTCGTCGAGCCACTCGTAACGCTCGTCGGCCATCACATGTCCTTCTGCGTCCGCACGCGCGACTGCGTCACTCGGTCGGACGTCGCCGCGCTGTGGCGCGGTCCTCGCTGTGGGGGCACGGCGTCCAGTTCCGCCGTACCGCCGGTTACATTCCCTGAGTTCCCCTGCCCCGGCAAGACCGCCTGTCCGTTTCCCCCGTGGCCGTCGGCCGCGCCCAGCAGCTCGGCGAGCCGCCGGATCCCGCGGTGGGCCGCGGTGCGTACCGCGCCGGGGCGCTTGCCCAGGGTCTTGGCGGCACTCTTCGCGTCGAGCCCGACCACGACCCGCAGGACGACCGCCTCGGCCTGGTCCTGGGGCAGTTGGGCGATGAGGGCGAGCGTATCGCCTGTGGCGACGGCCGCGATCGCCTCGGCCGCGGTGTCGGAGGAGTCCGGCTTCCCCTCGAGTTCGGTCTCGTCGCCGCCGACCGAGGGGCGCCTGCCCCGCATACGGACGTGATCGAGGGCGCGGTTGCGGGCGATCCGCGCCGCCCAGCCGCGGAAGCGGTCCGCGTCACCGCTGAAGCGCTGCAGGTCCCTGGCGATCTGGAGCCAAGCCTCCGAGGTCACGTCCTCGGCCTCCGCATCGCCCACCAGGGTCCGCGTGTAGCCCAGGAGCCGTGGATGCACGGCGCGATACACAGTACGGAAGGCGCCTTCGTCCCCGTCCTGCGCCGCGAGTACCGCGGCCGTCAGCTCCGCGTCGTCCCCCAGCACTCTCTCTACCTGTCCCATCGCAGCTGGTCATCACTGCCGCGCCGCCCTGCGCGAACCTGCACGCTACGACTTTTTACAGGTGCGCGTCCATGTCTTGTACAAGTACCAACTACTCACTGACGGATCGCGGTGTGACACAAAGCGCAGCCACGGCGCTGAGAGAGGTACGGGGCCGCAACTCGGCCCCGACGGATGACGGCCGGGGCCTCTCCTGTGGGGGGGTGGCGGCCCCGGCCGTCCTCCCTCAGCCTTCCCCGCCCTCTTCTTTGTGCACATTTCCCTTCGCATCGGGCGCACCGTCACTTCGCCGCCTGACACCGGAGTTGCCGCGCTTCGACCCCTCAGCGGCCAACAGCCGCTCGCAGTAGTCCCGCACGGCGTTCCCGTCACCGCCCGCGGCCGTCACCAGCCGCTCGAAGGCGGTCGAGCCGTTCCGGCCGCCCCGCCCCTTTCCGGGGTCCGCGAGGTACGTACGGCAGTGCGCGGCCTCGGCGCGGCCTCCGGACACATGCGGCCTCCGCGAGGGCGTGATGTCCTGGCCGCGCCGGACCGGCTCGTCCGGCGCGGCAGTGCCGTCGCCGGCCGGCGACGAGGCGGTCGGCGACGAGGCGGTCGGCGTACCGGGAACCGGGGACGCGCTGCGCGTCGGCGGCGGAGCGGGCTCGGCGCGGCCGCCGAACGGTGACGGAACGGCGCCCGACACCGCGGCGATCGCCACACCGCCGAGCCCGGCCGTCACGGCCAGTCCGCCGATGAGCGCCTTCAGGGAACGCGGCCACGGCCGACGGCTCCGCGGCCGCCAGTCGTCCCGCGCACGCCGACGCCACCACGCGGGGGCGTGCACGTCCCCCTCACGCGCGGCCCGGAAGGCGAGTCGCGCCTGCTCGGCGGCATCGGGGTCGATCTCCGGTCCCCGCAGGGCCGCACCGAGCAGCGCGCCGACGGCGTCGGCGTCGATCGCGGGAGCCGTCGCGGCGCCCGCTCCGGCGTTCGCGTCCACCGTGGCGCCGGCAGTCGACGCGGCAGTCGCCCCCGGCTCTTCGGTCGGTGCTGCCACCGGCCTTTCGCGTTCCCGTCTCATGTCTCATCTTTCAGCGCGCGCGGCGGCGTGGATGTCACATTGCCGCCGTGGCCGGAGGCCAACTGCTCAGCCAGCCTCTTCAGTCCGCGATAGGCGGCGGTGCGTACCGAACCGGCACGCTTGCCCAGCACCCGAGCCGTGGCAGGGCCGTCCAGCCCCACCACCACACGCAGCAGCACCGCTTCCGCCTGCTCCGTCGGCAGGGTGCGGATCAGCTCCAGCGCTCGCTCGGTCGACAGCGTCTCGAGCGCTGCCACGGCGGTGTCCTCACCGCCGGGCAGCTCGAGTACGTCCTGTTCCAGTAATGCCTGACGCGGCCGGCGCTTCTGCCGCCGCAGATGGTCGAGCGCCCGATGACGGGCGATGGTCGCGGTCCAGCCGCGGAAGCCCGCGCCGTCGCCGCGGAACCGGCTCAGATCCCGGGCTATTTCCAGCCATGCCTCGGAGGCCACGTCCTCGGCGTCCTCGCCGACCAGGCCCCGCACGTATCCGAGAAGTCCCGGATGGACCAGCCGGTACGCGGTGGCGAACGCCTCCTCGTCCCCCTGCTGGGCCCGCTCGACGGCGATGCCGAGCTCCGCGTCGTATGCCTGCGGCCGACGCTGCTCCCCGCCCCTGCCCACGCTTCTCTCTCCGAGTCGAGACACGGGGGCACAAGTCCCCCCGTGCGTTCTGCGTGCGGCCACACAGATATGTCACAGACCGACAGGCCTCAATGTGACGAACCGACACAGAGTCTCCGTGCCGGCGGCCTGGGCGCCCGCCCATGCATCAGCAGATACATCTGCTGCACCGACTCCTCCGGCCCTGCCTCGAACCGCTTGACCACCTTACCGAGTGGATTCCACGCCCTCCCGTTCGGCATCAGCACCCCCACCGGCTGCCGGAACAGCTCCCTCTGTTCCGGGTCGAAGTCCACCCAACGCGCCGCAGCACGGCGCACGATCACCTCACCCGTGTACGCCCCGAACCCCTGGAGGATCCCGGCGACATCCTCCTGCGCGGGCCGGTTGCGCCGCAGGCCGTCGATCACAAGGTCCACCAGCCGCAGGCTGGCGACCGAGTAGTCGAGCGGCAGCCGACTGCGCCGGGCCAGTCGGGCGACGAACTCGGCGACGTACAGGGCGATCGCCGGGGCATGCCCGGATACGGACGGACCCGGATCAGAACAGTGAGTTGTCGCCTCGCAGCCGGCGCCGCAGGAACGTGGCGAAGGTCTGGTCCTCCAGGTGGGTGAGCGCGGTGCCGTTCGGCTCGATGTACGCAACGCGCCAGTCCTGAGGATCGTTCTTCATGGTGAGCCAGCCGAACGCCTTGCCCTCCACCTCTCCCCACTGCAGGAACAGCCGGTCCTCGTTCAGCCAGGCGGCCCGCGCGACGGGGAACACCCGCACCCCCGCGACGACCCCGCCGGGGAACTCCTTCATGACCGCCAGGTAGTCCTCCGGGAGCGCGTCGAACGACTCGCCCACGGCCCGGCCCAGAAGCTCCTCCGCGTACTGCCGGATGCCCGGGACACCGATACTCCGCACCTTGGTGACGACTTCCTCCAACGCCCCGATGTCCGGGTTCGCCAGTGCCGTGGCCGTCGCACGCATGTCGTCGGCGACATCCCAGAACGAGCCCGACTCGTATTCCTCATAGGTCTCGAACGCTGGAACTCCCTCGGGGCGTCCCAGAAGGGCCCGCGCGACGAACTCCGACGCGGTGAAAGGAAGGTCCAGCCACAGCTGGAAATCGGAATCCGTCAGGACGGTCGTCCAGTTCGCGGCGTCCGGGTCGCTGGTGTCCCACAGCAGCACGCCGTCACGGGCGGGGCGGCCCCACGGCACCATGCCGCCGGGCTGCGGGTGGAAAGGCAGCGGAAGCTCCTGCTCGCGGGTGCGCAGAGATTCCTCCATGTCCGCGATGCGCAGCGCGGCGTCCCGCGTGAAGTCCTCCAGGGAGCGCACGGGGAGGTCGGAGCGGCTGAGCAGCACGGAACCCGCGATCACCCCCTGCGGCACCGCCTGGAGCAGCAGTTCGAAGTCCTCGGGCAGGACCTGCCCGTAGCTGTCGCCTTCCGGTCGCACCGGGGCGCCGAGGCCGAGCAGCCGGACGACGTCGAGATGATTCATGTGTTTCTCCGTCAACTACTCGGGACTAAAGTCCCGGGCTTGCACAACGGGCGTCAGTGGCGGTGATGCTGCGTTTGCGTCCAGCCCCGCCCCGGCGCGTGCGCTCCGGTGGTGGGGCAGGGGCCTCGCGCAGCAGAGACTGGCATCGAGTACCGACCAGCGGCTGCACCGCTGTCCGCACCGCCTTCCGGCCCGGCTTCCTGGTCCTTACGCGTTCACCGCGCCCGGTGATCCGCTCTTGGCCGGTTCTGCGGTTGATGCCGACGATGCGGCTGGTTCCTCTGATGCTCACGCCTTCGTGTATCAGTTCGAGAAACCGCTGCTTCACCTCGGGGGGCACCCTCTTACCGCTAGGGCGCCCCCCTGCGGTGTTGCTTCTGTCTTTCATCGCCTACCCGGACGTCGGGTGTTGCGACGTTGATGAGAACCCAAGTGGATGGCGGGGCTCCGCTGATCGTCAATTCTTCACGTGGTGGTACCCCCTGTCACCAGGGCAGGAGATACCACCGTGTTCCTTTTCAGGGCAGGAATTCGTAGGACGGTCCGTCGGGCGCGCGGTTGCGGGAACACAACGTCACGTCTCTCCCCTTGAGATAGGCCAGCAACCACTCACTGAACGTCATCTCGTAGAGAGTCCACGCCGGACTGTCCATTTCCTGGACCACGACGCGCCAGGGCGACGAGGGGTCGTCGGGAACGCGAAGGAAAACCGCTTCGCCCGTCGTGGCCGTCGCCACCGGCATCAATTCGCCGGGGTTCGGCCCCACCGGACTGGGCAGGAACTCCGCCATGTCCTCCTCGCGCCAGAAATCGAGATCCAGCCTGATGTCCTTTCCCAGGCTGTGCAGAAGGTGACCGGCGGGGTGGTTCAGATACAACTGCCCGTTGATCGAGATCGAGCCGTAGGCGTCCACGATCTCACGGAAGTCCGCAGGGAATTCGACGCCGAGTTCCTGCTCCAGTTCGATCCACGGTGCCGGATCCGACCAGTTGAACCGAGGGTCACCCAGCAGGGCTCGGATCTCTGAAAGCGTTGCCACCACTTGGCCCCTTCTAGCGCGTCGAGCCGATGCCGGTCCGGGAGTGGATCGCAGTGCACGAGAACGTGTCCACGATTTCTCCGTTGGGTTCGTTTGCGGTCATTCCCACCTGCACAAGTGTGGGAACGGCCGAATGGGGATCTCCGTAGATGGGAACGTCACGCACGAGCACTTCGCCGGCGTACGCCCCGAAGCCCCGCAGTGTCCCGGCCACGGCGAGCGGCGGCGGATCCTCGCGGCGGATCCGC
Organism: Streptomyces sannanensis; assembly: GCF_039536205.1. GTDB lineage: Bacteria > Actinomycetota > Actinomycetes > Streptomycetales > Streptomycetaceae > Streptomyces > Streptomyces sannanensis. The sequence continues at coordinate 4,178,105 of NZ_BAAAYL010000001.1, read as the reverse complement.
CCGATCATCCAGTCGACGTTCCAGAGGCTCCGCGCCGAGTAGTCCAGCCGGAGCCTGGCGCCCTCGCGCATCATCGCGACAATGTCCGCGGCCCAGCGGGCCGGATTCGCCACGGGCCTCGCGGCCTTCTCTTGCTGTGCGTTCACATCACACACAGCGGTCTGACCTCGGTGAACATCACCGGGTGACAGGTGCGGCGCCCGATTGCCCTCTTATCCGCCCATCCGCCCTGCCGTCAGCCCGTCTTCGCGGCCAGCGCCGTGAACTGCTCCCACGTCAGCGCGGGCGGACGCGAGTCCCACAGCTTCTGGGCCACCGCCCGCAAGGGCATCCGGATGCCGTTCGCGACCTGCGCCTCGCTCTGCGCGCCGGCGATGTCGGACCACACCGCGAGACGTCCGCCGAGGATCTGGTCGGAGTAGGCGGTGGACACCGGGGTGGTGCCGCGCAGGACGAGGGGGGTCCACTGCTCGTAGATGCGGCGGCCGGTCGGGTAGGAGAACTCGTTCGGCTGGCCGAGCACGTAATAGAGGTACTCGTCGTTGAGGTTGACGAGCTTCCGGCCCTCGCGCAGGTACTCCAGCGGTGGACGCGCTCCGGTCTCCTTGCCGGTCCAGTACTCGACCTGCAGTTTCTTGTCGGCCGTGACGACCCCGCCCGCGAAGATGCCGTCGTTCCACGCCTTGAGCTGCCTGCCGTACGGGCGCATGACCGCCGCGCGGTCGTTGAGCCAGCCGGTCGCCAGGTCCTTGATCCGGGCCTGCGGGCCGTACTTCGCGCGGGCCGCCGTGGCCAGCTGGGGGTACGAGGCCTCGGGATCGCGGGCCATGAGGGCCACGTACTCGTCGGCGCCGAGATGCCAGTACGCCCCGGGGAACAGCCCGGCGTACTCGCGCAGCAGCTCGTCGACGAGCCGGGCCGAGTCGGGCTTGGAGATGTCGATGGCGCCCTGCGCCGGAGTGCCGTGGACGTTGTGCAGCTGGAGCGCGGGGTGCGCGCGGAGCACCGCGCCGAGGTGACCGGGTGAGTCGATCTCGGGAACGACGGTGATGTGGAGGCTCGACGCGAGCGCGAGGATCCGGCGGACCTGTGCCTTGGTGAGGTGCTGGGCGGAGACCACTTCGGGGTGGCTGGTGGACTCGATACGGAACCCCTGGTCGTCGGAGAAGTGCAGGCCGAGCTGATTGAGCTTGAGGTCGGCCATCTCGCGCAGCCGTTGCTCGATCCAGGGGGCGGTGTAGTACTTGCGTGCGATGTCGAGGTTCAGTCCGCGCTGCGGCCATGCGGGCCGGTCGCGCACGGTGCCCTCGGGGACGAGGCCGTCGGCGCGTACCGACTGTTTGACGGTGCGGGTGCCGTAGAAGACGCCCGCCTCGTCCGGACCGGTGATACGGACGCGCCCGTTCTTCACGGTGAGGGTGTACGACTCGGCGGCGCCGCTTCCGCCGAGTGCGAGCTCGATGTCGCCGGCACGCGCCTTGCCGCCCGCGGAGTAGCCGAGCCTCAGTTCGCGGGAGAGGAGCCTGCCCTCGTCGGCGAGGGCCTTGCTGCCGGAGGCGACGACGACGCGGGCGGTGGGCGTGGGCCGCCAGCCCGGGCCCCGGGCCGGCTCATGCCCGCGCACCGCCGGGATGGTGCGGGGCGCCTTGGACAGGGGGTACGAGGACGGTGGCCGCGTAGGCGAGGCAGTGGCCGTGGCGCGCTGCGCGTCCGGCGAGGAGCCGCCGCCCGGCGCGCCACAGGACACGAGCGGGAGGGAGAGCGTGGCGGTGACGACCGACGCCCCGATGGCGAAAGCATTCCGAGAGTGCCGCATCACCATCAAACGTCCCATACGCGGTGAAGGTGTGTCGAGTCAGCACAGATTCACTGCAATGGCCGTCCATATCGCGCGTCCATTCTCTCCCGTACGGGTGAAATTCGCGCACGTATCGGACTCTCTCCGCCGTACGCCGATAGCGTGGCGACTCCCCCCTCCCTCACCGACCACAGCTCTTCGAGGAGCCCACGCTGTCCAGCGAATCCCCGTCCGGCCCCCCGAAGCGCTCATCGGCTCACGCCTCGACACACCCGCCCATGGGCCGTACGCCGTCCCGGACCGCCATAGCCGGGCCGAGCCGCGGCCCCGCCACGGCGGGGCTCGTCCGGTTCAACGCCGCCTCCGCGGACGCCGCCGAGGCCGCGCTGCTCACCTGCTGCGCCAGCCGGCGCTGGGCCCGTCGGCTGGCCGAGCACCGCCCGTACCCGGATCTTGAGGCGCTGCTCGCCGCCGCCGACGAAGCCGGGTACGACCTCGCACCCACCGACCTTGCCGAGGCCCTGGCCGGCGAATCCTCCTCGAACCTCCGGCCGGGCGCGCCGCGGACGGCCCACACCGCACTCCGGGCGGCCCTCGCCGCATACGAGAGCAGATTCGGACACACGTTCGTCGCCTGCCTGGACGGCCATCACCCGGACGAACGCCTGGACCAGCTACTGACCGGTATCCGGCAGAGGCTGTCCCATGAACCGGACAAGGAGCGCTCCGTCACCGCGGACGAGCTGCGCCGACTGGCCCGCGCACGGCTCACGCACTTGGTGACGAATCACCCGGAATCACGCGAAAACGGCTGCCCCGATAGTCCGTCCGTGCCTGTTTGATTGCCGGTTTGATCACACTGGTCCACCCGGCGCGAGGGTTCCCGCAAGTCGTGGCTACGATGTCGGGGGCCGGTGGACCGTACCCGGCCGGGCCAGACCGACAAAAGAAGCCGGCCGGCCCTAGTCCCCGCTCCCGGAGGGTTCTTCCGTGCCGGCTGGAACGCTGTACCGCGGCCGGGAAGGAATGTGGTCCTGGGTGGCTCACCGAGTCACCGGCGTCCTCATCTTCTTCTTCCTGTTCGTACACGTGCTGGACACCGCGCTCGTCCGCGTGTCCCCCGAGGCGTACGACGACGTCGTAGCCACCTACAAGACGCCGATCGTGGCGCTTCTGGAGTACGGCCTCGTGGCCGCCATCCTCTTCCACGCGCTCAACGGCCTCCGCGTCGTCGCCGTGGACTTCTGGTCCAAGGGCCCGCGCTACCAGAAGCAGATGCTGTGGACCGTCATGGGCATCTGGATCGTGCTGATGGCGGGCGCGCTCTACCCCGTGCTCGGCCACGCCGCACGCGTACTGTTCGGGAGCTGACACCGATGTCCTCTGACACTTCTTCCGCGATCGGTCCGGTCGAGGGCGTGCGCCTCTACGACGTGGACAACCCGGCCCCGTACATCGAGGCCCCGCGCAAGCGCACCGGGAAGACCCCGAAGACGACCCGCGGCAACTTCGAGATGTACGCCTGGCTCTTCATGCGCCTGTCCGGCGTCGTGCTGGTCGTCCTGGTCCTCGGTCACCTGCTCATCCAGCTGGTGCTGGACGGCGGCGTCTCCAAGATCGGCTTCGCCTTCGTGGCCGGCCGCTGGGCGAACCCGTTCTGGCAGGTCTGGGACCTGGCGATGCTGTGGCTGGCCATGCTGCACGGCGCCAACGGCCTGCGTACGGTCATCAACGACTACGCGGAGCGGGAGAACACCCGCTTCTGGCTGAAGATGCTGCTCTACACCGCCACGGTGTTCACCGTCCTGCTGGGCACGCTGGTGATCTTCACCTTCGACCCGAACATCCGCTAGAGCCCGGGGCTGACGCGAGACATGAAGATTCACAAGTACGACACCGTCATCGTCGGCGCCGGCGGAGCCGGCATGCGCGCCGCCATCGAGGCGACGAAGCGCAGCCGCACCGCTGTGCTGACCAAGCTCTACCCCACCCGCTCCCACACGGGCGCCGCGCAGGGCGGCATGGCCGCCGCGCTGGCCAACGTGGAGGAGGACAACTGGGAGTGGCACACCTTCGACACGGTCAAGGGCGGTGACTACCTGGTCGACCAGGACGCCGCCGAGATCCTGGCGAAGGAGGCCATCGACGCCGTCCTCGACCTGGAGAAGATGGGCCTGCCGTTCAACCGGACCCCGAACGGCACCATCGACCAGCGCCGCTTCGGCGGCCACTCCCGCAACCACGGCGAGGCCCCGGTCCGCCGGTCCTGCTACGCCGCGGACCGCACCGGCCACATGATCCTCCAGACGCTGTACCAGAACTGCGTCAAGGAGGGTGTGGAGTTCTTCAACGAGTTCTACGTCCTCGACCAGCTGATCACCGAGGTCGACGGCGTCAAGAAGTCGGCGGGTGTGGTCGCGTACGAGCTGGCCACCGGCGAGATCCACATCTTCCAGGCGAAGGCCGTCATCTACGCCTCCGGCGGCTGCGGCAAGTTCTTCAAGGTGACGTCGAACGCGCACACCCTGACGGGTGACGGCCAGGCCGCCGTCTACCGCCGCGGTCTGCCGCTGGAGGACATGGAGTTCTTCCAGTTCCACCCGACGGGCATCTGGCGCATGGGCATCCTGCTGACGGAGGGCGCCCGTGGTGAGGGCGGCATCCTCCGCAACAAGGACGGCGAGCGCTTCATGGAGAAGTACGCGCCGGTCATGAAGGACCTGGCGTCCCGTGACGTCGTGTCCCGCTCCATCTACACGGAGATCCGCGAAGGCCGCGGCTGCGGTCCCGAGGGCGACCACGTCTACCTCGACCTGACCCACCTTCCGCCGGAGCAGCTGGACGCCAAGCTCCCGGACATCACCGAGTTCGCGCGTACGTACCTCGGCATCGAGCCCTACACGGACCCGATCCCGATCCAGCCGACCGCGCACTACGCGATGGGCGGCATCCCGACGAACGTCGAGGGTGAGGTCCTGTCGGACAACACCACCGTCGTCCCGGGCCTGTACGCGGCCGGCGAGGTCGCGTGTGTCTCCGTCCACGGCGCCAACCGCCTCGGCACCAACTCGCTGCTCGACATCAACGTCTTCGGACGCCGTGCGGGCATCGCCGCCGCCGAGTACTCCGCCAAGGCCGACTACGTCGAGCTGCCGGAGAACCCGGCGCAGTTGGTCGTCGACCAGGTCGAGGCGCTGCGCTCCTCCACCGGCACCGAGCGGGTCGCGGAGCTCCGCAAGGAGCTCCAGGAGGCCATGGACGCCAACGTCATGGTGTTCCGCACCGAGCAGACGATCAAGACTGCCGTCGAGAAGATCGCCGAGCTGCGCGAGCGCTACAAGAACGTGGCGATCCAGGACAAGGGCAAGCGGTTCAACACCGACCTGCTGGAGGCCATCGAGCTGGGCAACCTGCTCGACCTCGCCGAGGTCATGGCCGTCTCCGCCCTGGCCCGCAAGGAGTCCCGCGGCGGTCACTACCGCGAGGACTACCCGAACCGCGACGACGTCAACTTCATGCGCCACACCATGGCGTACCGCGAGGTCGGCGCCGACGGCTCCGAGACCATCCGTCTCGACTACAAGCCCGTCGTCCAGACCCGCTACCAGCCGATGGAGCGTAAGTACTGATGGCTACCCCTGTCATGGACAAGGTCGAGGCGGCGTCCAAGGCCTCCCCGTACATCACGGTCACCTTCCGGATCCGCCGGTTCAACCCGGAGATCTCGGAAGAGGCGACCTGGCAGGACTTCCAGATCGAGATCGACCCGAAGGAGCGCGTGCTCGACGGTCTCCACAAGATCAAGTGGGACCTGGACGGCACGCTCACCTTCCGCCGCTCCTGCGCGCACGGCATCTGCGGCTCCGACGCGATGCGGATCAACGGCAAGAACAGGCTTGCCTGCAAGACGCTGATCAAGGACATCAACCCGGAGAAGCCCATCACGGTCGAGGCCATCAAGGGCCTCACGGTCCTCAAGGACCTGGTCGTGGACATGGAGCCGTTCTTCCAGGCGTACCGCGACGTCATGCCGTTCCTCATCACCAGGGGCAACGAGCCGACGCGTGAGCGCCTGCAGTCCGCCGAGGACCGCGAGCGCTTCGACGACACCACCAAGTGCATCCTGTGCGCCGCGTGCACGTCGTCCTGCCCGGTCTTCTGGAACGACGGCCAGTACTTCGGCCCGGCGGCGATCGTCAACGCGCACCGCTTCATCTTCGACTCGCGTGACGAGGCCGGCGAGCAGCGGCTGGAGATCCTGAACGACAAGGACGGCGTCTGGCGCTGCCGTACGACCTTCAACTGCACGGACGCCTGCCCGCGCGGTATCGAGGTCACGAAGGCGATCCAGGAAGTGAAGCGCGCGCTGATCACGCGCCGCTTCTAGTGCCGCGACCGGCAACGTTTACCCGTCAAGGAGCGGCGTGGCAAACGTTGCCGGGAGGGGCACCGGCCTGCTGACGCGCCCCTCGCGCTGCTCGGCGCCGGGGCGCCTCGCAGCCATGCGGCGAAGCCGCATAGGTCACTGCGGGCCGCTGCGCCGACCTCCGTCCGGCGGTGGTCGCTTCGGCTCGTGATCCACGAGGGCCCCGCACCCGGTTCATCCCGGGTGCGGGGCCCTCGCCGTTTTCCGGTCCTGCCCAGCGGCGCTCGTCAGCCGTCGTGATGCCGACCGCGACGACGCCCGCGGCCACGAGCAGCCGACCGGCCTCCGGAGTCCGGCGGGCCGGAGATGACCACCGGGATGCCTCGGGGCTCCCGCGTACCGGTCCTCCGGCACGACGCGGGGCCAGGACGGCAGTGGCCCCGACCCGGGCAGGTCCGCACGCCGGAGCCGCCCCAAGGTCAATCCGGATGCCGGTACGGGGAGTTGGCACCCCAAACCGCAACAGCGGAAGCGCGACGGCGACAGCCGCACATATCAGCCAGGCACGTCCAGCGGGTGGATCTTCGCATGGGCGGCAGACCGCGAATCGGCGGACCGTCTACGGGAGTTCGGCAAACGGCGGGAGAGCCGGGCCCGGCCCTGCCGGAACACCACCCGAATCAAGTAATCGGACGAAATGCAACGAGCGGCCCGGCGAGAAACCGCCGACGGCATGGGCGCCGGGGAACGCAGCCTCGTGACGCACAGTGTCAAGCCATGCACCGTCAGTGGAGTGAGTCTCGAGGTGCGCCATTGCCCTCGGGCACCCAGAATCGATGAGGAGCTACCCGGGACAGACCCTCACGAGAGGGATGTACCGGAGAAAGCTCTCGGTGGCGGGCGCTCTGTCGACGCGCCCCCACCGCACCGCGAAAGGGGATGTCATGCACACGAAAGCCCAGCGAGTACGTCGCACAGCCGTCGCCGCGTGCGCAGCCCCGCTCCTGCTGTTCACCGGAGCCGCCGCCGCAAGCGCCGCCACCATGACGACGCCGGCGGTCGACGTACAACAGGTCTCGGCAAACGAGATCCTCACCATGATCAACCAGGAACGGCAGAAAGCCGGTTGCTCGGCCCTGGCCGTGAACGCGCAGCTCACCCAGGCCGCCCAGGCCCATGCCGACGACATGGAGCGGAACAACCTCACGGGCCACACCGGTTCTGACGGTTCCGACGTGAAGACCCGGATCGAGCGCACCGGGTACAAGTTCACCGCAAACAGGAACGCCTGGGCCGAGAACGTATCCGGACCCGGCCAGGGAACAGCACAGGCCCACGTCACCGGCTGGCTCAACAGCCCTGGCCACAAGGCCAACATCGACAACTGCGAGCTCACCAACACCGGTGTCGGCGTAGCCGGAGACCGCGTGGTCCAGGTCTTCGCGACGGCATCTGGCTGATGCCGCATCCGCTTCCGCGGAATCGTTGTGCAGCGCACAACGAGATCATCCTCCACGAGGGCCCCGCACCCGGTTCACCCCGGGTGCGGGGCCCTCGCCCGCTCGTGGGAACGCATTCGGTTCCAGCCACGCCGCCTCGCATCCGCCCTCGCGGCGGCACAGCCCAAGATCAGTGGTCCCAGTGCGCGCCGCCGCCCTCCTCGGCCACCACCATGATCTGGCGCAGCATGTCGTTGAGCTGCTTGCGCTCGTCGGGCGAGAGCACGCCCAGCAGCCGGTGCTCCTCGTGCCCGAGCTCATCCATCGCGCCCGCCCAGATCGACCGCCCGGCGGCGGTCAGTTCGACGTCGACCCGGCGGCGGTCGGTCTTGGACGGCGTGCGGTGGACCAGGCCGCGCCGTTCCAGGCCGTCGAGGCGGCCGGTGACCGAGGCAGGGGCGAGGTCGAGGTCGGCGGCGAGCTGCGACGGTGTCGCGGTGCCGCCGCGGCCCGCGAGCTTGTGCAGGGTGTCGAACTCATGGCGTTCCAGGTCGACGTCGACCAGGGACTGCTCCCGCACCCGGCGCAGATGCACCGACAGTTTCTGCATCCGGGTGACCGCACCCTCGATGTCGGGGTCGAGGTCGGGCAGGACGGGCAGCCAGAGCTCCACGTGCCCGTCGGTCCAGTCGCGGGGTTCCATGCGGTCGATCGTACGCCCGCACCAAAAGTATTTCGTTGACGAATAATTCGACAGCGAAATACATTGCGCGTCATGCCTCATCCCCTCCGTACCCGCTCCTTCCGACTGCTCTTCGCCGGCCGCACGCTCTCCCTTCTCGGCGACGCAGTGATCCCCGTCGCCCTCACGCTCGCCGTCATCAAGGCCACCGGATCGGCCGGTGCCCTCGCGCTCGTCCTCGGCTGCGCGATGGTGCCCAAGCTCCTGCTGCTGCCGTTCGGCGGAGTGATCGGCGACCGCTTCAACGCCCGTACCGTCGCGCTCACCACCGATCTCGTACGATGCGCGGCCCAGCTTTTCGTCGGGTACGAACTCCTCGGCGGGGACCCGGAGCTGTGGCAGATCGCGGTCGCCGAGGCGGTCGGCGGCGCCGCCTCCGCCTTCGCCATGCCGACCGCATCGCCCCTGATCACCGGCACCGTGGAGGCCGGGAACCTCCAGCGCGCCAACGCGCTGCTGGGGGTCGTGAACAGCGCCACCCGGCTCGGCGGGCCGGCCCTCGGCGGACTGCTGGTCGCCACCGCCGGGCCCGGCTGGGCGTTCGTCCTGGACGGGGCGAGCTTCGCGGTCAGTGCCGCGCTGCTCTCCGTGATCCGGGTGAGGCACGTCCCGATTGCGCGGCGTTCACTGGTCGCCGATCTCCGTGAGGGCTGGAGCGAGGTCCGCTCCCGCGACTGGTACTGGACCAGCCTGGTCGCCCACTCCGCCTGGAACGGCGCGGCCGCCGTCCTGATGACCCTCGGCCCCGCCGTCGCCGTCCATGAACTGGGCGGCCAGGGCGTCTGGGTGGCCTTCCTCCAGACCGGAGCGGTCGGCCTGCTCCTCGGCTCGCTCCTCGCGGGCCGGGCCCGGCCGCGCCGTCCGGTGCTGGTCGCCAATCTGGGGCTCGCCACCTATGTCCTGCCGCTGGGGCTGCTGGCGCTCTCCGCCCCCGCCCCGGTGACCATCGCCGCGTACGGGATCGCCCAGGCGGGGCTCGGTTTCCTCTCCCCCGTCTGGGGGACCGCGGTCCAGTCCGCCGTCCCGGCGCACGCGCTGGCCCGCGTCACCTCGTACGACTGGCTGCTCTCGCTCGGCGCGATGCCGCTCGGCTACGCCCTGGCACCCCTGGCCGCCGAGGCATGGGGGCCCGAAGTGCCGCTCACGGCGGCGGCGTTCACCGTCGGCGCAGCCTGCCTGGGGACGGCCCTCGTGCCGGGCGTGCGCAGGTTCGGTCAGCCTTCGGCCGCACCCGGCGACACCGGCCGCTCGAAGAAGGTCTCGAGCGAGACCGTGGCCTGAGTGCCGCTCACACCGTCGATGGCGTAGATGCGCCGAAGTACGTCCTGGAGCTGCTCGGTGGTCGCCGTGCGCACCTTCACCAGGACGGAGGCGCTGCCCGCGATGACATGAGCCTCCAGGATCTCGGGGATGGCGGCGAACGCGTCGGCGGAGTCGCCCATCCACGCCGACGACTCGACCATGACGAAGGCCAGCACTCCCCGCCCGAGCGCCGCCGGGTCGACGTCCACGGTCGTCCGGCGGATGACCCCACGCTCGCGCAGCTTGCGGACCCGCTCGTGCGCGGCACCCGCCGAGAGCCCGACGGCCCTGCCGAGTGCGGCATAGGCCGCCGTGGCGTCCTGCTGAAGCAGCGCGATCAGTGCGCGGTCGATGTCGTCGACATTCCCGTTCCCCATGGCGTCACCATATCCCGTTCTGACATGCTGATGATCAGCCGAATGACATTCGGCATACGGCCTGTGAGGGGGAATCATGCCTGGAAGTGTCCACGACGAGGTGTACGAGATCCTGGACGAGCGGTTCCGCACCGGACGGTGCGCCTACGGCGACGTTCAGCTGGAGCGGCTCCACACCGGCTGCCGCTGGACCGAGGGCCCGGTCTATCTGCCCGCCTGGCGCCAGCTCATCTGGAGCGACATCCCCAACGACCGCCTGCTGCGCTGGGACGAGACAACGGAGGCGGTGAGCGTGTTCCGCTCACCCGCGGGGCACATCAACGGCAACACCCTCGACCGGCGGGGCCGGCTGATCAGCTGCGAGCAGGGCAACCGGCGGGTCACCCGCACCGAGCACGACGGCCGTGTCACCGTCCTCGCCGACCGCTTCGAAGGCAAGCGGCTGAACAGCCCGAACGACGCGGTCGTGCACTCCGACGGCTCGATCTGGTTCTCCGACCCGGACTTCGGCATCACCAGCGACTACGAGGGCCACCGAGCCGAGAGCGAGATCGGTGCCTGCAACGTCTACCGGATCGATCCCGGCACCGGCGAGGTGCGCCTGGTGGCGGACGGCTTCGGCGGGCCCAACGGACTGGTCTTCTCTCCGGACGAGCGGCAGTTGTACGTCTCCGACACCCGCAACGCCCATATCCGCGCCTTCGACGTGCGCGAGAACGGCACCCTCTCCGAGGGCCGGGTCTTCGCCGAGTGCAAAGAGCACCGGTTCGACAACATCCGCTTCGACGACGGGGGCCGGCTCTGGGCCGCCGCCTTCTACGACGGGGTGCACTGCTACGACCCGGACGGCACCCTCATCGGCCGGCTGCGCACCCCCGAGGCGGTGTCCAACATCGCCTTCGGCGGCCCCAAGAACAACCGCCTCTTCATCACCGCGACCACCTCCCTGTACTCGCTGGTGATGTCGGTGACAGGTGCACCCAGGATCTGAGGGCAGCCCCGGGGCGGGAAGCCCCTGGCGGCCCCGTCCACGCGGATCCCGACGCGCGCCATGTCGGCCGCGGCCCGGTCGTGAAGCTCTTCCGCCCGGGCCGGCGGCCGACCTCACCGCCCCGCGGCGGGTGCGGCCGGCCGCGTTAGGGTCGGGGATCGTGAAGGACCTGAAGGAGAACGCCAAACCCTCGAAGAGCGAGCAGACGCGCAGCCTCATCCTCGAGACGGCGCTGCGGCTCTTCCAGGAACGCGGATACGACAAGACCACGATGCGGGCCATCGCCCAGGAGGCCGGGGTCTCGGTCGGCAACGCGTACTACTACTTCGCCTCCAAGGAGCACCTCGTCCAGGGCTTCTACGACCGGATCGGCAAGCAGCACCAGGCGGCCGTCGAAGAGGCCCTGGGCGACGAGAGGGACCTCGCGGCCCGTATCCGCGCCGTCCTTCTGGCGTGGCTGGACATCGCCGAGCCGTACCAGCGGTTCGCGGCGCAGTTCTTCAAGAACGCCGCCGACCCGGACAGCCCGCTGAGTCCCTTCTCGCCGGAGTCCGCGGGTCCCCGCGAGGCGGCGATCGAGGTGCACCGGACCGTACTGGCGGGGGCGGACACCAAGATCGACCCGGAACTGGCCGAGTTGCTGCCGCAGCTGCTGTGGCTGCAGCAGATGGGCGTGGTGCTCTTCTGGGTGTACGACCGCTCCGAGGGCTGTGCGAACAGCCGCCGTCTGGTGACCCGTCTGGCACCGGTGACCGCCCGGGCGATCTCGCTGTCCCGGTTCCGGCTGCTGCGGCCGCTGGTGCGCGAGACCCACGATCTGCTCGGCGACTTCATGCCGACCGCGGCGAGCATGGCCGCCAACGGCAGGACCGGGAAGGAGAACAGCTGAGGGGGCGCTCACGCGCCCCCTCGTCGGCCTTGACCCGGTCTCAGCCGACCGTCAGATCCAGCCCAGTTCCCACAGACGCCACATGCCCGTGCTGTCCGAGAGGATGTGGGACCCGACGACGTCCTTGTCGGCCAGCACATAGTCCTTGCGCTGCCACAGCGGCACCACGGGGACGTCCTTGGCCACGATCTCCTGGATCTTCTTGAAGGGTTCGACGGCCCGGCCTCGGTCGCTGTGCTGCTGGGTCTGCTGGATCAGCTTGTCGATCTCCGGGTCGGAGTAGCCGTTGCCGAGGCTGTTGTCCGCACCGACCAGCGGTCCGGCGAAGTTGTCGGGGTCGGGGAAGTCCGCGATCCAGCTCAGCGTGTACGCGTCGTACTCACCGGAGGTGTAGGCGTTCTGGAACTCGGTCCACTCCTCCTTGCCGACCAGCTCCACCTTGAACAGGTCGTCCGCCTCCAGCTCCTTCTTCAGAGCCTGCGCCTCCGCCTCGGCGGAGACCGTCTTCCGGTACCCCAGCTTGATGCCGACCGGCGTCTCGACACCGGCCTCCTGCAGAAGCCGCTCGGCCGCCTTGGCGGAGGGCTCCGGGTAGGTGTCGAAGAATGCGGTGGAGTGCCCGAGGACGCCCTGCGGGATCACCGAGTACAGCGGCTCGACGGTGCCGTTGAAGGTGGTCGACGCCAGCTTCGTACGGTCGATCAGCGTGGCGACGGCCCGTCGCACGTTGACCTCCGCGCCCGGCTTGCCCTTGCGGACGTTGAAGACGAGATTGCGGGTCTCGGTGCCGGCGGTGATGTTGACGTGCCTGTCCTTGTTGGTGGGCGCCAGCTCGGACAGATAGGACGACGGCAGTTCACGGTGGACGACGTCGATCTCCTTGGCGTCCCAGGCGGCCTTGAGCAGCTCCGAGTCCTCGTAGTAGCGGATCTTGATCGGCTGCCCGTCGTTCGAGAAGAGGCCCTTGTACGAGGGGTTCGGCTCCAGCAGGACGGTGTCCTTGGTGCGGGACTTCAGTATGTACGGCCCCGAGCCGTCCACCTCGTTGCCCTTGCGCACGGCGTCCGCCGGGTACTTCGCGGGATCCACGATCGCGGCGGCACCCGTGGCGATCTTGGACGGGAAGGTGGCGTCACGGGTCTTGAGGTTGAAGGTGATCGTGTCACCCTCCGCCTCGACCGACTTCAGCGTGGACAGCAGCGGCGCCGGACCGACCTTCGACTTGATCTTCAGCACTCGGTCGAAGGAGTACTTGACGGCCTCGGCCGTGATCTTGTTCCCGTTGGAGAAAGTGATGTCGTCGCGGAGCTTGCACTGGTACGTGTCCAGCTCGTCTCCGAGGAAGGCGCAGCTGCGCGCGGCATCGGGCGACGGCGACTCGGCGCCCGGCTTGAAGCTCATCAGCGTCTGGTAGACGTTGCTGTAGAGGGCCCATGAACCCACGTCGTACGCCCCGGCCGGGTCGAGGTCGGAGACGACGTCCGTCGTGCCGACCGTGATCGGGCCCTCCCTCCCCTCGGCCGAGGGCAGCAGAAGCCAGACGCCGGCACCGGCAGCCAGCAGTACGCCAATGATCGCCAGAATCCGCACACGGCTCGACCGCATCGAAAGAGCTCTCCTCAACACCCACCCCGCGACCGTCCGCATGAAGGCGCGCGCCGCTCCAGATGGCGTTCACCCAATCACACGGGATTCACATTCGGAAGAGGGAACCTTCACTTCGTCGGAAGTTATTAACGGGTGTCCGCGGTAACACCGGCGCCTCGCCCCGGAGTCGGCGCGCTTCCCCCGGATTTTCCCGTAACCCCCCGCTCACCTTCGGTTTCGCTGTGTCAGTGGAGGATCGCGACCCGTCCCGCGGCCGGCGGCGCGGACATGGGGGCCGCGGCCCGACCGGACCGGCCGCAACCTCGGGACACGGCAGTGTCATTGCTTCTGCGAAGGAGGCAGGGCATCACGCCGTGAGCCTGTTCAGACCTGCTTCGACGCGAGCTGTACGACCGTGATGTCCGACTCCGCCCCGACCCGTACCGGCGGGCCCCAGGCGCCCGCGCCACGCGTGACATACAGCTGGGTGTCGCCGTAGCGCTCGAGGCCGGCGACGGTCGGATTGGCCAGCTCGGCAAGGTAGTTGCCGGGCCAGAGCTGGCCGCCGTGGGTGTGGCCGGAGAGCTGGAGGTCCACACCGTGCCGAACGGCGTCATGGACGACGACGGGCTGGTGAGCGAGCAGTACGGCGGCCCGGGAGCGGTCCCGGTCACCGAGGGCCCGTACGAAGTCGGGCCCGTCGCCCTCGCGTTCGCCCGCGATGTCGTTGACCCCGGCGAGGTCGAAGCCGCCGATCTCGACGCGGTCGTTCTCGAGCGGGTGAAGTCCCAGCTCCCGAACGTGGTCGACCCATTGGGCGGCGCCGGAGAAGTACTCGTGATTCCCCGTCACGAAGTACGAGCCGTGGCGCGCCCGCAGCCGCGCCAGCGGCTCGGCGGCCGGCCCGAGGTCGGGCACGCTGCCGTCGACCAGGTCGCCGACGACGGCGACCAGGTCGGGCTGGGTGGCGTTGACGGTGTCGACGATCCGCTGGGTGTGGGCACGGCCGAGGATGGGCCCGAGGTGGATGTCGCTGACGACGGCGATCCGGAACCCGTGCGCGGCACGCGGCAGTTTGGCGAGCGGCACGGTGACCCGCTTGACCCGCGGCCCGCGCATCACCCCGTAGGTCCCGTACCCCACGGTCCCGGCGGCGACAGCGACGGCGGCCCCGGCGACGGCCCGCGAAACGAAGAGCCGCCGGCTGACGTCACTCCCGCCCGGCCCGGCCTCGTCGCCCGCTGTCCGGTCGGCGCTGTCCGGCCCGGCAGCCGCCGGGGTGGCGAGCCCCGCTGCCTCACCGGCCGACGTGGATCCGTCACGGCCCGGCTCGTCACCGGTCACGGTGGGGACGCGATCCGGCGAGGTGTCCGCCGCTCTTCTCGTGCCTGTCACGGCTTTCGCGCCCCTCGGTTCTCCCGCGGGGTCACCGAGGGGTCCGGCCTCGCCCGCGTGTGCGCGCGCGGACAGGGTCCCGTCCGAGGCCGGGCCGGCGTCGGCCGTCGACCGCGTGCCGCCGGTCATGGCGGGGGCGGCGGGCCCCGGCGCGGCAGGGGCTGCCCTGCGGGCGAGGGCGCGGCGCAGCAGTGGGCGGGCCGCCTCGCCGGCCAGGACCGCCAGGGTCAGGTAGAGCAGCAGTGCGATCCAGAGGTAGCCCGGCCAGGCCAGGGTCCGCTGCAGCCAGAAGGGGGCCCCGGCGCGGCCGGACACGAGGGCACCGAGCGACAGCAGCGGGAACACGAACGCCGCCGCCGTGCCCGCGCGGCGGGCCGCGCCGCGCGGGGCCGTCGTGTCGCGCACCAGCCGGCGCCACAAGTACCAGTGCACACCGGCCAGTACACCCACGGCCACGAGCGCGAACACCGTGAAGACGAGCACCGCTGCCATTCCTCCGTCCGAGGTCCGAGTCGGAAGTCCGGGGCCGGAAGCCGGTGTACGGCGCCCGCGGTCCCGGTCCGGCTTCCAGGATCCAGGGTGCGGTGTCGGCTCCCGCGCCCGGGGTCCGGCGTCCGGTGCGCGTCGGGACGGCGATCCGCGGAATCAGGCGCCGTGGCGTTCGCGCCTCAGGGCGCGCAAGCCGCGGAACCCGATCACTCCAATGGCCGTCCCCAGGAGAAAGGACGTGATGGCGAGCAGAAGATGCACCCAGAAGTAGGCGGTCGGGTCACCCGCGTCGTCGAAGGCGAGTCCGCTGCCGTCCTTCCACAGGTTGTTGGCGAAAGAGATCCAGATGAACCAGCTCCACACCCCGAAAGCGAGCAGGAACCAGGAAATGGGGCGGCTGAGCTTCATGCCTTCAGTATCACCGCCGCTCTTCTCCAGGGGCTCACGGGGTGGGTGGGCAGGGAGTGGGCTGTCCCGGCGGAAGGATCGGCGGGTCAGCACTCCGGTGTCCGTAATCAGTCCGAATCCCTGTACGTTCTCGACCGTGTCTGCTCTGAAAAAGACCGTCTTGATGGTCACTGCTGCCGCTTTGCTTCCCGTTCTCACCGCCGCGCCCGCGTCGGCGGACGGCAGGGCCCCCGCCGAGGACTCCGCCGTACAGCCGAAGCCGCCCGCGGTGATGTCGACGGTCGGCGGCGACCGGCTGGGCAGGGCCGGTACGCAGGTGAATCTGGGTCCGGGAGCCCCGGTGCTGCCGAAGGAGCTGTCCGCCAGGTCGTGGATCGTCGCGGACGCCGAGACCGGCGCGGTACTGGCATCGCACAACTCCCACTGGCGGCTGGCCCCCGCCTCCACCCTGAAGATGCTGTTCGCGGACACGCTGCTGCCCCGGTTCCCGAAGGAGCAGACCCATCTGGTGACGCAGGACGAACTCGCGGACGTCGGCGAGGGCAGCAGCACGGTCGGAGTGAAGGAGAACCTGACCTACAGCGTCCACGACCTCTGGCTGGGCGTCTTCCTGCGCTCCGGAAACGACGCCGTGCACGTCCTGTCCGCCATGAACGACGGGGTCGACAAGACCGTGCAGGACATGCAGGCACACGCCGAGGAGCTGCAGGCCCTCGACACCCATGTGGTCACCCCCGACGGTTACGACGCCGAGGGCCAGGTCAGCAGCGCGTACGACCTGACCCTCATCGCCCGCTCCGGGCTGCAGAAGAAGGACTTCCGCGAGTACTGCTCCACCGCGCGCGCCCAGTTCCCCGGGGAGCAGAAGCCGGGGAAGGAGCGCGAGACCTTCGAGATCCAGAACACCAACCGGCTGCTGACCGGCGACGTCGGCATCAGCCCGTACCCGGGCATCGCGGGCGTCAAGAACGGCAACACCACGCATGCCGGCGCGACGTTCACCGGTGTCGCCGAGCGCAACGGGAAGGTGCTGCTGGTCACCGTCATGAACCCCTCGTCGAACGAGAACCACGCCGTCTACCACGAGGCCGCGCGGTTGCTCGACTGGGGCTTCGCCGCGTCCGGCAAGGTCGCCCCGGTGGGTGAGCTGGTCCCGCCGAAGTCCGCGGAGGCCGCGGCGGGCACGTCGCACGGGACCGGGTCCTCTCCGAAGCCCGCCGCCCACGGACAGGCCGCACAGGCCTCGGAGGACCGGCAGGGCGAGTCGAGCGGGTTCGGCATGGCCCTCGCCGTCACGGGCGGGGTACTGGTCGCGCTGGCCGCCGGCGTGTTCCTGGTCAACCGCCGCTGGCCGCTGCGCCGCCACTGACCTCCGCGTCGCTGCGCCGGGTGGCCGTCCACGCGGCGCAGTACAGCACCAGCTTCGCCATGAAGTTGATCCACAGCAGCAGGGCGACCGGCACGCCGAAGGCGCCGTACATGCTCTTCGTGGCGACGCCCTTCATATAGCCGCCGAGCAGCAGCTTCAGCAGCTCGAAGCCGACCGCCCCGATGAGCGCGGCGGTCAGCAGCTCGCGGCGCGGCGGCGACACCCCGGGCAGCAGGGTCAGTACGTACAGCAGGACCAGCACGTCCGCGATCACGGCCACCAGCAGCGCAGCCGTCTGCAGCAGCGCTCCGCCCACGCCCTCCTGGGCGATGCCGAGACGCTCGGCGGTCCAGCCGACGGCCGTCGACCCGGCCGAGGAGGCGGCGAACGAGGCCAGTCCGGCCAGGCCCAGGCCGAGCAGCGCTCCGCCGTCCCGCAGCCTGAGCAGGAACGGATTGCCCTCTTCCTTCTCGTCCTTCTCCCATACGGCCCGCAGGCACTCCCGCATGGAACCGACCCAGCTGACGCCGGTGAGGAGCAGCAGCAGACCGGCGACGACGCCGACGGTGGCGGCGTTGGCGACCAGGGCGCCGATGTTCAACTGGTCGGAGATGCCCGGCACCTGCTGGGTGAGCTTCTCCTCCAGGTTCCGCACCTGTTCGGGGGAGAGGAGCGCGGCGGCCACCGCCGCGCCGACCGTGATCAGCGGAAACAGCGCCACAAAGCTGATGAAGGTGATGGCGGCGGCCAGCCTGGTCCAGTGGGCGCGGTCCAGCGTCTCGTACGAGCGCCAGGCGTGCGTCCGCATCAGGGCCGCCACGAGCGGGCCGATCACGGGGAGCTTTTTCAGCCAGTCCATGGAACAGTCCCTACCCGCGGGCCGACCGTTCCTACGGCTGGAGAGTACTTTCGTCCGCCGGGCGGGCCTGTGCCGGCACGGCGGGGCCACCGCCCCCGAACGCGTACTCGCGCAGCGTGCGCCAGACCCCGTCCGGGCCCTGCTCGTACAGTGCGAAGCCGACGCAGGTCCATGCCGCCTCGTACTCGGCGAGCTCCTCGTAGGCCCGGTCCATCGCCTCCTCGGCAATGCCGTGCGCCACCGTCACATGCGGGTGGTACGGGAACTGGAGCTCCCGCGCGAGCGGACCCGAGGCGTCCCGGACCCGCTCCTGGAGCTCGGAACAGTCCGCCACGCCCTCGGCGATCGTGACGTAGACCACCGGGGACAACGGCCGGAACGTGCCGGTGCCGGACAGCCGCAGCGGGAAAGCCTGCCCGGCCGCGGCCACCTCGGCGAGGTGCGCCTCGATCGCGGGCAGGTCCGATTCGTCGACCTCCGTGGGCGGCAGGAGGGTGACATGCGTGGGGATGCCGTGGGCCGCGGGGTCACCGAAGCCCGCGCGCCGCTCCTGGAGCAGGCTGCCGTACGGCTCCGGGACCGCGATCGAAACGCCGAGCGTTACGGTCCCCACGTCGTTCTCCTCCGTCGTTCCTCGGGTGCTCTGTGTGCAGTGTGGCGGGCGGGGCCGCTTCTGACCAGGGTCGTTGGTCACTACCGGCGATTGGGCCCCGTCCGGTGCGCGATCAGTGCTTGGCGGACAGGAAACCGACCTTCTCGTACGCCTGGGCCAGGGTCTCCGCGGCGACCGTGCGGGCCTTCTCGGCGCCCTTGGCGAGGATCGAGTCCAGCGTCTCCGGGTCGCCCAGGTACTCCTGGGTGCGGGTCCGGAACGGGGTGACGAACTCCACCATCACCTCGGCCAGATCGGTCTTGAGCGCGCCGTACATCTTGCCCTCGTACTCCTGCTCCAGCTCGGCGATCGTCCTGCCGGTGAGGGTGGAGTAGATGGTGAGCAGATTGGCGATGCCGGGCTTGTTCTCCACGTCGTAGCGGATCACGGTGTCGGTGTCGGTGACCGCGCTCTTGACCTTCTTGGCGGTGGCCTTCGGCTCGTCGAGCAGGTTGATCAGGCCCTTCGGCGTGGACGCCGACTTGCTCATCTTGACCGACGGGTCCTGAAGGTCGTAGATCTTCGCGGTCTCCTTGAGGATGTACGGAGACGGAATGGTGAACGTCTCGCCGAAGCGGGCGTTGAAGCGCTCCGCGAGATCGCGGGTCAGCTCGATGTGCTGGCGCTGGTCCTCGCCGACCGGCACCTCGTTGGCCTGGTACAGCAGGATGTCCGCGACCTGGAGGATCGGGTACGTGAACAGTCCGACCGTGGCGCGCTCGGCGCCCTGCTTGGCGGACTTGTCCTTGAACTGGGTCATCCGGGACGCCTCACCGAAGCCGGTGAGGCAGTTCATCACCCAGCCGAGCTGAGCGTGCTCGGGAACATGGCTCTGGACGAAGAGCGTGCAGCGCTCCGGGTCGAGCCCGGCCGCGAGCAGCTGCGCGGCGGCGAGCCGGGTGTTGGCCCGCAGCTCCGCGGGGTCCTGCGGAACGGTGATCGCGTGCAGGTCCACCACCATGTAGAAGGCGTCGTGGGTCTCCTGCAGGGCGACCCACTGGCGGACCGCACCGAGATAGTTGCCGAGGTGGAAAGAGCCTGCGGTGGGCTGGATTCCGGAAAGCACGCGAGGTCGATCAGCAGAGGCCATGCAACACATTGTCTCAGGTGACACCGACAGTCCGGGACACCTTCCACGCTCCGGACCGGTGCCGCTCGGGTTCTGGCCGGTGCCGCGACCGGCAACGTTTGCCCGTCGAGGAGCGGCGTCCGGTGCGTGCGATCGCAAGGCGGCCGAAGACCCTCGTAGCAGCGTTACTCGGGTTTTCGGCCAACGCAGCGGGGCTGCCTCTGGGGGCACCCCCAGAGGCAGCAGGGGGTGCCCCCAGAGGCAGCCCCCTCTCCCTTTCACAGCGTCGATATGCGCCTCCGGCGCGTGGTGGCGCGCCCCTTCGGCTCACTCGCCACGCCGGTCCGGAGCGCCCGGTTCCGTCAGTTGACCGGCAGGCCCGGCGCCGGATAGACGGCCATCAGCTCGGCGACCTCTGCGCGGATCGCGGCCAGCGCCTCCTCGTCACCGGTGCGGGAAGCGGTGACACCCCGGTCGATCCAGTCGGCCACGGAGGCCATGTGCTGGACGTCCAGGCCGCGCGAGGTCAGCGACGGCGTGCCGATGCGGATGCCGGAGGGATCGAAAGGCTTCCTGGGGTCGTACGGCACGGTGTTGTAGTTGACCACGATCCCGGCCCGGTCCAGGGCCTTCGCCGCCACCTTCCCGGGGACGTCCTTGTTGGTGAGGTCCATGAGGATCAGATGGTTGTCCGTACCGCCCGAGACCAGATCGAAGCCCCGTTCCACCAGCTCCTCGGCGAGGGCCTTGGCATTGGCGACGACCGAGGCGGCGTAGTCGCGGAAGGACGGCTGGGCCGCCTCGTGCAGGGCGACGGCGATGGCGGCGGTGGTCTGGTTGTGCGGGCCGCCCTGGAGTCCTGGGAAGACGGCCTTGTCGACGGCCTTGGCGTACTCCTCGCGGCACATCAGCATCGCGCCGCGCGGACCGCGCAGGGTCTTGTGGGTGGTCGTGGAGATCACGTCGGCGTGCGGTACGGGCGACGGGTGGGCGCCGCCCGCGATCAGGCCGGCGATGTGCGCCACATCCGCGACCAGTACGGCACCGGCCTCGCGGGCGATCTCCCCGAAGGCCGCGAAGTCGATGGTGCGGGGCAGCGCGGTGCCACCGCAGAAGATCACCTTCGGGCGCTCCTTGAGGGCGAGCTCCCGCACCTCGTCGAAGTCGATGCGCCCGTCGTCCTTGCGCACGCCGTACTGGACCCCGCGGAACCACTTGCCGGTCGCGGAGACACCCCAGCCGTGGGTGAGGTGGCCGCCCATCGGCAGGGCCATGCCCATGACGGTGTCGCCGGGCTCGGCGAAGGCGAGGTAGACCGCGAGGTTGGCCGGGGAGCCCGAGTAGGGCTGGACATTGGCGTGGTCGACGCCGAACAGGGCCGTCGCCCGGTCGATGGCGAGCTGCTCGACCCGGTCGATGTTCTGCTGGCCTTCGTAGTAACGCCGCCCGGGGTATCCCTCGCTGTACTTGTTCTGCAGGACTGTGCCGGAGGCCTCCAGAACCGCCTGCGACACGTAGTTCTCACTGGGGATCAGTCGCAGGGTGTCGGCCTGGAGCCGTTCCTCGGCGGCCACCAGCACCGCCAGCTCGGGGTCGGCAGCGGCCAGGGCGGGATGGGAGAGCGGGAGAGTCATGGCGTCCTCCGGGGCGGTCCGTCGTTTCGGTCGTGGAACCGGCGGCACCCAGGCGAGCGGTACCTCGATCGACTTGCCCCGCACGGCTTCCCCGGGGTCCCTTCCCCGTACGCCAGTCGCCGTGCGTACTCCCACCCTAGTGGCCGCACACGCCGGAAGGTTTCCGTGTCCGGCATGCGAGCGACGATAGAAATGGGCTCACCCTCACGCCCACCATGCCGCAGGACGAACGGAGAACCCGTGTCGACACCGACTGCATCGACCGCACAGTCCTGGCCGTCCTCCACCGCGGGAGCCATCGCCGCCGCGGAGGCGCACAGTGCGCACAACTACCACCCGCTGCCCGTCGTGGTCGCCTCGGCGGAGGGCGCCTGGATGACCGATGTCGAGGGGCGCCGCTACCTCGACATGCTCGCCGGGTACTCCGCGCTCAACTTCGGACACGGCAACCGGCGGCTGATCGATGCCGCCAAGGCCCAGCTGGAACGGGTCACCCTCACCTCGCGCGCCTTCCACCACGACCGGTTCGCCGACTTCTGCACCCAGCTCGCCGCGCTGTGCGGCAAGGACATGGTGCTGCCCATGAACACCGGGGCGGAGGCGGTGGAGACCGCGCTGAAGACCGCCCGCAAGTGGGGTTACAAGGTGAAGGGGGTGCCGCCGGGCCAGGCGAAGATCATCGTGGCGGCCAACAACTTCCACGGCCGTACGACCACGATCGTGTCCTTCTCCACCGACCACGAGGCACGCGAGGACTTCGGGCCGTACACCCCGGGCTTCGAGATCGTCCCCTACGGCGACCTCACCGCTCTGAGCCACGCCATGAGTGCCAACACGGTGGCGGTGCTGCTGGAGCCGATCCAGGGCGAGGCCGGGGTGCTGGTGCCGCCGCACGGCTATCTGGCGGGCGTCCGCGAGCTGACCCGCGAACGGAACGTCCTGTTCATCGCGGACGAGATCCAGTCCGGCCTCGGCCGCACCGGGAAGACCTTCGCCTGCGAGCACGAGGGCGTGGTCCCGGACATGTACGTCCTCGGCAAGGCGCTCGGCGGGGGTGTGGTGCCGGTGTCGGCGGTGGTGGCCGACGCGGGGATCCTGGGCGTCTTCAAGCCCGGCGAGCACGGCTCCACCTTCGGCGGGAACCCACTCGCCTGCGCGGTCGCCCTGGAGGTGATCGCGATGCTGCGCACCGGCGAGTACCAGCAGCGCGCCACCGAACTCGGCGAGCATCTGCACGCCGAGCTGAACCCGCTGATCGGCGGCGGCGCGGTGGAGGCCGTCCGCGGCCGCGGACTGTGGGCGGGCGTGGACATCGCGCCGAGCCGCGGCACCGGCCGGGAGATCTCCGAGAAGCTGCTGGACCGCGGAGTCCTGGTCAAGGACACGCACGGCCACACGATCCGGCTCGCCCCGCCGCTGGTCATCAGCAAGGAGGACCTGGACTGGGGCCTGGACCAGCTGCGCGCGGTGCTCAGTGGGGCGTGAGACGTGAGCTAGAGGACGACGTGGGGCAGGAAGCGCGCGTACTCGTCCGTGACCAGCCCCGACGACTCGCGGATGCCGAGCCCCGCCGCCTCGTCCTCGACGACCCAGGCGCCGAGCACCACCCGGTTGCCGTCGAAGTCGGGCAGCGGGGCCAGCTCCTGGTAACAGACGGGCTCGTCCCGTGTGTCTGACGGCATTGCTTCGTCGACGACGGGGGCGACGCCGGGTTCGTGCACGGTGACGCCCGCGCCCTCGCGGCCGAGCAGCGGCTTGGACACGTATCCCGTCGTACGCGCCAGCTCACGCGGCCCGTCCAGATACGCCGGCAGCAGATTCGGATGCCCCGGATACAGCTCCCACAGGATCGCCAGCAGCGCCTTGTTGGACAGCAGCATCTTCCAGGCCGGCTCGATCCAGCAGGTGCTGCCGGATCCGCCACCGTTGTCGAGGGTGTCCAGGACGTACGGGCCGAAACGGTCCGTGGCCAGCCACTCCCACGGGTAGAGCTTGAAGCAGCTGCGGATGAAGCGCAGCCGTTCGTCGACGAACCGGCCGCTGAGCCGGTCCCAGCCGATCCGCTCCACCGACAGCTGCTCGGTGTCGAGCCCCGCCTGCTCGGCGGTCTCGCGCAGATACGCCACCGTCATCAGGTCCTCGCCGAGCTCGTCCGCCTCGGTGTGGGCGAAGTGGACCGGGCCGGGCGGAAGGAGGGCCGCCTGCCGCTTCCAGGCGTCGACGAGGCGTTCGTGCAGGGAGTTCCACTGGTCGGCGCCCGGGAAGCGCTCCTCCATCCAGAACCACTGCGGGCTCGCGGCCTCCACCAGTGAGGTGGGGGTGTCGGCGTTGTACTCCAGCATTTTCGCCGGGCCCGTACCGTCGTAGCGCAGATCGAACCGCCCGTAGAGGGAGGGCAGTTCGGCGCGGCGCCGCCAGGACTCGGCGACCAGCCCGGCGAGCCGCGGGTCGGTGATGCCGAGCTCGGCGAAACGCTCCCGCTCGACGATGTGCGCGGCGGCGGCCAGGCACATGGCGTGCAGCTCCTCGACGGTCTGCTCCAGCGCCTCCACCTCGGAGAGCGAGAAGGAGTAGTAGGCGCTCTCGTCCCAGTAGGGGCGCAGCGAGTCGTCGGAGTAACGGGTCAGCGGATAGATCAGCCCCTGCCGCTCCACGGTCTGCTGCCAGCCGGGCCGGGGCTCGATGGTGTGACGTTCCATGGTGGTGTGCCCGCTCAGCCGCCGCCGGAGCCCGAGCCGCCGAAGCCGCCGCGGTCGACCGCCGACTTGTCGAAGCTGCCGCCCTCGACCCGGCCGTTCTTGACCTTGCCGCCGTAGTAGTACGTGCCGCTGCCGCCGGACTTGCACTCCTTCTTCGGGAGGACGTCCCTGGACACCGGATCGACGCAACGCCGGTCGGGCTCCGAACCGCACGACGTGAGCGCCGCCGCGAGGACCCCCACGCCGCCGAGCACCACCGCACTCGACCTCAGCCTGCGCATTCGCGCCCCTCCCCTGCTCCTTCGGTGAACGCGGCACACACTACGGCAGCGCCCGGCACAGTGCGTCGAGCGTGCCCGTCCAGGCGCTGTCCGGAGGGGTGGCGTAGCCGACGACCAGCGCGTCTCCGGCCGGCGCCTCGGTGGAGGGGTGACGGAAGCGGGAGAGGCCCTCCAGGGCCAGCCCCTGGTAGGCCGCGGCCTGGACGACGGAACGCTCGGTGCCCGGCGGGAGTTCGAGAACGGCGTGCAGACCGGCCGCGATGCCGGTGACCCGGATGTCCGGGGCGCGTTCGGCGAGGGCCGCGACGAGCTGGTCGCGGCGGCGCCGATAGCGCTGCCGCATGCCGCGCACATGGCGGTCGTACGCGCCGGAGGCGATGAACTCCGCGAGGGTCAGCTGGTCCAGCGCACTGGACACCCAGTCGACCCCGCCCTTCGCCTCGGCCACCTCGCCCACCAGCTCGTCGGGCAGCACCATCCAGGCCAGCCGCAGGCCGGGGGCGAGGGACTTGCTCGCCGTGCCGAGGTAGACGACACGGTCCGGGTCAAGACCCTGGAGGGCACCGACGGGCTGACGGTCGTAGCGGAACTCCCCGTCGTAGTCGTCCTCCAGGATCAGCCCGCCGGTGCCGCGCGCCCAGTCCACGGCGGCGGCGCGCCGGTCCGGCGGCAGCGGTATGCCCATGGGGAACTGGTGCGCGGGTGTCATCAGCACCGCGCCCTGGGCGCCCAGTGCGTCCGTGCGCGTGCCGAGGCCGTCGAGCGGCAGGGCGGGCAGCCTCAGTCCGCGCTCCCTGAGCAGGTCCCAGTGCACATCGAGCCCGTACGACTCGACCGCCACCTCACGCACGCGCCGCCGCCGCCGCAGCACCTTGGCCATCAGCATCAGCCCGTGCACGAAACCGGAGCAGACGACGATCCGGTCCGGCTCGGCATACACGCCGCGCGCCCGCGCCAGATAGTCGGCGAGCACGGTGCGCAGCTCCACGCGGCCGCACGGATCTCCGTATCCGAAGGCCTCGTTGGGCGCCGCCGTCAGCGCCCGGCGGGCCGCCTTGAGCCACTCCGCGCGGGGGAAGGAGGCGAGGTCGGGTTGGCCGGGCATCAGGCTGTACGCCGGACGCCGGCGGGCCGGTCTGCGGGGTGCGGGGGCAGGTACAGGCCGGCGCGGCGCGGACCGCTGGGCGACCCGTGTGCCGGAACCCTGCCGGGCGGTGAGCCAGCCCTCGGCGACCAGTTCGGCGTAGGCGTCGGCGACGGTGTTCCGGGCGATGCCGAGGTCGGCGGCGAGGGAGCGGGAGGAGGGCAGCCGGGTGCCGGGGGCCAGCCTGCCGGTGCGCACCGCCTCGCGCAGCGCGTCCATCAGGCCCGTACGCAGACCGGAGCCGGCCGGCTCGATGTGGAGATCTACGCCCGTAAGAGTGGCCCGGGAATCCGTCATGGAAGTGGACCATACTCCTGGGCTACCGGTCGCCTAGGTTCGTCCACATGACCACAGCGAACCCGGAATACCTGCCCGAACACACCCCCCGCCTGCAGTGGGCCAAGCACGCCCCCGACGTGTACAAGGCCATGGTCAACCTGGACATCGCGGCCAGGAAGGACCTCGACCCGGCGCTCTACGAACTCGTCAAGATCCGTGCCTCGCAGATCAACCACTGCGCCTTCTGTATCGACATGCACACCAAGGACGCCCTCGCGGCCGGCGAGTCCGTCGAGCGGATCGTGCAGCTGAGCGCCTGGGAGGAATCGAAGCACTTCTACACGGCGAAGGAGATCGCCGCGATCGAACTCACCGAGGCCGTCACCGTCCTGACGGACGGTTTCGTTCCGGACGAGGTGTTCGAGAAGGCGGCCAAGCACTTCGACGAGACCGAACTGTCCCAGCTCATCGCGGCGATCACCGCGATCAACGCCTGGAACCGCTTCGCGGTGAGCACCCGCATGGTGCCCGGTCACTACAAGCCCGGCAAGTACAAGGGGCTCTGACATGACTGCCGCCGAGTTCCGGGCCCTGCACCACACCGGGCGGACGCTCGTCCTGCCCGGCCCGTGGGACGCGGCCAGTGCCCGGGTCTTCGCCGATGCCGGCTTCCCCGCCCTGGCCACGCCGAGCGCGGGGGTGTCGGCGTCGCTGGGGTACGAGGACGGGGAGACCCCGGCCGACGAGATGTTCGCGGCCGTGGCCCGTATCGCCCGTGCGGTGGACATCCCGGTGTCGGCCGATGTCGAGGACGGCTATGGCCTCGCGCCGAAGGAACTGGTGGCCCGGATCCTGGACACCGGTGCGGTCGGCTGCAACCTGGAGGACTCCTCCGGGGGCGTCCTCAAGGACCCGCACGCCCATGCGGAGTGGCTGGCCGAGGTACGGGCCGAGGCGGGCGACCGGCTCTTCGTCAACGCCCGCGTGGACACGTTCCTGCATGGCGTCACCGACCCGGCCGAGGCGGTCGCCCGCGCGCTGCTGTACGTGGAGGCGGGAGTCGACTGCATCTACCCGATCATGGCCCCGACCGAGGAGCTGAAGGTGCTGGCCGCCGCGATCCCGGCCCCGCTGAACGCACTCGCCCTGCCCGGCGGCCCGTCGCCGCAGCGACTCGGCGAACTGGGCGCCACCCGCGTCACGTTCGGCCCCGGCCTGCACCGCCGCGCGATGGCGGCCGTAGCGGAGATCGCTCAGGAATACGGCCCCGTACGCTGACGCGCACCGTGCGGCGGGCCGGCTCCGGCGGCTACGGGCCGGCCCTGAAGAAGCCCACTGCCATCGCCATCACTGCCAGAACAGTTCTTCCACGACGATCTGCGGGTCTTCGACACGGCGTACGGAAACGAAGCGGAGCCATCCCCGGCCATGATCGAAGTTCAGGATGTGGGGCCCCCGGGGGCGGGTCGACCTGGCCGGTTCGAGGTGGAAACCTTCTGGCAGCTCGTCGTCAGGCAGGTACGGGTTCCGGGCAGTGACCAGTTCGGCCATGCCATCCCTGATCGTCTTGCGTACGTGCTCGGGAAGCGAGTCCCGGTAGGCGGCGCATTCCTCCACCCAGTCCGCCTGCCAGGGCGGGCCCATGAAGTCGTCGGTCACTGTCCGGGTTCCACCTGTCGGGCTTCTCGGCGGAGGTGTCCGGCTTCTTCGAGGAGCGCCCTGGCGCGGTCGATGTCGGCCGCTTGAGCGGCCTCGTCTTCCAGGCGGCGCACCTTGGCCTCCAGAAGCGGGTCGCGCGCGATGGCGTACTCGCCCCACCAGCGGGCCAGGAACGCTGGGACCGGCGCGAGGTCGAAGGTGTCGGCGATCGCGCGCTGCCAGTGGGCATCGAAATCAGGCAGGAGAGCAGGAGCGTTCTCCGCGATGGCGGCGCGCAGGGCCTTGGGATTGCGCTCGGGCATGGGCGGGATACCCGAGTCGGCGATGGGCGCTGTGGTCATCGGCTCCTCCTCGCAGGCTCGACTCGACAGAATAGTCCGCTTGGTCCGCAGCTGCGCGCCCCCTTCCGAATGATCAGCACAGAAGGAATAGGGGTCAGGCGAGGATAAGCCGGTCGAGCCGGAACTCCGATTCATCGCCCGGGAAGATGGAAAGAGACTGCACTCGGTATTTTCCCTTCGGAACGTCGATGCGGAAGATGTCCGAATCACTGACATCACTCCCACGCATCGCAGAGTCCAAGAGCGTGTACCGGCCTTCGAGGGCAATCTCGAAGAGGTCCTGCCAGTCCGAGGATTCCCTGGCGGCCTCCACCGCCCGCTCCAGTCCTTGATCGTCATCGGCGGCCACCCAGCGAACGAACGTCATGGCATGCTGGATATAGGCGATGGGGAGGGGTTCACCCCCCAGCGTCACGACGTCGCCATGGCCCGGCAGACTGATCTTGCCGACTGAATCGGCAGCCACCGCGTCAGCCTCGGTGCCATCCCAGTCCGCCACATACGCATTCGGGCACAGCACATACAGGCCAAAGTCCGTTTCGAGCCACCTCACCAGCAGTCCCCTCTTCCCGTTCTCGCGCTTCGTGGCGCACTCGAGCCACGACGATCCCCTGTTCCCTGCACACGCCGTCAGGCCGAAGTGCCGCACCCGGCACGAACCCGCAGGTGGGGGTGGCACCGTCAGGCGGCCGCCCAGCGCGGAAAGGCGTCCCGGCATCACCGCGGCGACCCTCGCCGCCGAGCGCGACCTGCTTCGGCCGGCCCCCATCTCTGCCGATGCTGGGGAGATCGCGGCGAGGATCGCCGTCGAGCGCGGCGTCGCCCTGCCCACTCCCTCACCCGCCGAGCCCCCGCCTGCACCCCCGGCACCGGGCCGCCCACCGCGTCCAGCCCCTTGTAAGCCACTGGGGCAATACACAAGATGCCGAACAATCTGCTGAACCATCACGCGAGATACTGAAGGACTGAGCGGCGCCCGACAGTGGTGGCGCGTCGTGCTGTGGGACTCAGGTGCTCCGCCGCGCGGGGAAGCCGGTCGTACACAGCACTGTGGGGCACCGCTGAATGCGGCGCCCCACAGTGGCAGTCGTACGGGTCGTACGTACTAGATCAGGCCGAGCGCGCGGACCGCGTCGCGCTCCTCGGCGAGCTCGGCGACCGAGGCGTCGATGCGGGTGCGGGAGAACTCGTTGATGTCCAGGCCCTGGACGATCTCGTACTTGCCGTCCTTGCAGGTGACCGGGAAGGAGGAGATCAGGCCCTCCGGGACGCCGTAGGAGCCGTCCGACGGGATGCCCATGGAGGTCCAGTCGCCCTCGGCGGTGCCGTTGACCCAGGTGTGGACGTGGTCGATGGCGGCGTTCGCGGCGGAGGCGGCCGAGGAGGCGCCACGGGCCTCGATGATCGCGGCGCCGCGCTTGGCGACGGTCGGGATGAAGGTGTCGGCCAGCCACTGCTCGTCGTTGACGACCTCGGCGGCGTTCTTGCCGGCGATCTCCGCGTGGAAGATGTCCGGGTACTGGGTGGCCGAGTGGTTGCCCCAGATCGTCAGCTTCTTGATGTCGGAGACGGTGGCGCCGGTCTTCGCGGCCAGCTGCGACATGGCGCGGTTGTGGTCGAGGCGGGTCATCGCGGTGAAGCGCTCGGCCGGTACGTCCGGGGCGGCGGCCTGGGCGATCAGGGCGTTGGTGTTGGCCGGGTTGCCGACGACCAGGACCTTGATGTCGTCCGCGGCGTGGTCGTTGATGGCCTTGCCCTGCGGCTTGAAGATGCCGCCGTTGGCGGAGAGCAGGTCGCCGCGCTCCATGCCCTTCGTCCGCGGGCGGGCACCGACCAGCAGCGCGACGTTGGCGCCGTCGAAGCCGACGTTCGGGTCGTCGGTGATCTCGATGCCGCGCAGCAGCGGGAAGGCGCAGTCGTCGAGCTCCATGGCGGTGCCCTCGGCGGCCTTCAGGCCCTGCGGGATCTCGAGGAGACGAAGCTTGACCGGCACATCCGAGCCGAGCAGGTGACCGGACGCGATGCGGAAGAGCAGCGCGTAACCGATCTGGCCGGCCGCGCCGGTGACGGTGACGTTGACAGGAGTGCGGGTCATGGCGATCTCCGTTGTGACAGCTGTGGCGGCGGGTGTCCCTGCCCGGTTGTTTCCGGATCTCTCTATGTCGAGAGACCCAGCGGCCAGGCTATCCGAAGGCGGGGGCGTCCAACCCCCGCCCCCCTTGTGGGACACCGCACATGCCCACGGTATTACCGCTGTCACTGCTGCGTCGTGCACCCCTTCACACCGGTGGTGAGCGTCGCGCAGGCCTTGGCCGTACCGGCGTCGGCCGCCGCCACCATCGGCGTGTACGCGTCGTTGTCCGCGTCGACCGTGCCGGCCTGCGCGGCCCCTGCGCCCCCGCTGATCGTCACCTTGTCACCGGGTGTGGCCTGGGTGATACGTGCCCACGCCGCCCCGCATGTCTTGCTGTATCGGACCTCGACGAGCGCCGCGCCCACCTTGACGCGGGAGGTCGTCGTCGCGAACTGGCCGCCGCAGCCCATGGTCTCCGGGTCCTGGCCCGCGCAGTCGGCACCGGCGCACTTCACTCCGGCCGGCAGCTCGGGGGCCGCGGTGGTGGGACTGACCGGCGGCTTCTCGTTCGCCGTCTTGCCGCCGTCCTGGCCGCCCAGGTCGAGAAGCAGCACCGCGGCCGCGATCAGCAGCAGCGCGCCGACGATGCCCGCCAGGAACATCGTCGCCCTGCGCCGCCCGCCTCCGCTGTCGGACGGGCCGCCGGCGGACGGCGGCTGCGCCGAGTAGCCCCGGTCCTGGCCGTGACCGGTTCCCGGCGGCGCGACCGTACCGGAAGCGCCGGCCGCCGGACGCACCTTGCCGTTCTTGGCGGCCGGGGTGGGCCCGAACTCGCCGAGCGCCGCGCGGGCCTCCGAGATCCGGATCGCCTGCATGGTCATGTCGTGCCGCATCTCGGAACGGCTCCAGGCGCGCTCCGCGAGCTCCCACATGGTGGCGAGATGCGCCGGGTTGGTGCCGGTCACGTCGGCGAGCGCGATGATCGCGCCCTTGGGCGCGAGCAGCCGGCCGTTGAGGTAACGCTCCCAGGAAGTCTTGCTGTAGCCGGTACGGTCGGCCACCGCGGAAATGCTCAGTCCGCTGCGGTCGACGAGCCGTCGCAGCTGGCTGGCGAACTCCCTCACCTGCGGATCGAGTTCCTCCGGTAGCGCCTTCCAACGAGGCATTGCCTCCCCCTTGTCCCCCCGGTACGTGCCTGTCTGTCCCCCGAGCCGCCGCGCCCCCGCCTTCGCCCTAGGACCGGCTGCCCAAGGGGATGTCCCAAGCCAGGATGTCAGTTCCGGGGGCAGGAGCGCACGGGAGCACGAAGAACCGGAACGCTCTTCGTTGCACGCCCCCGGTCCGAAATGCTCGTTCGGTGTTGCATTGTCCAGAACGTCGAGGGATTGTCCGGCACGGTCGCAGTAACAGGGAGGGCGGAAACGCCGGCCCGATTCCGGAGGGCCGGCGTTTCCCGGGGTCCGGGTGGCACTGTCACCACTCGTCGTAGCCGCCGAACTCGCCGTAGCCGCCGATCACGCGGAAACTGCCCACGACACCGTCGTCGAAGAACGCACCCCCGTGGACGGTGGGGGTCACCACGCCGTTGGTGGCGCCATAGGGGCCGACAACGGCGACCGGAGCACCGTTGTCGCAGGTGAACCCGCGGAAGACCTCAACGGTTTTCTTGCTGTCGTTGAAGATGTTGAAGCTGCTGGAGCCCAGCCCACTGGCCGCGGTGATACAGCCGTCCCCGTAGGCGGAGTACTCCCGTTCATTGAAGTAGATCCTTCCCCGATCCCTGCGCTCGTGGTCGCGACCGCGACCCCCCTCGTCACGGCCACGACCCTCCTCGCCGCGGCCTTCGTCCCTCTTTCCGCTACCGCTGCCGAGGGGAGCCGCGGCGGGGGCCGCCTTCGGATCGGAGGCGGCGGGGGCCGCCTTCGGGTCGGACGGGGCCGCCTTCCGGACAGGCGGGGCCGCCCGCTGAACGGACGGGGCCGCCCGCTGGACGGACGGGGCGGCCTGGGTGGATCCGGCGGTCGCGGCGTAGACGATGCCGGTGGTGGCCAGGACCGCTGCGCCTACTCCGGCAGCGGCCACAGCGAAGGTGCTCGTGGGCATGTCACTTCCCTCTGTCTCACAGACGCCGGCCGGGCAGCCGACTTGCGATGAACGTACTTACAGCCCCTTTTGCTGTCATATCGGACATGTCCAAGGTGTGACACCAGAGGGCCGGTCGAGTGCAAACGCGACTCGCATCGCATATCGACGAAATATCTGTCATTCCATCAAAACCGGAACGGCGGCCCGGCCGCCCGGTTACAGCTTGGCGGAACGGTCACTTCCGCGTCACAGACAACTGGCGTCTCTTGCCTGGGATTTGTCGCGACCATGACCCTGTGGATACAACGGCGCCCGCCCTCCCACGGGGGTGAGGACGGGCGCCGTCAGCGGCCGGCTTCAGCCGGCCGCGGGCTTCTTCCGCAGGTTCCGGTCGATCGCCGCCAGGAACTGCTCGGTCGTCAGCCAGGGCTGCTCAGGGCCGATCAGGCCTGCCAGATCCTTGGTCGTCCGGCCGCCCTCGACGGTCTCGATACACACCTGCTCCAGGGATCCCTCTCGCGCTCTCGGCTGCTCAGGGTTGCTAACGCACGGTGAAGTGGACCACGGCCTCCAGGAACGGAAGCTCCAGCCAGGGGTTCGGCATCGCCATCAGCGCGAGCAGAGTGATGGCGGTGCCGAATGCGCCGTACGTCACGATGTCCGTGAAACGGGAGCGCACGGCAAGCATGCCCACGGAGGGCAGCAGCCAGCGGAACACCGCGCCGGTGAGCATGGCGAGACCGATCAGAATCAGCCCGATCCGGAACGCCTGGGAGAACGGATCGAGCGCGACGAGCAGCAGCCCGGCCCCGGCGACGCCGATCACGGTGAGCAGCGGCCACTGACGCGCGGGGGCCGGCGCGTCCCCGGGAGCGGCCCGCCCTCCGCCCTCGGGGCGTGCGGTGTCCTGGGTGACGACCTGGAAGCGCCGCGACGTCCGCGCCGCGGGCCCGGCGCCGCCCGTTTCCGCGCTGGTGCCTCGCGCGGCGTCACCGCCGCGCGAGGTGGCCGTACGGCCGTCCCGGCCCGCGACGGCCGGTGCGGCCTCGTGTGCGGTCGCGCCGGAGGCGGCGAGCGCCGTGGCGTCGCGGCCGTCGGCGCCGGCGGCCGCGGTGCCGTTCACGTCGGCGTCACCGGCGCCGTGGCTGCCGCCGCGTGCCGGAACGCTCCCGTTCGAACCGGCTTCGGTGCCGATTCCGTCGTTCGGCCGTACGGCCATGCGCTCGCCCTTTCCGGTCGGTCAGCTCGCCGCGGCGGCTCGCTCGGCCGCCTCGACGACATTGACGAGGAGCTGGGCCCGCGTCATCGGGCCGACGCCGCCCGGGTTCGGGGAGAGCCAGCCGGCGACCTCCGCGACACCGGGGTGGACATCGCCGACGATCTTGCCGTTCTCGTCACGGCTGACGCCGACGTCGAGGACGGCCGCGCCCGGCTTGACGTCCTCGGGCTTGACGATGTGCGGCACACCGGCCGCGGCGACGATGATGTCGGCCCGGCGCAGGTGCGCGGACAGGTCCCGGGTGCCGGTGTGGCACTGGGTCACCGTGGAGTTCTCGGAGCGGCGCGTGAGCAGCAGCGGCATCGGCCGGCCGATGGTGGTGCCGCGGCCGACCACGACGACCTCGGCGCCGTTGAGTTCGACTCCGTAGCGGCGCAGCAGCTGGACGATGCCGAACGGCGTGCAGGGCAGCGGGGCGGGCTCGTTCAGGACGAGTCGGCCGAGGTTCGTGGGGTGCAGTCCGTCGGCGTCCTTCGCCGGGTCCATCAGCTCCAGGATCCGGTTCTCGTCGATGCCCTTGGGCAGCGGCAGCTGCACGATGTACCCGGTGCACTCCGGGTCGTCGTTCAGCTCCCGTACGACCGCCTCGATCTCCTCCTGCGTGGCGGTGGCGGGCAGTTCGCGCTGGATGGAGGCGATACCGACCTCCGCGCAGTCGCGGTGCTTGCCGGCGACGTACTTGTGGCTGCCGGGGTCGTCACCGACCAGGACGGTGCCGAGGCCCGGGGTGATGCCCTTGGCCTTGAGGGCCGCCACGCGGGCGGTCAGATCGGACTTGATCGCGGCTGCTGTGGCCTTGCCATCGAGAATCTGGGCGGTCATGACGCCATCCTCCCGGATGGACCCGCCCCGGTTCCAATCCGGGCACCGGCACCGTGATCACCGCTCACCCAGGTTGCACTTGGACAACACATCGAGTTACCGGCTGGACAAACTTACAAGACTTTTATAACGATGATCGGCACAGTGCCGCGGGCACTGCCGGGGGGCGGACCGCATCAGTTCCATGTTTCCTCCGCGTGGCCGCGTCGTCCCCGCACAACGGAGGAAGTCCCCAGATGAGCTTCGGCGACCCGAACAACCCCTATGGGCAGCAGCCCCAGCAGGGCGGCCAGCCCGGCTACGGCTACCCCCAGCAGCAGCCCGGCGTCCCGCAGCAGCCGGGCGTCCCGCCGCAGCCCGGCTACGGCTACCCGCAGCAGCCGGGCCAGCCGTACGGCGCGGTCCCGCCTCAGGCGCCGGGCACGCTGCAGGCGAACAACGGCTACATCAACGTGGCGGGTCTGGGCACCGTTCAGGTCGCGACGATGGGCCGCCGCCTCGGTGCGCGTCTGATCGACGCCGTGGCCATCGGCGTCCTGTACTTCATCCTGAGCGCCATCGGCGTCGCGGGCGTGTTCGGCCTCGCCAAGAGCGCCGACGACTGCGGCGACTACATGGACCCGGGCTACCAGAGCTGCATCGACGACGCGGCCGGCGGCATCATCGCCACGTTCTTCGGCATGATGCTCATCTTCTTCCTCGTCACGCTGCTGTACGAGTGGCTGATGATCGCCTTCGCCGGTGCCACCCTCGGCAAGATGGCGCTGGGCCTGAAGGTCGTCAAGGAGAACACCGGTCAGGTCCCGGGCGTCGGCGGCGGCTTCATCCGCTGGATCATCCCGATCGTGGGCGCCTTCCTCTGCTACATCGGCATGATCCTGGTCTACCTGTCGCCGTTCTTCGACAACTCCGGGAAGCTGCAGGGCTGGCACGACCGTGCCGCCGGCACCCTGGTGATCAAGAAGTAAGGGCAGAACGCACGGCGGAAGGCCGCGCCCCGCATTCCGCGGGGCGCGGCCTTCCGTCATTCCGTCATGTGTCAGTGGAAGAAGTGGCGCGTACCCGTGAAGTACATGGTCACGCCCGCCTTCTGCGCGGCCTCGACGACCAGCTCGTCGCGGACCGAGCCGCCCGGCTGGACCACGGCCCTGACGCCGGCGTCGATCAGGATCTGCAGCCCGTCCGGGAACGGGAAGAAGGCGTCGGAGGCGGCGTACGAGCCCTGCGCACGCTCCGCGCCCGCGCGCTCCACGGCGAGCTTCGCCGAGTCGACGCGGTTGACCTGGCCCATGCCGACGCCGACCGAGGCGCCGTCCTTGGCGAGCAGGATCGCGTTGGACTTGACGGCCCGGCAGGCCTTCCACGCGAAGGCCAGCTCGGCGAGCTCCTCGGCGCCGAGCGCCTCACCGGTGGCCAGGGTCCAGTTGGCCGGGTCGTCGCCCGCGGCCTGGAGGCGGTCGGTGACCTGGAGCAGCGCACCGCCGTCGATCGGCTTGACCTCGACCGGGGCGGCCGGGGCCTCGGGGCAGCGCAGCACGCGGATGTTCTTCTTGCGGGCGAGGATCTCGACCGCGCCGTCCTCGTAGTCCGGGGCCACGATGACCTCGGTGAAGATCTCGGCGACCTGCTCGGCCATGGCGACGGACACCGGGCGGTTGACGGCGATCACACCGCCGAAGGCGGACAGCGGGTCGCAGGCGTGCGCCTTGCGGTGGGCCTCGGCGACGTCCGCGCCGGTCGCGATGCCGCACGGGTTGGCGTGCTTGATGATCGCCACGGCGGGCTCGGAGTGGTCGTACGCGGCGCGGCGCGCGGCCTCGGTGTCCGTGTAGTTGTTGAAGGACATCTCCTTGCCGTGCAGCTGCTCGGCCTCGGCGAGCCCGCCCTGGCCGTT
The DNA here is from genome assembly GCF_039536205.1 of Streptomyces sannanensis. Taxonomy (GTDB): domain Bacteria; phylum Actinomycetota; class Actinomycetes; order Streptomycetales; family Streptomycetaceae; genus Streptomyces; species Streptomyces sannanensis. Next base: position 4,142,182 of record NZ_BAAAYL010000001.1, on the reverse strand, counting down.
CACGTACAGCGCGGCGCCCTGGTGGGGGTTCTCGCCGTAGCGGAGCACGTTCTTGCGCTCGAACGTGGCACCCAGGAAGTCGGGGAACGACGACTCGTCGGCCGGGGCGTACTCGCCGGCGAACCAGGAGGCCACCGCCACGTCGTAGGCGGCGGTGTGCTGGAACGCCTCCGCGGCCAGTCGCTTGCGGGTGGCCAGGTCGAAGCCGCCGTCCTTGACCGCGGCGATGACGTCGGCGTACCGCTCGGGGCTGGTGACGATCGCGACCGAGGGGTGGTTCTTGGCGGCGGCGCGGACCATCGACGGGCCGCCGATGTCGATCTGCTCGACGCACTCGTCGGGGGTGGCGCCGGAGGCGACGGTCTCCCGGAACGGGTAGAGGTTCACGACCACCAGGTCGAACGGCTCGACGCCCAGCTCGGCGAGCTGCGCGCGGTGCGATTCGAGGCGCAGGTCGGCGAGGATGCCGGCGTGCACGCGCGGGTGCAGCGTCTTGACCCGGCCGTCCAGGCACTCGGGGAAGCCGGTGAGCTCCTCGACCTTGGTGACCGGTACCCCGGCGGCCGCGATCCTCCCGGCGGTGGAACCGGTCGACACGAGCTGGACGCCCGCCTCGTGCAGGCCCCGGGCCAGCTCCTCCAGGCCCGTCTTGTCGTAGACGCTGACCAGAGCGCGGCGGATGGGGCGCTTGTTGCCTTCGGCGGTCACGGACCCCTCTTTATTCACCGACATGAACCTTTCGTCCCTCGATGCGATAACCGTCGCGGGCCAGCCGACCCACGACCTCGACGAGCAGCGTGCGCTCGACTTCCTTGATGCGCTCATGGAGAGCGGCTTCGTCGTCCTCGTCCCGTACCTCGACCACGCCCTGCGCGATGATCGGGCCGGTGTCGACGCCGTCGTCGACGAAGTGAACGGTGCACCCGGTGACCTTCGCGCCGTACGCGAGCGCGTCGCGCACGCCATGGGCCCCGGGGAAGCTGGGCAGCAGGGCGGGGTGGGTGTTCACGGTCCGCCCGCCGAAGCGTGCGAGGAACTCCTGGCCCACGATCTTCATGAAGCCGGCCGAGACGACCAGATCGGGTTCGTAGGCCGAGACGGCCTCGGCCAGCGCCGCGTCCCACTCCGCGCGGCTGCCGTAGTCCGTGACCTTGCAGACAAAGGTGGGCAGTCCGGCGCGCGTGGCGCGCTCGAGACCGGTGATGTCGTCGCGGTCGGCGCCGACCGCGACGATCCGGGCACCGAAACCGTCCGGGTCCGCGGCGATGGCGTCGAGCAAAGCCTGGAGATTCGTACCGGAGCCGGAGACCAGCACCACGATGCGGGCCGGGCGGGCGGAGGAGGGCGGGGAGGCCACAGGGGTCTCTTTCTCGCGGGGGTGCTGCGTCTTGTGCGGTCGTACGAATGAATTGCGCCCCCCGATACGGGGAACTCTACGAATGCGCCGACCGTCAGCAACGATACCGGCACTCCCAACGGCCCCCACGGGACGGGGGCCGGGCCGGGAGGTAGCGTCTGGGGCAGAGGGCCTGTTCCCGGACGGGCCAGAGACGACACAAGACCGGCGTGCGCCTCGCGCACCGGGTCCGAGGGGATGACGTTCACCACATGCCGGACCGACGCCGCCGCGCGGCCCTCCGCCCTCTCCCGTTCGCCCGTCCCGCGGGCGCACCGGTGCTGCGGGAGCGGTCGTCCTCGTCCACCGGGGCCTCCGGCTCCGATGGCTGGGGGAGCGACAATCCGTTCGCGCCGCCGCCGGAGGGCAGGCCCGACCAGCCGTGGCAGCCGCGCAGGCCGGCGAACGGCGGCTCCGGGGACGGTGAGGGTTCCCCGGACTCCGCAGGCTCCCCCGGCGACGGCGGGAACACCCCCGAGGACAGGCCCGTGTGGGGCAGCCAGTGGAGCAGCCGCCAGCCCGGCCGCGCCCCCGGCGGCTTCGGCGGCCGGCCCGGCGGCCAGGGCGGCCCCGAGGGCCCGGGCGGCCCGGGCAGCGGTCTGCGCTGGGATCCCACGGACCCCGTCCAGCGACGCGCCCGCTACGCCCTGCTCTCCGGCATGTGGGCGTTCTTCTTCGCGCTCTTCGGCCAGATCGCGATCGCGCTGCTGCTCGGCTCCCTGGCGCTGTACTGGGGCATCAGTTCGCTGCGCGCCACGCCGAAGCCGCGGCCGGACGGAAACCCCCAGGCCGGCAAGCCGCAGCGCACGGCGGCGGTGAGCGGACTGGTGACGGCGTCCCTCGCCCTGATGATGGTGGCAACGGCGTACACCACCCAGATCGTGTACCGCGACTTCTACACGTGCGTGGACGATTCGCTGACCAAGACCGCCCAGGTGTCCTGCAACCAGATGCTGCCGGAGTGGCTGCGCCCGGCGATCGGCGTCAGGCAGTAGGCGGTCCGCCGGGCCGGGTACCGGGAGCGTCCGACGGCAGGAACTCGTACGCCTCGTGGCTCGGCTCGGGCGCCGGTACGCGTACGAGCCTTGGCATACGGTGCCGTGCCGGTGCCCGGTGCCGCGCGCGCTTTCCGCGCCGCACCGGCTCGATGCCCCGCAGCCGCCACGCCCGCACCGTGACCGCCCCCGGCACCGCGAGCACCGCCATCCAGGCCAGCGCGGCAACGCCCGTCCGCCACCACACCGGCCCGAACTCGGCGAGCCGCCCCGTGCCCAGCGGGCCGCCCGACGCCGCCGCCAGCGCGGCCACCGCCACCGCGCACCCGGTCGCCGCCAGTGCCGCGGCCAGCGCGGTCTCGCCCACGCTCCAGGGGCGCTCGCCGCCCGTCGCGGCCCGTACCGTGCAGCGTGCGATCGCCACCGCCCCGGCGACCGGCACGGCGGCGGCCGCCCAGTTCAGCGGAGTGCCGTGTGCCTGAGTGGGCACGGCGGCCAGCAGTGGGAAGTGAGGGAGCACCGGCGTACCGGCAACCGCGAGCGGGGTCACCGTCACCGCCGCACCGGCGGCGAAACCGGGCCCCAGGCCGTATGCCGCGCCCCATACCGCCGCGTTCGGCACCAGCGCGACGCTCAGCAGCAGCACCGCGATCCGGCCCGGCCACTCCCCCGCGAGCTGCACGAACGATTCCCGTGCCGGCCCCGCGTGCCACGCGAGCGACACCCCGGCCAGCAGCGCCCCGCCGACGACCAGCACCAGAACGCCGAAAGCGGCCGCCCGGGCCACGGCCCGCACACCTCCCGGCACCCAGGTGGACAGCGGCCCGGACGGGAATCCGCTCTCGGCCCACACGCCGGCCACAGCGGCCCCCGCCGCCACCAGTGGCAGATGCAGCGCGGCGCTGAGCGGGGCCGAGGGCAGCGGCCCGGCTGCCGCATAGAGCGCGGCGGCACCGCCGACGGCGAGATACCCGCAGGTCACGGCAGTGATGGCGGACCCCGCGGCCACAGACTCCTCCGGTGTGTCCCGCTCGTCCCGCGCGGCGCGGTAGGCCAGGAACACGGGCAGCGCGGCAAGCAGCAAGGGCGTCACTCCCACGGGCACGGGCGCCCCGCCGAGCGCGCCGGCCGGCCTCGCGAGCTCCGCGCCGTGGGCCAGCAGCCACAGCCCGGCGGCGATGTGCAGGGCACCCCCGGGGCCGCTGTCCGGGTACGGCGAGCTGATCCACAGCACCATGACGAGCACGGCGAACGAGCCGAGCCCGAGCCCCGCCACGAGCGCCCCGCGCAGAAAAAACGTCGCCACTTGGGTCACATCGCCATGCTGCCAACGACACGCGCTTTATCGCTGTAACGGTCAATTGACCGTTGTGTCGCGCAAGATATGTTTATGCATATTTATGCCTGTAGCAGTGATGTCGTTGCGCGGAGCTCTTGGAGTCCCTGGAGTCCCTGGAGTCCCGCATGACCTCCCCGCTGCCGAGCGCCGAGGGGCGGCGCAGCCTGCGCGTGCGAGCGGCCACGCCCGGGTCTCCCGGGTACGCCGAGGCGCCGCGCATCCCGGCGGCCCCCGGGGACCCGGAAACCACGGGGGTCACGCCGGCCATGGCCTTCGACGAGCTGTACGCCCTCACCGCCACGGCACTTCTGCACCAGGCATTCCTGCTCACGGGCCGGCGGCAGCTCGCGCAGAAGGCCGTGCGGCACGCCTTCGACCGGGCCTGGCAGCGCTGGCCCGAGGTGGCGACCGACCGTGACCCGGCGGGCTGGGTGCGCATCGCCGTGCACGAGTACGCACTGTCCCCCTGGCACCGCATGCGCCGTACCCACAGGCAGCCGGATCCGCCGCCGGAGGAGCCGGCCCTGCGTGCGCTGCAGGAGGCACTGCTGGAGCTTCCGGCCTCGTACCGGCGCACGCTGCTGCTCTACGACGGCCTGGGTCTCGATCTGCCGGAGACGGCCGCCGAGACCGAGGCCAGCACGCCCGCCGCGGCGAGCCGGCTGCTGAACGCGCGCGCCGCGATCGCCCTGCGGCTGCCGGAGCTGGCGGACGCGGCCACGCCGGCGGAGCAGTCGGGTCTGCTGCGGGAGCGACTGGGCGACCTCGTGTCGGCCGGGTCCGCGGTGACGCTTCCGTCCGCCGAGTCGGTACGCATGCTGAGCGAGCGGTGGACCCGTATCTGGACACGGGCGGCAATCATGTTCGCCACAGTGATCACGGGGGCGACGGCGTGCACGCTGGTCACCGCCCCGACGCAGTACATTCCGCGGGTCCACCCCGGTGAACCGATCCCCGGGGTGCCCGCGCTGGCCGGCCCGCAGGCGATCACGACGGGCAAACAGCTGCGCGACAAGCTGCGCTCGGCGCCGGGGAGCGGCCCCGAGCGCCTGGTGCCGCAGTGGCGCTGACCAGTCCCCCGCATACGGATGGGCCCGCACCCCGGCTGTCCGGCCGGGGTGCGGGCCCATCCGTATGCGTCACGCCCGTACTGCTCGGGCGCCGAGGAGTCAGCCCGCGAGAATGGCGCGCGCCAGCTTCGCCGTCTCGGTCGGCGTCTTGCCGACCTTCACGCCCACGGCCTCCAGGGCTTCCTTCTTGGCCTGTGCGGTGCCAGAAGAACCGGACACGATGGCGCCGGCGTGACCCATGGTCTTGCCCTCGGGAGCGGTGAAGCCCGCGACGTAACCGACGACCGGCTTGGTGACGTTGGCCTTGATGAAGTCGGCCGCACGCTCCTCGGCGTCGCCACCGATCTCACCGATCATGACGATCAGGTCGGTGTCGGGGTCCTCCTGGAACGCCTTCAGCGCGTCGATGTGGGTGGTGCCGATGATCGGGTCACCGCCGATGCCGACGCAGGAGCTGAAGCCGATGTCACGCAGCTCGTACATCATCTGGTAGGTCAGCGTGCCGGACTTGGACACGAGACCGATGCGGCCGGGCTTGGTGATGTCGGCCGGGATGATGCCGGCGTTCGACTGGCCGGGGGTGATGAGACCCGGGCAGTTGGGGCCGATGATGCGGGTCTTGTTGCCCTTGGCACCGGCGTACGCCCAGAACTGCGCGGTGTCGTGGACCGCAACGCCCTCGGTGATGACCACGGCGAGGCCGATCTCGGCGTCGATCGCCTCGATGACCGCGTCCTTGGTGAACTTCTCCGGGACGAAGATGACCGTGACGTCGGCGCCGGTCTTCTCGATGGCCTCCTTGACGGAGCCGAAGACCGGGATCTCCGCGCCGTCGAAGTCGACGGTCGTGCCGGCCTTGCGCGGGTTCACGCCGCCGACGATGTTGGTGCCCGAAGCCAGCATGCGCTTGGTGTGCTTCTGGCCCTCGGAGCCGGTCATGCCCTGGACGATGACCTTGGATTCCTTGGTGAGGAAGATAGCCATGGTGTGTCTGTGACCTCGTCCCTTTACTTCGCGGCAGCAGCCAGCTCGGCGGCCTTGTCGGCCGCGCCGTCCATGGTGTCCACACGCTGAACCAGCGGGTGTTTGCGGTCGTCGAGGATCTGGCGACCCAGCTCCGCGTTGTTGCCGTCGAGGCGCACGACCAGCGGCTTGGTGACCTCTTCGCCCTTGGCCTCGAGGAGCTCGAGCGCCTGGACGATGCCGTTCGCGACCGCGTCGCAGGCGGTGATGCCGCCGAAGACGTTGACGAAGACGGACTTGACGTCCGGGTCGCCGAGGATGATCTCGAGACCGTTCGCCATGACCTCGGCGGAGGCGCCACCGCCGATGTCGAGGAAGTTGGCGGGCTTGACGCCGTTGTGGTTCTCACCGGCGTAGGCGACGACGTCGAGGGTCGACATGACCAGACCCGCGCCGTTGCCGATGATGCCGACCTCGCCGTCGAGCTTGACGTAGTTCAGGCCCTTGGCCTTGGCGGCGGCCTCGAGCGGGTTGGCCGATGCCTTGTCCTCGAGCTCGGCGTGCTCCGGCTGACGGAACTCGGCGTTCGCGTCCAGCGACACCTTGCCGTCGAGGGCGATGACACGGCCGTCGGCGACCTTGGCCAGCGGGTTCACCTCGACGAGGAGGGCGTCCTCGGCGATGAAGGCCGTCCACAGGGTCACCAGGACCTCGGCGACCTTCTCCGCGACGTCGGCCGGGAACTTCGCGGCCTCGACGATCTCGCGGGCCTTGGCCAGGTCCACACCCTCATTGGCGTCGACCGGGACCTTGGCGAGCTTCTCGGGCGTCGTCGCCGCGACTTCCTCGATGTCCATGCCACCCGCGACCGATGCCATGGCCAGGAAGGTGCGGTTGGTGCGGTCGAGGAGGTACGAGACGTAGTACTCCTCGGCGATCTCCGGCGCGGTCTCCGCGAGCATCACCTTGTGGACCGTGTGGCCCTTGATGTCCATGCCCAGGATCTGGCCGGCCTTCTCCACCGCGTCGTCCGGGTCGGAGGCCAGCTTCACGCCGCCGGCCTTGCCGCGGCCGCCGGTCTTGACCTGGGCCTTGACGACCGACCGGCCGCCGAGACGCTCGGTCACCTCGCGCGCCGCCTCAGGCGTATCGATGACTTCACCGGCCAGCACCGGTACACCGTGCTTGGCGAAGAGGTCCCTCGCCTGGTACTCGAACAGGTCCACGCGCGTCCGTCCCTTTGCTTCTAATGTCGCGGCATGATTTTCGCGGTTCGTTGTCTGCGTGGGCGTGCCGCGAAGGGCAACGTGACACCACTGTCACAAGGAAGGCGCACACGGAGACCCGGTACGCGGCATGTCCGTCTTGCAGGTTATCCCCGTGCGGACCTATGTCCCTAAATCGTGGATCACCCCGGCGCGGTGATAACTGTCACAGGCGCCCCGTTCCCGGGCATGTCGCCCGTGTCATCCCTGGGGCACGGGCAGCGGGCGCTTCTCGATCGCCGCGGCCATCACCTCCGGAAAGAGGTCCGGGGTGCAGGCGAAGGCGGGGGCACCGAGGGCCGCGAGGGCGGTCGCGTGCTCCCGGTCGTAGGCGGGGGCTCCCTCGTCGGAGAGGGCGAGCAGCGCCACGAACTGCACGCCGGAGGCTTTCATCGCCGCGACCCGCTTGAGCATCTCGTCGCGTATGCCCCCCTCGTAGAGGTCGCTGATCAGGACGACGACGGTGTCGGCGGGGCGGGTGATCTGCGACTGGCAGTACGCGAGGGCACGGTTGATGTCGGTACCGCCGCCCAGCTGGGTGCCGAACAGGACGTCGACCGGATCGTCGAGCTGGTCGGTCAGATCGACGACCGCCGTGTCGAAGACGACCAGACGGGTGGCGATGGAACGCATGGAGGCAAGGACGGCACCGAACACGGACGCGTAGACGACAGATGCCGCCATCGAGCCCGACTGGTCGATGCAGAGGACGACCTCCCGCTTGACGGACTGCGCGGCCCGTCCGTGGCCGATGAGCCGCTCGGGCACGACGGTGCGGTACTCGGGCAGGTAGTTCTTGAGGTTCGCCCGGACCGTACGTTCCCAGTCGATGTCCCGGTGGCGGGGCCGGCTGACCCGGGCGCTGCGGTCCAGAGCGCCGGTGAGCGTGGCCCGGGTGCGGTCGGCGAGGCGCCGCTCCAGGTCCTCGACGACCTTGCGGACCACCATGCGGGCGGTCTCCTTGGTCGTCTCGGGCATGGCCCGGTTCAGCGAGAGCAGGGTGCCGACGAGATGGACGTCCGCCTCGACCGCCTCCAGCATCTCCGGCTCCAGGAGCAGGGTGGACAGGCCGAGCCGGTCGATCGCGTCGCGCTGCATGACCTGGACGACGGAGCTCGGGAAGTACGTACGGATGTCGCCGAGCCAGCGAGCGACGGAGGGAGCCGAGGCGCCGAGCCCCGCCGAGCGCTCACCGCCCCGGGCGCCCCGCCCGCCGCCGCTCCCGTACAGCGCGGCCAGCGCGCCGTCCATGGCGGCGTCCCGCCCGCCGAGCGTGCACCCGGTCGCCTCGGCGGCCTCCCCGCCGAGCACCATCCGCCACCGCCGCAGCCGCTCGTCCCCGGCGGTCGTGCCGATGTCCGTGTTCATGTGTTCCCTTCCCCGTAGCTCCTGCCGCCCCTGGCACGGACGCCCACGGCCTCGGCGCCCAGCAGCAGCCGGAGCACCGGCAGCACCGCGTCCGCGCGGTGCTCGTCGAGCCCGGCGCCGAAGCCGGGGCTCGTGGCCGCACCCGCCGAGGTCGCGGCCGGGCCGGCGGCAGCGGGGCCGCGGCGGACCAGCTCGCCCAGCGTGCGACGCACTCCCGGCTCGTACGCGGCGAACGTACGGCGCAGCAGCGGCAGCACATCCGTGAACGCCTCGGCCGGCACCCCGCTCAGCCAGGAGTCGACCAGGCCGAGCAGCCGCTCGTCGTGGACGAGCAGCATGCCTCCCCCCGAGGCGCCGCCGACGAAGCCCTCGATCCAGGCGGCCGCGTCGGTCGGAGCCGTGCCCGGCGAGAGCGCCAGGCCCATCAGTCGCGCGGCCTCCTCCTCGCCGAGCCGCCCGTCGTCCAGTGCGAGCCGGGCGGCCCGTCCGCGTATGACTCCGGCGACGGTCTCCCGTGCCGCCAGTCGCTCCAGCACGGCTCCCCAGCGCTCGCGGAGTCCGCCGGAACCAGCGTGGTCCGTGGCCTCCGACAGCAGGCCCACAGCGGTGTGCACCCCGTCGAGGTGACGGCGCATCTCCTCCGCGCCGTCCGCGTCGAGTCTGGTGCACGCGGGCGGCAGGCCGATGCGGATCCGCTCGGCGAGACCGCCCGCGACCTCCCGGAGCGCGGCCGTGTCGGTGCCGCGGACGTCGCCGTACCGCAGTGTGCGCGCCAGTGCGGGCAGGGCCTGGGCGAGGTGGGCGACGTCCGAGTCGAGAGCCGCCCGGTCGGCGAGCGCCCGCATCACCACGGGGAGCGCGTCCGACAACCCCGCCGGAAGACAGCGCTCGGCGAGCTCGGTCACCGCGGCGAGCGAGGCCGCGGAGGCCGCGTCCGACTCGGCCTTGGCCGTTGCGGCGGAGAGCACGGTGGTCCCCCACACTCCGGCTTCGGCGACCCGCACGGACAGCTCCGGCTCCCAGCACAGCCGCCAGGTCTCGCGGAACGTGCCGGTGCTCCCCCTCCCCATCACAGCCGGCTCGCCCCAGCCGATCCCGAGGAGACGCAGCCGGTGCAGCAGCCTGCTGCGGGCGGCATCCATGTCCTTACGGAGATCGAGCTCCAACTCCCGTTCCAGCGCTTCGGGTTTGAGGCGCAGGCTGCGCTGCAGACGGGTGAGATCGCGTTGCAGCGGCACCGCGGGCGCGGCGTCCGGGACCTCGCCGAGGACATCGCCGACGACCAGCCGGTCCCTGATCAGTTCGAGCGGTACATCGGAGCCCTCGCACATCACCGCGCGCACGGCGTCGGTCGTCTCGGAGAGGCCCGGCAGCGGGCGGCCACGCATCGCGGCCAGCGTCCCGGCAAGCCGGACGGCCTCGATGACATGCGCGGACGACACAGGCCGGTCCTCATCCCGCAGCAGTCCCGCGACCTTGGTCATCCAGCGCTCGACAGGACGGTCGGGCGAGCTGAACAGATGCCCGTACCAGCCCGGCGAATCGATGCCGGCGCCATAGCCTCCCCCGGAGCCTCGCCCGGGAGGTGCCCCCAGCCGGGCGAGCCTGCGATGGGTCCAGGGCACCCAGGTCATCTCGGTCCGGACCTTGGGCAGGCCCTTGAGCAGGGCACGGTCGGCGGCGACGGTCGCCCTCGCGGCGAGGGCGGGCACATGCCAGGCGCCGCAGACGACGGCGACATCGTCCCCGAACTCCTTGCGGGCGGCGCGGAGTTGCAGCCGCATGTAGGCCTCGCGCACCAGGTCGCGGGCGTGGCCCCCGTCCCCGTACTCCTGGCGCAGCGCGGCCATCGCCTCGGCGAGCGCGCCGAAGGCCTCGAAGGTCTCCTCCCCTTCCCGGCCACGGTGCTCGACGACGTCCTCCCACCAGCGCTCCGGGTCGTCGTACCCGGCGGCCTCGGCGAGCGCGGCGACGGGGTCGACGCGCAGGACGTCGCGGTCTTCCTCGGTGTCCTCGGCATCCTTTTCCCCCTCGTCGGCCCCGGCCTGGAGGGCGAGCGAATGCGTGGCCGGCAGGTCGATGAACCGCACCGGGACGTCGTGCTCCAGCGCCCAGCGGATGGCCACCCATTCCGGGGAGAACTCGGCCAGCGGCCAGAACGCGGCGCGCCCCGGGTCGTCCACGACATGGGCGAGCAGGGCGACCGGCGGCCGCATCCGCTCGTCGGCCGCGAGCGGCAGCAGCGCATCCCCCTCGGGCGGCCCTTCGATCAGCACGGCCGGCGGCCGCGCCGCGTCGAGCGCGCCCCGGACCGCCCGCGCCGAGCCCGGCCCGTGGTGCCGCACTCCGAGCAGCAGGGGTCCTGTCATGCCGTCACCTCCCGGCAGGCGCGGTAGAAGTCCTTCCAGCCGTCGCGCTCGCGGACCACGGTCTCCAGGTACTCCTGCCAGATCACCCGGTCCGCCACGGGCTCCCGCACCACCGCACCCAGGATGCCCGCCGCCACGTCCGCGGGCCTCAGCACGCCGTCTCCGAAGTGGGCAGCGAGAGCAAGGCCATTGGTGACGACGGAGATCGCCTCCGCGGTGGACAGCGTCCCTGAGGGGGACTTGAGCTTCGTACGGCCGTCGGCCGTGACACCGTCGCGCAGTTCGCGGAAGACGGTGACGACGCGGCGGATCTCGTCGATGCCGTCGGGCGCGGCCGGCAGGTCCAGCGAGCGCCCGATCTGGTCGACCCGCCGGGAGACGATGTCGACCTCGGCGTCGGGGGTGGCGGGCAGCGGCAGGACGACCGTGTTGAAGCGGCGGCGCAGCGCGCTGGACAGGTCGTTGACCCCGCGGTCGCGGTCGTTGGCGGTGGCGATGAGGTTGAAGCCACGCACGGCCTGCACCTCCTGGCCCAGCTCCGGCACGGGCAGGGTCTTCTCGGACAGGATGGTGATGAGCGAGTCCTGCACATCGGCGGGGATACGGGTGAGCTCCTCGACCCGTGCGGTCATGCCCTCCGACATGGCCCGCATGATCGGGCCGGGCACGAGCGCGTCACGGCTCGGGCCGTGGGCGAGCAGCTGGGCGTAGTTCCAGCCGTAACGGATCGCTTCCTCGGGAGTGCCGGCCGTGCCCTGCACCAGCAGGGTGGAGTCACCGCTGACGGCCGCGGCGAGGTGCTCGGAGACCCAGGTCTTGGCGGTTCCCGGCACTCCGAGGAGCAGCAGCGCGCGGTCGGTGGCGAGCGTGGTGACGGCCACCTCGACGATGCGGCGCGGCCCCACGTACTTGGGCGTGATCACGGTTCCGTCCGGAAGGGTGCCACCGAGCAGATAGGTGGCCACCGCCCAGGGCGACAGCTGCCAGCGGGCGGGCCTCGGCCGGTCGTCGGCCGCGGCCAGTGCCTTGAGCTCGTCGGCGAAGGCGTCCTCGGCATGCGGCCGCAGGGCCTCGGCGACATCGGCCGTGCTGTTCTCGGGCATGGTCATGAGTCCCCCTCCACATCTCCCGGGCCGATCTCCGGGGTTCGGGATCCACCGTGCACCACACCACTGACAATTAGCCGTTCCCGCAGGTCAGGGCCGATTGTCAGTGTCGCCCCTTACGGTCCGGAACATGAATCGACAGGGGGATCGCTGGACGGCGGAACAGGTCCTGGCCCTGGCTCCTGACGCCGCGTCGTCCAAGGCGGGAAGCAGGCTCGGAGTCGCCGGGCCGTGGTCGGAGGCCGGCTGCGCCCCGGGGGCCGTGTGGGGGCTGTGCAAGGGCAGCGGCAGCAAGCCCTATCAGACCGTGGTCGACACGGCCGGCCTCGCCTACAAGTGCAGTTGTCCGAGCCGGAAGTTCCCGTGCAAGCACGCGCTGGGGCTGCTGCTGCTCCGGGCGACGGACGAGAGGGCGGTCCCGGACGGGGCCGCGCCCGACTGGGCCGAGCAGTGGCTCGAAGAACGCCGGCAGCGTACGGAGAAGAGAGGGGCGGAGGGTTCGCCCACGTCCGGCGGACCGTCCGACCCCGAGGCGGCCAGACGCCGGGCCGAGCGCCGCGCCGAGCGGGTCACCGCCGGTGCCATGGAACTGGAGCAGCGGCTGGCCGATCTGCTGCGCGGCGGCCTGGCCGCTGTGGAGCAGGGCGGGTACGGGCACTGGGAGGAGACGGCGGCCAGGATGGTGGATGCCCAGGCTCCGGGCCTGGCGAGCCGGGTGCGGGAGCTGGGCGCGATCCCGGGCTCCGGTCCGGGCTGGCCGGTGCGGCTGCTGGAGGAGTGCGCGCTGCTGCATCTGCTGGACCATGCCTGGCTCAACCGGGACCATCTGCCGAAGCCGCTGGCCGCGACGGTCCGCACCCGGATCGGACTTCCCGTGTCCGCCGAGGGCACGGCGGTCCGCGACAGCTGGCTGGTCCTCGCGCAGTACGACACTCAGGACGGCAAACTCACCACGCGCCGCGCCTGGTTGTACGGGCAGCGGTCGCAGCGGACCGCCCTGGTGCTCGACTTCGGCGCCGCGGGCCGCGCTCCCGGGCTCGCCCTGCCGGTCGGCCTGGCGATCGACGCCGAGCTCACGCCGTATCCGGGCGCGGGACAGCTGCGCGCCGCGCTGGGTGAGCGGTTCGGCGCTCCGGCCCCCATCGAGGCCCCGCCGCCCGGCCACTCGGCCGCCGAGGCCCTGGACCTCTACGGACGGGCGCTGCGGGACGACCCCTGGCTGGACTTCTGGCCGGTCACGCTGAGCGGAGTCATACCCATACCGGCCGAGGACGGCTGGCAACTGGCCGATGCCTGGGGGTCCCCCCGAGCCGAAGGCCCCGGAGGAGGGTCGGCCCTGCCCGTCCCGTCCGCCGCGCTCTCCCGCTCCGGGCTCTGGAAGCTCGCCGCGATCTCCGGCGGCGCCCCGGTCACGGTCTTCGGCACATGCGGCCACCGCGGCTTCACCCCGCTCGCCGCCTGGGCCCAAGGCACGGCGGAGACAGTCCCCCTCATCTGACGCACAGGAGGTCCTCATGACCGGCACCGTCACGCCCTGGGAGGAGCTCGTCACCTCCGCCCTTCTCGGCACCGACCGCCGCACCCCGCCGCGCGGCGTCGGCGCTCCGGACAAGGAAGCGCCGACCGCGCTGCTCGACGCCGCCGCCCTGCACACCGTGCGGCGCAGAGCCGGGCTGCTTCCCGGGCGCGCCGCGGCACGTCCCGAGCCGGCGCCCCACGATCCACGCCCCGCACTGCCCGCGGCGGCACGCCGCAGACTGGCCCAGCTGCTCGCCGACCGGTCCGCACCCTCCTCCGGCGGGGGCCGCCGCGGCACCGCGCCCGACCTCACCGAACTGCTCCCCCAGTGGCTGACCGCCGCCGGCAGCCATGGCTACCGCGCCCCGGCCACCCTGCTGCCCGCGCTGCTGGACGCCGCCCGCGCTCGTACGGATCTTCGGCCACAGACACTGAGTTTCGCCGGACCGCGCGGGACATGGCTGGCGCGGCTCAACCCGGAATGGAAGTTCGCGCTGCGCGGCGGCGCGGGCGGCTCCGTGCTGCCCGATCCCACGGACGACGAAGCGGTGCGGCGGCTCTGGGAGGAGGGGCTGTTCGCCGAACGGGTCGCCCTGCTCACGGCTGTTCGGGCGCACGACCCGGAAGCCGCCCGGGCCCTGCTCGGCTCCACCTGGTGCACGGAGCGCGCCGAGGACCGGCTGATGTTCCTGGACTCGCTGCGCACAGGGCTGTCCGGCGCCGACGAGCCGTTCCTGGAGGCGGCACTGTCCGACCGCAGCCGCAATGTCCGGGCCACCGCCGCGGAGCTGCTCTCCGCCCTGCCGGAATCCGCGCTCGCCGCGCGGATGTCGGGACGGGCGGCGTCCTGCGTCGGCCTGGACCGTACGGACGGATGCGAGCGCATCGCCGTGGAGGCACCGCACGAGTGCGACACCGAGATGCAGCGCGACGGGGTGGTCCCGAAGGCTCCGGCAGGCCGGGGCGAACGGTCCTGGTGGCTCGGCCAGTTGGTGGAGGCAGCGCCGCTGGGTGGCTGGCCCGGCAGACTCGGCGCGCGTACACCGCGGGAGATCGTCGCGCTGCCGGTCGCCGACGGCTGGGGGGACGAACTGCACGCCGCGTGGTGCCGCGCGGCCGTGCGCCAGCGGGACGCGGAGTGGTCGCGGGCGCTGCTCGGCTCACCCGCCGCGCCGCCCGAGTCCGGGCCCGGCACGACCTCGCTGGCCGAGCGGGCCGAACTGCTGGCGACGCTCGACCCGGACGAACGGTCCGGCTGGGTGGCCGAGTTCATCGCCGCGCACGGGCTGTCCGAGGCCTTCCAGCTGCTCGGTGTCTGCCCGGTGCCCTGGGCGGGCCCGCTGGGCCGGGCGGTGGTCGACGCACTGGAGATCGCCCGGGACGCAGGCAGCTACCCCTGGAGCTTCAGCGGGGTGATGGGTCTGGCCGAACGCTGCCTGGACCCCGCCGAGGCCACCCGGCTCGAGGTCCTCACCGCCATACCGGCCGAGGCCGAGGACACCTCCCCGGGCGCGGGCGGCTACTGGTCGGAAGCCTTCCAACGTCTGGTCGGCACGCTGCGCCTGCGCGCCACGATGCTGGCCGAACTGACCCCGCGGCCGCACTAGGGTCAGGCGTCGGCGGACTGCCGGATGTTCGCGTTGACCCAGTCGACGATCGACGCCGTTGTCGCGCCCGGGGTGAAGATCTCCGCGACACCCTTCTCCTTGAGCGGGGGAATGTCCGCCTCCGGGATGATGCCGCCGCCGAAGACCTTGATGTCCTCCGCGTCGCGCTCCTTCAGCAGCTCCAGCACCTTCGCGAAGAGCGTGTTGTGGGCGCCGGAGAGGATCGAGAGGCCGATCGCGTCGGCATCCTCCTGGATGGCGGTGTCCACGATTTGCTCGGGCGTCTGGTGCAGCCCGGTGTAGATGACCTCCATACCGGCGTCGCGCAGCGCCCTCGCGATCACTTTGGCACCGCGGTCGTGTCCGTCGAGACCCGGCTTGGCGACCACGACGCGGATCGGACCAGTCACACCCATCACTGCCTCCATGTGTCCCCGGGGCTCATGGTCCGGGTCGGTGAACGAACGCTATCGACAGCATCCCGCAACCGGCAGTTTCGCGGTGTTCAGCGAGGGGGAAATCACACATGGGACATATTCGTTTTGCGTCGTACCCGCACCAGGCGGCACATCCGCCCCGGCCGGGCAGGTCGCAAGGGGAGCCGCTACGAGGCAGCCGCACCACCGCACTGTCGACCACACAAGACGGCGGTACGGCCAGTCGGTGTCCGCACGGCCAGGCACCACCCGCACCACACGGCCGGCCTCCTCCGTCACGGCGCCCCACCGGGACACACGGGGGGACAGGGTCGCCTCCCCGTGTGCTGTTCGGGAGGTCGGCCATGAGGGTTCTGCCCTTCTTTCCGCCGTGTCTGCGCCTCGTCCGGCTGTCGGCCACGCTCCTGCGAGCCACGATGCTCGACCTCGCGATCCTTGCCGGGCACCTTCTGCTCTATCCCTCGGGTATCGCACCCGAGCGCCGTTCCCCCGCCGGGCCGCCCACCGGAGCCCCCCTGCTGCCCACGGCCGGGCTCGGCCATCCGCCCGTGGTGCTGCTGCACGGTTTCATCGACAACCGCTCCGTCTTCGTCGTGCTCCGACGCTCCTTGTCCCGGCACGGCTGGCGCCATCTGGAGTCCCTCAACTACTCGCCGCTGACCTGCGACATCCGGGCCGCAGCCGACCTGCTCGGGCGGCACATCGACGAGATACGCACCCGCACCGGGCATCGTCAGGTCGACATCGTGGGGCACAGCCTCGGCGGCCTGATCGCCCGCTACTACGTGCAGCGGCTCGGCGGCGACACACATGTGCGCACTCTGGTCACCCTCGGCACCCCGCACTCCGGCACGCTGGCGGCGCAGCTCATGAGCGCGCATCCCGTCGTGCGCCAGATGCACCCCGGCTCCGATGTGATCGAGGAGCTGCGCAGGCCGGCCCCCGGCTGCCGGACCCGGTTCGTCAGCTTCTGGAGCGACCTCGACCATGCGATGATCCCGGCCGAGACAGCCCGTCTCGAGCACCCGGACCTGATCGTGCACAACGTGCACGTGACCGGAATCGGCCACCTGGCCCTGCCCGTCCATCCGGCGGTCGCGGCCGGTGTACGACAGGCCCTCCAGTGCGGGGAAGAAGGAGTGGACGCGGCACCCGGTACATCCGGTGCGGTCTCGGTGGCCTGACGGCCAAGGCAACGAAATACCGAACAGCCGTCGAACATAAAACCAAAGCTCCGTCTTCGGCCCGCCGAAACCAGAAGAATGCCCGTTTCCTGAATCCCCCAGTACCAGCCGAAGATTGTGGCCGTCGCATACCGCCGGGTACAGTCACGCCACTGCTTTCCCATTTCCCACGGGAGGGCGGCCGGACTGCTGCCGAGGCGAGAGAGAAGTCGGTGAACGACCAGCACGCCCACGCCGGGTACGTCGGATTCGACGGGAACTCCACTGGCGGCTACGACACCGACCCGCAGTTCGGCACTCTGCCGAGCGGCTACGAAGCAGGCCACACCGGGCAGTACGACACGACGGCCTGGAGCACCGCTTCCTACGGCGACACCGGATACACCGCTCAGTACGAGCAGTACGGCCAGTACGACACCACCACGATGTGGGCGGCCACCGAATACGGCACCGCCGCGACGGCTTCCGTTCCGGCCCAGTCCACCGGTGAGGCCAACACCTGGAATCAGACGGGGCAGTTCGAGAACGCCGCCTTCGGCTACGACACCACGGGCCAGTGGACGGTGCCCGGGTTCGGGGTGGGCGAGACCGGCGCCTACGACGCCACCGCCTGGAACTCCGCCGAAGTCACCGACACGTTCGACATGCCTCGGGCCGGCTTCGAGGCAGAGGCCGACGACGCGCCCGCCTTCGGCTCCGACACCGACACCGACCTCCACACCGTCGACGAAGCCGACTTCGATGCCGATGGTGACGCCGAGGTCCATCTCGACCTCGATTCTCCGGATACCGGTCTGCCCCCGGTGTCCGAGGCCGAGGAGGTCGTGACCGTGTCCCGTACCGCCCGTCGGCCCGCCAACCGTGCACGTCGCCGCAGCCCCGCCAAGCGCTCCGCTCTCCTCACCGTCGCCGTGCCCTCCGTGTGCGTGATGGGTGTCGCCGGTATCGCCGCCGCCTCCGTCAGCGGCCTCGGTGGTCTCGGTGGCGGCGAGAAGAAGGACGACGGCAAGGCCACGATGGCCGCCCCGGACGCGTCCGCCGTCAAGGTCGCCGCCGCTGCCAACAACAAGCTCGACACCCAGCTGACCAATGTCAGCATCAGCGCTCGCGACTTCAGCGACCGTGCCAGCCGGACCCAGGAGCGCATCGACCTCAAGGAGCGCCAGGAAGCCGACCGGCAGCGCAGGATCGCGGAGGCCGCGCGCAAGGAGGCGCTGCGCCCCAAGTTCGCCCTGCCGGTCGCTCAGCATGGACTCAGCGCCCACTTCGGCCAGGCCGGCGTCAACTGGATGTCCCAGCACACCGGTATCGACTTTCCCGTCTCGTACGGCACTCCGGTGATGGCGGCGACCGACGGCACCGTGCGCACCCAGTGGAACAGCGCCTACGGCAACATGGCGATCGTCACGGCCGCCGACGGTACCGAGACCTGGTACTGCCATCTCAGCAGCACCAAGATCCGGTACGGCCAGGTCAAGGCCGGCGATGTGATCGCGTACTCGGGGAACTCCGGTAACTCCACCGGGCCGCACCTGCACTTCGAGGTGCGGCCCGGTGGAGGCTCGGCGGTCAACCCGCTGAGCTGGCTGCTCAACCACGGGCTCAATCCGCAGTAAGGCTGCCGTAGTAGGCCTGCCGCGGCAGGCCGCGGTGAGCCACGCCCGGGCAAGCCGCCTGCGACGAGCCCGCCCGGGCCTTCCCGAGCGGGCGGTCCGGCCCGGCTATCCCAGCTTCTCGACCGGTGCGTAGCGCAGCACCAGCTTCTTGGGGCGGCCGTCGCCGAAGTCGATGGTGGCCTGCGCCTTGTCACCCACGCCCGTCACCGCCATGACGGTGCCCAGGCCGAACTGATCATGCGTCACCCGGTCCCCCACTGCCAACGAAATGACCTGTCTGTCCCCCGTACGGCCGGTCGCGAAGGCCGGGGGCCCGGAGCGGGCCCGGCTCGAGGAGAGCGATGCGGACAGCGACGAGGCGACGCCCGACACCGGCCCGGCGGGGGCGGCCTTGGCGCCGGTCCGCTTCCAGGTCATATGCCGCTCCGGGATCTCCTCCAGGAAACGGGACGGCGGGTTGTACGAAGGCTGTCCCCACGCACTGCGCAGCGACGACCGCGTCAGATAGAGCCGCTCGCGGGCGCGTGTGATCCCCACGTACGCCAGCCGCCGCTCCTCCTCCAGCTCCTTGACCTGTCCCAGCGCACGCATGTGCGGGAAGACACCGTCCTCCATACCCGTCAGGAACACCACAGGGAACTCGAGGCCCTTGGCGGTGTGCAGCGTCATCAGTGTGATGACGCCGGAGCCGTCCTCGTCCTCGTCCGGGATCTGGTCGGAGTCGGCGACCAGTGCGACCTGCTCCAGGAATTCGGCCAGGGTGCCGGGGTTGTCCGCGTCACGGTCCTGCTCGAACTCCAGGGCCACGGCCGCCAGTTCCTGGAGGTTCTCGATGCGCGTCTCGTCCTGCGGGTCGGTGGAGGCCTGGAGTTCGGCCAGGTAGCCGGTCCGTTCCAGCACGGCTTCGAGAACGGTCGCGGGTCCGACACCCGACTCGACGACCGTGCGCAGCTCGTCCATCAGCGTGTTGAAGCGCCTGACGGCATTGGCCGAGCGGGCGGCCATGCCGTACGCCTCGTCGACGCGCCGCAGCGCCTGCGGGAAGGTGATCTTCTCGCGCAGCGACAGGGCGTCGATCATCGCCTCGGCCCGCTCGCCGATTCCTCGCTTGGGCACGTTCAGGATGCGGCGCAGCGGGACGCTGTCCTCGGGGTTGGCGAGCACCCGCAGATAGGCCAGGACGTCCCGGACCTCCTTGCGCTCGTAGAAGCGCACTCCGCCGACGACCTTGTAGGGCAGCCCGACCCGGATGAAGATCTCCTCGAAGACCCGGGACTGGGCGTTCGTACGGTAGAAGACGGCGACGTCGCCGGCCTTCGCCTCGCCCTCGTCCGTGAGCCGGTCGATCTCGTCGGCGACGAACTGCGCCTCGTCGTGCTCGGTGTCCGCGACATAGCCGGTGATCGGCGCGCCGGCGCCGGCGTCCGTCCACAGGTTCTTGGGGCGGCGGTTCTCGTTGCGCTCGATGACGGCGTTGGCGGCGGACAGGATCGTCTGGCTGGAGCGGTAGTTCTGCTCCAGCAGGATCGTCGTCGCGTCGGGGTAGTCCTCCTCGAACTGAAGGATGTTGCGGATCGTGGCGCCCCGGAAGGCGTAGATCGACTGGTCGGCGTCACCGACGACGCACAGCTCGGCGGGGGCGTGCCCCTCGCCCGAGGGGCCCACCAGCTCACGCACGAGGGTGTACTGGGCGTGGTTGGTGTCCTGGTACTCGTCCACCAGGACGTGCCGGAACCGGCGCCGGTAGTGCTCGGCGACGTCCGGGAACGCCTGCAGCAGATGGACGGTGGTCATGATGATGTCGTCGAAGTCGAGGGCGTTGGCCTCGCGCAGCCGGTTCTGGTACATCCGGTACGCCTCGGCGAGCGTCTTCTCGAACCCTCCCCCAGAGCCTCCGGCCTGGGAAGTACTCCCAGCGGCCTGCTCGGCGAAGGTCTCCTCGTCGATCAGCTCGTTCTTCAGGTTCGAAATCTTCGCGCTGAACGACTTGGGCGGGAAGCGCTTCGGGTCGAGGTCGAGATCACGGCAGACCAGCGACATCAGCCGCTTGGAGTCCGCGGCGTCGTAGATCGAGAACGAGGACGTGAAGCCCAGCTTCTTCGACTCGCGGCGCAGGATCCGTACACAGGCGCTGTGGAAGGTGGACACCCACATGGCGTGGGCGCGCGGGCCGACCAGCTGCTCGACGCGCTCCTTCATCTCGCCTGCGGCCTTGTTGGTGAAGGTGATCGCGAGGATCTGACCCGGGTGGACACCGCGGGTGGCCAGCAGATGGGCGATCCGGTGCGTGAGCACCCGCGTCTTGCCGGAACCGGCGCCGGCCACGATGAGCAGCGGCGACCCGGCGTGCACGACGGCGGCACGCTGCTGTTCGTTGAGTCCGTCGAGCAGCGCGGCCGCGTCCACGACGGGCCGCGGCGCGCCGTCGCGGTAGTACGCGTCCCTGGGCGGGAGCGCGTCGAATGCGCCCTCGAACAGGTCGTCCGGCACCTCTTCGGGCGCGCGGTCCTCGGGCGGCGGCGGGGGCTCCTCATCGGGATGCTGGAGATCCGCCAGGAAGCTGTCGTCAAAGAGGCTGCTCATCGCCTTCCGAGTCTAGGCCGCCCCGCTGACACCCCGCCGCCGCCTTGAGAACAATCAGAAGTTGCCGACCTCCCACAGCTGACCGCCGGGAGTCTTCCGGCCGGGGCCCAGGGAAGTGCCGTCACGGTCGGCGATGGACCAGGCCACCACATAGACCCTGCCGCTGTGGCCGTCGACGGCGACTCCGCCCGGGAACGGCACCTTCACGCTCGCACGCTTGCCGCTGCCGTGGGTGACCTTGGTCACCTTGCCGGTGAAGAGCCGGCCGACGTAGAGATCGCCGCTGCTGTTGACGGCGAGGCCGGCTGGAGCCGAAGCCGCCGACCCAGCCGAGGATCTTGCCGCTCGGGCCGACCTTCCAGACCCGGGCGGTGGGCTTGGCCGCCGGGGCCACCGCCGATGCAGTTCTTGCCGCCGCGGCCGGCCTCGGCGACGTACAGCGCGCCGGGGGTCGCGGCGATCCGCCGCGGGTTGTCCAGGCCGGTCACGATGACCTTGGTCCAGGTCCTGCCGCCGGTGGCCGTGGCGGGAAGCGTCCCCATTCCGACCACGACGGCGGCACCGGTGGCGACGACCAGTGCTTTCCGTCCCTTGTTGCGCTTGCTGCGCATGGGACGTACCCCCTCTTCCAGCCCTTGCGCGCCGGGCCGTCCCGGCCGGGCCGGCAGGACCTTGCCCCCCAATGCGGGCAAAATCAGCTATTCCGGACAATCGCCGCACATCATTCCGGAATGGCTGCAACGGGCGCGCCAGGGGTCAGGTCCAGAGGACGGCGATGAAGATGTTGGCGGTCGTCAGTGCGCCCACCGAACCGAAGAGCGACTTCTCGACCCGCTCCTCGTCGCGCTTGACATACACCAGGCCGAGGATCACCACCAGGATCGCCAGCTTGATGCCGATCTTGAGGTTGTTCACGGTATGGCCCTCGGCCTGGTGGATGCCCACCAGCGCCACACCCGTGATCAGCATGATCAGTGCGCCGTGCAGCATCGCGGGCGTGAAGCGTGCGGTGCCCGCGCCCATCGACTTCATCTGGGTGAGGAAGCCGCCGAGCAGCGAGGCGATGCCGATGATGTGCAGGCCGACGAAGACATTGATGAGTACGTCCATGGAGCGGAGCCTATGCGGGGCCATACCACCCCCTGTCGGCCAGGTGGGCCTCATCCGTCGCAACGGTCACACCGTCACCGGTTCAGGACCTACCCAGGGCAGCGCCTCGGTCACACCCGGTCGTACGCATGCGGGAAAGAATCACTATCCGCCAGGACGGCACTTCCCCGTGACCCCCGGTTTAGCGTCCTCCCCCAGGCGGCCGACTCCCCACCGCCGCCCCCGCAAACGGGCGGCAGTCGGCCGCCACCGCCGAGAGACCCGGCGGCGGGCCGCTCCCCCTGTGCGGTCTGTCGTCGGGTCAGGCGGGTGACTTACGGAAGGACGTGGACGCCCTCGTGGCCGCGCACCGAAAACCCAGGCAGCACCCGCTCACCGGCAACGCCGCCCGCACCGCCGTCACCCTTGCCCTCGCCGGGGTGGCCACCGGCGCCTTCGAAGGGGCCGGTCACGCGTCCCCCGGACTCACCCCCGCCCAGGTCAAGGCCCGGCTCGACAAGCTGTACCACGACGCCGAGATCGCCACCGAGAGGTACAACGGCACCAAGGAACAGGCCGAGGCGACGGAGAGATCCCTGGACGCGTTGCGCGACGAGGCTGCCCGCAGGACGGAGGGCGTCAACGCCGCCCGCGACGCGCTCGGTTCGATCGCCACCGCCCAGTACCGCGCCGGGGCCATGGACCCGGCCGTGCAGCTCGCGTTCTCCCCCGACCCCGATCGGTTCCTGGACGACGCCGCACTCGCCGAGCGGGCCGGAGCCCGCCAGTCGACCGCCGTCGCCGGCCTGCAGAAGAAGATCACGGAAGTCCGGGGACTGCATGCCACCGCCGACCGGCGGCTGGCAGAGCTCAGGTCCCAGCAGGCGGACCTGCGCACACAGAAAGCGGACATCCAGCGCAAGATCGCCGAGGCGGAACGGCTCCTCGCCCGCCTCAGCCCCACCGAACGCGCCGCGTACGAGAGCATGGGCGGCCATTCCACCGAGGCCGCCGTCCGCGCGGACCGCGGAGCCCCGCGCGCGCCCGTCGAGGCCGCCGGCCCCCGCGCCGTCCAGGCGGTCGCCTACGCCTACGAGGCCCTCGGCAAGCCGTACATCTGGGGCGCCACCGGACCCTACGCCTTCGACTGCTCGGGCCTGACCCAGGCGGCATGGCGCTCCGCAGGAGTCTCACTGCCCCGCACCACCTACACCCAGATCAGCGCCGGCACCCGGGTGTCACGCTCCGAGCTCGTCCCGGGCGACCTGGTCTTCTTCTACTCGGGCATCAGCCATGTCGGCCTCTACATCGGCGACGGCAAGATGATCCACGCGCCGCGCCCCGGCGCCCCGGTCCGGATCGCCCCCATCGACCAGATGCCCTTCGCCGGCGCCAGCAGGCCCGTCTAGTGCTGTGGCCGGAAAGGTTTGCCGAGAAGCTCGCGACTCCCCCAGCTACCTCCCCCGGCTACCGCTGGGGGTGCCCCCCAGGGTGCCCCCAGCGGTGCCCCCAGGTGCGGTGCATCGCAAGGCGGGACATCGCAGCTCGTACTCGGCCGTACTCGTGCGATGCGACAACGGTGGGGGACCTCCCGTGCCCGAAGGGCTACGGGGGAGAGGTGCCGTGCCTGGGGGCACCTCTGGGGGGAGCGTCGCGAGCCGGTGAACCTTTCCGGTCATAGGTGGGCCGCGGCCTGGAGGAGGAGGGCCTCGGCGTCCTCGGGATACAGACCGGCGGTCCGCTGCAGGCGGGGGCGTGGCCGACGTTTTCGGCGGGCGTGTCGGGGCCGCCTGGGGGACACCGTACTGCCGGGCGGCGACACAGGGGATGGCTCCTCGCCCGGCCTCTCCCACACCCGCGTGCCCACTGACGTGCCGTCCGTGAGGAGTTCGACACCGTCTCTCTCCGACACCTCCGCATCACGTAAACCGGTGCTCGAAAAGCTGCTGTATCTTCTGAGTCTTTGTTGATCTTGCGTGTGGCGCGGGGGTGCGTCTGTTCGCTCCCCCGCGGCAGAGGGAGGGGCGCGTTGAAGACCGTGAGAAGAGCAGTCGCCGCCGCGGTGGCGGCCGGACTGCTGGCGGCCTGCGCATCCGCGCCACACCCGGTGAGTCGTAACCGTCCTTGGGAAAGCCCACATCGTCGATGGCGTATGCCTCCGGCGCGATGTTCGCGGCCGGACAGGACCCGGTGATGTGACCCGCCGAGCGTCAGACGAGGCGGCGCGCCGTCGCCCATCGGGTCAGCTCATGACGGTTCGACAGTTGGAGCTTCCTGAGCACCGCCGAGACATGCGACTCCACCGTCTTCACGGAGATGAAGAGCTGCTTGGCGATCTCCTTGTAGGCGTACCCGCGCGCGATCAGCCGGAGCACCTCACGCTCCCGCTGGGTGAGCCGGTCCATGTCCTCGTCCACCGGAGGCGCATCGGTCGAGGCGAAGGCGTCGAGCACGAAGCCGGCCAGCCGGGGCGAGAAGACCGCGTCGCCGTCCGCCACCCGGAAGATCGCGTCGACCAGGTCGGTGCCTGTGATGGTCTTGGTGACATAGCCGCGGGCACCGCCCCGGATGACACCGATGACATCCTCCGCCGCGTCCGAGACGGACAGCGCCAGGAACCGCACCGGGCGGTCGGGGGCGGCCATCAAAGGGGCACAGCGGCGCAGGACTTCGACGCCACCGCCGCCCGGCAGATGGACATCGAGAAGAACCACCTCGGGGCGGGTGGCCGTGATGACCGTGACGGCCTGGCCGGCATCGGCGGCCTCACCGACGACCTCGACGCCGGTACGGTCGGTCTGCCCGATCTCCGCCTGCACACCCGCGCGGAACATCCGGTGGTCGTCGACGAGTACGACCCTCACCCGGCGCTCGTTGTCCCCGGTCTGCCCTGTCTGCCCGGTCTGCTCGGTCTGCTCGGTCATGCGTCCGCCCTCTCCATCTCCAGCTCGACCTCCGTGCCCCCTCCGGGCACCGAACGCAGCCGCGCGGTCCCACCGTTGCGCTGCATCCGGCCGATGATTGATTCTCGTACGCCCATCCGGTCGTCCGGCACGGCGTCCAGGTCGAAACCGGGGCCGCGGTCGCGGACCGAGACAAAGACCGTACGGCCCTCGACCTCGGCATAGACCTGAACCGCGCCACCCTCGCCACCGTACTTGGCGGCATTGACCATCGCCTCGCGCGCTGCCTGTATCTGTGCGCCGAGCCGCTCGTCGAGCGGGCAATCGCCGACCACCACGACCTCGATGGGGACTCCGTGCTTGTCCTCGACCTCGGCGGCACTGCGCCGCACCGCCTCGGCGAGGGTGTCGGGCTCCTCCTCTTCCTGTCCCTTGCCCTCCGGCTTGTAGAGCCAGACGCGCAGCTCTCGCTCCTGGGCCCGGGCAAGCCGCCTGACCTGGTGCGCGTCGTCCGCGTTGCGCTGGATCAGGGTGAGGGTGTGCAGCACCGAGTCATGAACATGGGCGGCGACCTCGGCGCGTTCCTGGGCGCGGATACGCATCAGCCGCTCCTCCGAGAGGTCCTGGGTCATCCGGACGAGATAGGGGCCCGCGAGCAGCGCTATGCCGGCGACGACGGCGAGCGCGGCGGTCAGGACATTGCCCAGCTGCGCGGCCGAACCCCGCACCACCATGAAGGCCGTGAAGCCTGTGCCGACCAGGGCGACACCCGCCAGGCCCCGGGCCAGCGGCAGCAGCCTGCTGCGGCGCCCGGCCTCCATCCAGCGGGCCCGGCGGGCGTTGTCCGCCTGCCGCCACACCAGCACGACTCCCGCGCCGATGAGCAGCATCGGCCAGATGTACGGACCGGCCTGGCCGCCGAGGTCCACGCTGCCGACGAATACCCCCGCGCCGATGATCAGAGCGATCAGGGCGAGGATCTGGCCCCTGTCGGGCTTGCGGAGCCTGCGGCGGCCGTCCGGGGTCACCTCGAAGGCGGAACGCGGCGCCGACGTACCTCCGACGCCCAGCGGCACCACGAACCAGAACACGGCATAGAGCAGCGCCCCCAGCCCGTCCACGAAGAACAGGCCGAGGAAGACGAACCGCACCCAGGAGACCGGCAGACCGAGGTGCCCGGCGAGACCGCGCGCCACACCGCCGAGCATCCGGCCATCCGCGCTGCGGTAGAGCTTGCGCAGGGGGATCTCTTCGGGTTCGGTGAGGCGTGCGGCGACAGGCATGCCAACGATGTTCACACGTTTGTGCGCGTGCGGGCATCAGGGTCCGTCCCCTACACGTCCCTGATACGAGTCCGGGTCCGGCCCCCGCCCGACCGGTGCCCCCCACGGTCCCCTCAGGGGCGATATCAGGGATCGGCCAGGGTCGGGACGGCTCCCACCACACGACGCGGCCCGTCACCATGGACCCATGACAGCACCGCACGACGCTCCCGCGGCTCCCGCCGCCGATCACAAGCCGCCGCAGCTGCGCCGCAGCCGGCAGAGCCGGGTGATCGGCGGCGTGTGCGGCGGCCTGGGCAGGTACTGCGACATCGACCCGGTGATCTTCCGGATCGTCCTCGGTGTCCTCACCGTCACCGGCGGCATCGGCCTGATCTTCTACGGCTTCGCCTGGCTGCTGATACCGGCCGAGGACGACGACGAGAACGAGGCGCGCAGGCTGCTGTCGGGACGGGTCGAAGGCCCGGCCCTGGCCGCCGTGCTGATGGCCCTGGCGGGCTGCGGTCTGTTCCTGTCGATGCTCAACAACGGCTCGCTGCTCGCTTTCGCCATGCTGCTCTCGCTCGCCGTCGCGGGCTCCGCCGTCTGGTCGCAGCGCCGCCGCCTGACCGCACCGGAGAGCCCGCTCGACCCGGTGACGGCGCAGGCGGTCGCCGATGCCCCGCCCGAGACGAAGGCCCCGCCCGCACCCGGCACACCGTCGTGGTGGCGGGATCCGATCGTCAAGGACGGCTCGACGGGTCCAGTGCCGTCCGGTTATCTCTGGGGTCCCGCGGGCACGGTCGTGGACACGATGTGGACGGACACCCGGCCCCCGGTCGGGTACGTCCGCGAGCCCGCCGCCACGCGCGGCCCACGTTCCATAGGCGGCCTGGTCCTGCTGCTGGCACTGATCGCCGGCGGGCTGGGAACGGGACTGTCCTGGGCGAGCCTGCCGATCGCCACCAGCCTGCAGATAGGCCTGGCGAGCGCGCTCCTGGTGTTCGCTGTCGGCCTCGTGGTCAGCTCGTTCCTCGGCCGGACCGGATTCGGCACGATCATGATGGCGTGCCTCACAGCCGTGCTGCTGGCGGGGGCCGCGGCGCTGCCGAAGAGCATCACATCGGAGTGGACGCGTTCGACCTGGACACCCGCATCGGTGGCGACGGTGCAGCACCGGTACGAACTGGGCAGCGGCGTGGGCACCCTGGACCTGGGCGGGCTGGCCGTCCCGGCAGGGCGGACCTTGACCACCGGCGCAGAGGTGGGCGCGGGCAGGATCAAGGTCGTCGTACCGAAGGACGTGACGGTGAAAATCGACGCCGAGGTGGGCCTAGGCGACATCCAATTGCCCGGTGAGGGGAAGCACGACGTGGACGTGGCCCCCGGCAGGAAAACGGTGCGCACGCTTCCGCCACCCGCGGGCGCGAAGCCCGCCGGCACGATCGAGCTGCGCCTCCAGGTCGGCCTCGGCCAGGCGGAGGTGACCCGTGCTGCGTCATGAGTTCCGCCCCGGACGGCTGGTCGCGGGCCTGACCCTGCTCACCACGGCCGTCGCCTTCGCCGGCGACGCGGCGGGCGACTGGCACACGCCCTGGTACGCGGCGATCCCGCTGATCACCATGGGCCTCTTCCTCGCCGCCCTGGTCAGCGGGATCGACTACGGCGTGCGGCGGCGGCGGCGCTCCGCCAGGAACGCGTCCACCGACAGGACGGCTGCCCCGGCCAGTACCAACGGCGACCAGGCCATCAGATAGGCCAGATCGTTCCCGTAGTAGTACGGCTCGGTGTTCCAGCTGACGGTGAGCCACAGGCTCAACGAGATCAGCGCCCCGCCGAGGGCGGCCAGCCGTGCCAGCAGACCGATCAGGGTGCCGATGCCGACCGCGAGCTCACCGAACGCGATGGCGTGGCCGAAGCCCGAAGGGTCCTTGAGCGCCAGGTCGACCAGGGCGGGGATCGCCGCGGTGTCACGCACGCTGTGCATCAGCTCGCCGATCGACCCCGGCCCGCTGTCGGAGAGGAAGGCGGGGTCGGTGAGCTTGTCGAGCCCCGCGTAGATGAAGGTCACCCCGAGAAAGACACGCAGCGGCAGAAGCGCATACCGGCTCGCGGTCTGCCTGCCCCGGTCCACCCGATACCCATGAGCCATGATCTGATCCGCCTCTCCGCCCTGTCTGCGCTCCGGACGCATTCTTTCCCGTGTTCCTCGAGAGGGGATACGGACAGGAGGCCGATCGGGCTCACCCGACCGAGAACACGGCGCCGCCGCCGCTCA
Source organism: Streptomyces sannanensis (assembly GCF_039536205.1). Lineage (GTDB taxonomy): Bacteria > Actinomycetota > Actinomycetes > Streptomycetales > Streptomycetaceae > Streptomyces > Streptomyces sannanensis. The sequence continues at coordinate 4,113,834 of NZ_BAAAYL010000001.1, read as the reverse complement.
TACATATGAGCGGCGGCGGCGGCAACGGCCCTGCGGGGCCCTCGGGGAGGGTTACTCCCACTCGATGGTGCCCGGCGGCTTGCTGGTGACGTCCAGCACCACGCGGTTGACGTCCTTCACCTCGTTGGTGATGCGCGTCGAGATCCTCGCCAGCACCTCGTACGGCAGCCGCGTCCAGTCCGCCGTCATCGCGTCCTCGGAGGAGACGGGGCGCAGAACGATCGGGTGACCGTAGGTCCGGCCGTCGCCCTGGACGCCCACCGAGCGGACGTCGGCGAGCAGCACGACCGGGCACTGCCAGATCTCGCGGTCGAGACCGGCCGCCGTCAGCTCCTCACGGGCGATGGCGTCGGCCTCACGCAGCAGGTCGAGGCGCTCGCGCGTGACCTCGCCGACGATCCGGATACCGAGTCCGGGGCCCGGGAAGGGCTGGCGCTGGACGATCTCCTCCGGCAGGCCGAGTTCCTGGCCGACCATCCGGACCTCGTCCTTGAACAGCTTGCGCAGCGGCTCGATCAGCTTGAACTCGAGGTCCTCGGGGAGGCCGCCGACGTTGTGGTGCGACTTGATGTTCGCGGTGCCGGTGCCGCCGCCGGACTCGACCACGTCCGGGTAGAGGGTGCCCTGCACCAGGAACTCGACCGGTCGGCCCTCGGCGCCCGCCTCGGCGATGATCTCCGCCTGTGCCTGCTCGAAGACCCGGATGAACTCCCGGCCGATGATCTTGCGCTTCTCCTCGGGGTCGGTGACCCCGGCCAGCGCGCCGAGGAAGCGCTCCTCCGCGTCCACGACCTTCAGCTGGACGCCCGTGGCCGCCACGAAGTCCTTCTCGACCTGCTGCGTCTCGTCCTTGCGCATCAGGCCGTGGTCGACGTACACACAGGTCAGCTGCGAGCCGATGGCCTTCTGCACCAGGGCGGCCGCGACGGCGGAGTCCACACCGCCGGACAGGCCGCAGATGGCGCGCTTGTCGCCGACGAGCTCGCGGATGGCCGCGACCTGCTCCTCGATGACATTGCCGGTGGTCCAGGTCGGCTCGATGCCGGCACCGCGGTAGAGGAAGTGCTCCAGCACCTGCTGGCCGTAGGTGGAGTGCATCACCTCGGGGTGGTGCTGCACGCCGTAGAGCTTCTTCTCGTCGTTCTCGAAGGCCGCGACCGGGACGACGTCCGTGGAGGCGGTGACGGTGAAGCCCTCGGGCGCGGCGGAGCAGGCGTCACCGTGCGACATCCACACGTCCTGCTCGGCCGGGGTGCCCTCGAAGAGCGTGGAACCGGTCCTGCTGACGTGCAGGGGCGTACGGCCGTACTCACGCGCACCGGTGTTGTCGACGGTGCCGCCGAGGGTCTGCGCCATCAGCTGGAAGCCGTAGCACATGCCGAAAATCGGGACGCCGGCCTCGAAGAGCGAGCGGTCCAGGCGCGGGGCGCCCTCCTCGTACACGGAGGACGGACCACCCGAGAGGATGATCGCCTTCGGGTTCTTCGCCAGCATCTCGGCCACAGGCATCGTGCTGGGCACGATCTCGCTGTAGACCCGGGCCTCACGGACGCGGCGGGCGATGAGCTGGGCGTACTGCGCGCCGAAGTCGACAACAAGAACGACGTCGGGGGCGGCGGGGGGTGCTGCTGGCACGGGAGCGGCCTTCCGGCGGTGGAGGGGGTCGGTATTTGTCGATTCTACCGGGGCCGGATGGCTTACTTTTCGTCTCACCATCCGAACCCGCGTTGGCACACGAAGTGCACGAGGGCATACTGACCACCATGCACACGCAGCCGACCTTCGTCTTTACCTATGGCACCGGGCCCACCGGCTGCCATGGTCGTGCTGCTTGAGCAACTGACAAGCGACTTCCCAGGCGCCCCGGGCCGACAAGGTCCGGGGCGCCTGTCGTTTCCCGGCTTTGCCGCTCCGGGGGCCGCACTCCCGACAAGGAGCCCCTCCATGAGCACCACCGCAGCGGAGCGGACCGGCGCCCGTACCGACGACGCCGCCGCGCTGATCGGCGACGCCCGTGAGCGCATCGACGCCCTCGACGACCGGATCATCGGCCTCGTCCAGGAACGGATGGCCGTCTCGGCCGTCATCCAGGAGGCCAGGATCACCTCAGGCGGCCGCCGGGTGAACCTGGCGCGCGAGATGGAGATCCTCGGCCGTTACCGTGACGCGCTCGGCAAGCCGGGCACCTCGCTGGCCATGACGCTGCTGGAGCTCTGCCGAGGCCGCGTCTGAGCCCAAACATCTGTCCCTATGCCTTCTCACCCGTACGGCGCGTGACCGCGCCCGGAGCGGCTTCGTTGTCCGGTTGTCCGTGCCAGCCAGGGGCGGGCCCGAGGAAACCACGCGTGGCTTCGCTGGAGCGTGTGACGTACCGCTGGTACGTCGTGGGACCGCGCCCCAGCGTGCGTGACCGGTCGGCAGGGGACAGCAGCCCGGTCACCCATAAGGGCGGTCGGCTCCGGGGACGCCCGGAGCCGACCGCATCCGGTCCGAACGGTTGCGTCGGCAGCAGCCAACGAGCACGATGCAGAGGCGCAGAGACAAGTCCCGCACTGCTGCACTCCCCTATTGCCAGAGGTCGACACCACTCGCGCGCGTCGCGCGCCGGGCGTACCGACCCGGCGACTCCTGACCGCGGCGCCACCCCCCGGCGCCGCCCCCGGCACCGCCGCTGCCCTGACGCCGGTGCCAACGGCCCAGGGCCCCGCGAACCAGGTTTGCGCGGGGCCCTTCGCTCGGCGGCAGCCGACGCAACGGTCATGTGGCCGAGGTCACATAAGAATGGGGTAAAGGCGAGGACAACCATTCACCGCCGTTGCAGGTCATGCATGCGGAAACAACGGCCCCACCCGTAACACCCTTCGGGAGGGCGGGCCGTCTCACTCTTCCGTACTGCACAGCAGCGGTACGCCGGACTTCTTTGAGGTCTTCATGAAGCTTCGCCGCGCCATGGCCGTTGCGGCCGCGACGGCTGTCATAGCTCCCGCCGCTTTCCTGGCGGCGCCTTCCGCGTTCGCGGACGACAACAACCCCGGCACCACCCAGACCACCACCGGCACCACGACCGAGGACCCGGCCAAGCCGACCGAGGACCCGGCCAAGCCCACTGAGGACCCGGCCAAGCCGACCGAGGACCCCGCCAAGCCCACTGAGGACCCGGCCAAGCCGACCGAGGACCCCGCCAAGCCCACTGAGGACCCGGCCAAGCCGACCGAGGACCCCGCCAAGCCGACCGAAGACCCGGCCAAGCCCACTGAGGACCCCGCCAAGCCGACCGAGGACGACGACGAGGAGTGGTGCGAGGACGCCACCGTCGACGTCAGCCTCTCCGGCTTCCCGAACAAGATCGTCGCGGGCAGCGGCTGGAAGAACTTCAAGCTGAACGTCGCGAACACCGGCGAGTCGGACATCGAGGAGCTGGAGACCTTCGCCTTCGCCTCCTACGAGAACGACCTCGACGAGAGCACGTCCAACAAGCTGGTCGAGAAGTACGCGCACTTCGAGATGCGTGACCCGGAGTCCGGTAAGTGGACGAAGGACTTCACGATGGGCAACGAGAACAACGGCTACTTCGCCGGCTCTTTCTCCCTCGACGCCGGCCAGAAGGTCTCCATCGACCTGCGCCTGAAGATCGACAAGGCCGCGCCCGCGGGCAGCGCCATCGCGCTCGTCATCGGTGGGGACGCCAACGAGAACGGCTCGGACTGCGCCTTCGACGGCGAGGAGTACCCGCTCCAGATCATCGCGGGCGGCGGCGACGCCGGGAACGTCGACGACTCGAAGCCGAACGGTGAGAAGCCGTCCAACGACGTCAAGCCGCAGGGCGGCCCGGCCAAGCCGATCAACGTCACGGGCAACCTGGCCGAGACCGGTTCGTCCTCGATGCTGCCGGCCCTCGGTCTCGCCGGCGGTATCGCCGTCGTCGCCGGTGCCGGTGTCGTCTTCGCGATGAAGCGCCGCAAGGGCGACGCCACCGCGTAAGGGACAACGCCCCTGACAGAGGGAGCTGCGCTCGGAGGGGGGCGCAGCTCCCTCTTGCGTTCACGGCTGCTTCGGCGGAACCGGCGGGATGCCGAGGAACGGCAGCCGCAGAGCGCCGAAGGCATCGGCGGGGACCGACGGGGACCTGGGCGCGACCGGCGTCAGCCGGACGTAAGGAGAGCCCTGCGCCGGGCGGGCATCGGTCTCGCCGTTGTTGGGCCAGAAAGACATGGCACGCTCGGCCTGGGCCGTGATCGTCAGCGAGGGGTTGACTCCGAGGTTCGCCGAGACCGACGCACCGTCGACGACGGAGATGCCCGGATGGCCATAGAGGCGGTGGTACGGGTCGATGACACCTTCGTCCGCCGAGGCACCGATCGGGCAGCCGCCCAGGAAGTGGGCGGTCAGGGGCGTGCCCATGAGCTCCCCGATGTTCGAGCCGGGGAAGCCGCCGATCTCCTCGGCGAGGAGGGATGCGGCCCGGGTGCCCTCGGGGATCTGCTGGGGGTTGGGAGATCCGTGGCCCTGACGCGCGGTCAGCAGTCCCTTCCCGATTCCGCGCCGTTTGCGATACGTCGTCAGCGAGTTGTCCAGGGACTGCATGACGAGGCCGATGATGGTCCGCTCCGACCAGCGGTGGTTGGACAGGGAGCGGGCGGCGAGCGAGGGGTGGCGCAGTACCCGGACGAGCCAGCCGAGGACGCGCCGGTCGCCGTACGGGACCTGGAGGATGGACATCGCGCCCATCGCGTTCGACCCCTTGCCGTAACGGACGGGCTCGATGTGCGTGTTCTCGTCGGGGTGGACCGACGACGTGATGGCGACGCCGCGCGTGAAGTCGAGCGTGCGCGCCGGGTGCTTGCGGCGGTAGCGCCGGTCGTCGGTCTGCGCGCCCACGAGGGCCTCGGAATTGGTGCGGGTCAGTTCGCCGAGCCTGCCGGACAGGCGTGTCAGGAGGCCGCGGTCGCGCATGGTGTGGAGCAGGGTCTGCGTGCCGTACGTGCCCGCGGCCAGGACGACCCGGCGGGCGCGCAGCACACGGCGCGGGCCCTTGCGCCGCCGGTCGGTGGAGACGCTGGTGACGCGGTACCCGCCGTCCCCGTCCTCGGTGACGGCGACCACCGTGGTCATCGGGTGGACCACGGCTCCGGCCCGCTCGGCGAGGAAGAGATAGTTCTCGTTCAGCGTGTTCTTGGCGCCGTGGCGGCATCCGGTCATGCACTCGCCGCATTCGGTGCAGGCCCGGCGGGACGGACCCGCACCGCCGAAGTAGGGGTCCGGGACCTCCGTGCCCGGCGCGGCCTTCGCCGTACCGTCGGCGTCGGCGCCGTCGCCGTAGAAGACGCCCACCGGCGCCATGTGGAAGGTGTCCCCCACCCCCATCGCCTCGGCCGTCGCCTTGAGATGGACGTCGGAGGACGTCATGGTGGGGTTCAGCCGCACACCGAGCATCCGCCGCGCCTGGTCGTAGTAGGGCTTCAGCTCCTCCTGCCAGTCGGTGATGCCGGCCCACTGGCGGTCCTCGAAGAAGGCCGCCGGCGGTACGTACAGGGTGTTGGCGTAGTTGAGCGAGCCGCCGCCGACGCCCGCGCCGGCCAGGACCATGACATTGCCCAGCAGATGGATGCGCTGGATGCCGTAGAGGCCGAGAGCCGGGGCCCAGAGGTAGTTCTTCAGGTCCCAGGAGTTCTTCGGCAGCGACTGCCGGGCGAAGCGGCGGCCGGCTTCGAGTACGCCGACCCGGTAGCCCTTCTCGGTCAGGCGCAGGGCCGACACCGAGCCGCCGAAGCCGGATCCGACGACAATGACGTCGTAGTCGTATGACATGAGCGGGCTCCTTGTCGGCAGCTAGCGCAGGTGGAGGGACTTCATGACGCGCAGGCTGCGGCTCATGAAGGCCGCGTACTTCTCGTCGTCCATACCGAAGGCCGGGCCTATCGGCATCAGCCGCTGCTGCGCGATCGTCTGGCCCTCGGTGTACTTGAGGATGCCCTCGGAGCCGTGCCGGCGGCCGAGGCCCGAGTCCTTCATGCCGCCCATGGGCGACTGGACGCTGCCGTACGCCGAGGCGTACCCCTCGTTGATGTTGACGGTGCCGGTGCGCAGCCGGGCGGCGACCTGATGTCCGCGCTTGGCGTCGCGCGTCCAGACACTGGAGTTCAGGCCGTACGGAGTGGCGTTGGCGAGGCCGATGGCCTCCTCCTCTTCCGTGAAGCGGTAGAGGGAGACGACCGGGCCGAAGGTCTCCTCGGTGCACACGGCCATCGGTGCCTCGACGCCCTCCAGGATGGTCGGCTCGTAGAAGAGCGGGCCGATGTCGGGCCGGTGGACGCCGCCCGCGACGAGCTTGGCGCCCTTGGCGACGGCCTCCTCCACATGGCGCTTGACCGTCTCCAGCTGGGCTTCGCCGACCAGCGACCCCATGTCGGCGCCGTACGCGAGCGCGCTGCCGAGGCGCAGTGCCTTTGTACGGGCCGCGAAGCGCTCCACGAAAGCGTCGGCGACCGACTCGTGGACGTAGAGACGCTCGATGGAGATGCACAGCTGGCCCGCGGAGGAGAAGCAGGCACGGGCGGCGCCCGCCGCGGCCTTCTCGATGTCGGCGTCGTGCAGCACCAGCATGGCGTTCTTGCCGCCGAGTTCGAGCGTGACACCGATCAGACGGGCGGCTGCCGCCTGGGCGACCTCGCGGCCGGTGCGGGTGGAGCCGGTGAAGGAGACGTAGTCGGCGTGCTTGACGACTGCGGGACCGACGACCGGGCCGTCACCGAGGACGACCTGGAAGACCTCGGCCGGCAAGCCCGCTTCGATGAGCAGGTCGCGGGCCCACAGGGCGGTCAGCGCGGTCTCGGTGTCGGGCTTCATGACGACGGCGTTGCCGGTGACGAAGGCGGGCAGCGCATCGCCGACCGACAGCTCGAGCGGGTAGTTCCAGGGCGAGATGTGGCCGACGACTCCGCGCGGCTGCCGCAGTTCGGAGACCTTGGTGAGGACGGGCACGGCGCCGGTGTGCCGCTTGGGCCGGAGGTAGGAGGGCGCCTTGCGGCCGTAGTGGCGGGCGACGACGGCAACCGCCTGAACCTCCTCGTGGGCGTGCAGCCGGGCCTTGCCGGTCTCCAGCTGGATGAGATCGAGGATTTCCGCCTGGCGCTGGAGTACGAGGTCGTGGAAACGGAGCAGTACGGCTGCCCGCTGCCGCACGGGTGTGGCGGCCCAGGTGGGCTGGGCGGCGCGGGCCCGCTCGAAGGCGGTGGCCACGTCCTCCGGGGTGGACTCGGGCAGGTCGGCGAGCTTCTCCCCGGTGAACGGGGTGTGGTTGGCGGTGCGGCCGGAGCCGACGACTCCGCGGGTGAGCTGGGCGACCACCTCGGGCGTGACGACGTCGGCGGCGGTGCGCACGCCGGCCGGAGCCGGGGCGGTCGGGTTGGTGCCGAGGGGGCCGACAGTGGTCTGCGAGTCCGTCATGAGGGCGAGCGTATGACGCCGCAGGCGGTTTCGGTACCCGCCGGTAACACCTTTTCAGGACCCTCACCATCGCGCCAGTGATCGCTGGCGACATAACCCCTGATCAGGGGCTTGTCCGCTAGGGCCGCGGCTGCCAGCCCTGCAGTACGGTGTCGAACTGCTCACGTGTCTTCGCCCAGTCCTTCTCGGGGCCGGACATGTAGATGGCGTATTCGGTGCGGCCGTCTTCGGAGTAGTACATCTGGTCGATCGCGTGCCGCCTGCCCGGATGATCCCTTTCCTCGTTCCAGGTGAACTCCCAGAGCGAGGCGGCCAGGTCCCGGTAGTGATTGGCGCCCAGGCTGACGCGCCGGTACTCGGGCAGTCTCTTGGCCAGCGCCTTCTCCACATTCAGCATGTGCAGGTGCGGGGTCTCGAAGTCGGGCGAGTGGTCGATCGCGATACGGATGCGGTGCGCGCCGTCGTCCGGGGTGTAGTCGATCTGGTCGCCCTCCACCCGGCGCTTCCAGCCGTCCGGTACGAGCAGACTGAAACCCGCCGGATCCTGGACGCGCTTCCAGCCGGTGCGTGCGGCCGGCTCGCTCGGGCTTCCCGACGGGGTACCGGCCGAAGGGCTCGTCGTCGCGGGGCCGGCCGTCGGGGGACCTTCCGTGACCGGGCTCCTGCCCTTGTCACCGCCGCCCGGGTCCTTCAGATCCGGGTACTTCAGAACGGCCAGACCGACAGCACCGCCGACGGCCGCGGCCAGCACGATCACCACGGCGGCGACCCTCGGGCCGGACCGGGTCCGCCCCTGCGACGGAACGGGTGGGTCCGGCGCGGCGGCCCGGGCCGTGACGGTGTGCAGCGTCTCCGCCGGCACCCGCTGGGTCGGGACGTACGCCTGGGCCGTCCTGGGCTCACGCCCCTCCATCGCGTCCAGCAGCATCCGCTCGGCCTCCGCCGCCGAGGGCCGCTCCTCCGGCTCCTTGCACAGCAGCGCGGTGATGACGGGCGCGAGCGGACCGGCGTGGACGCAGGTCGGCGGCTCGTCTTGCACCACCGCCTGCATGGTGCTGATGGGAGAGGTGCGCCGGAAGGGGGAGCCGCCGCCCTCGACGGCACTGTGCAGGGTGGCGCCCAGCGACCACAGGTCGGACGCCGGGCGGGGAGCGCCGCCGCGCACCCGCTCGGGGGCCAGATAGTCGATGGACCCGACCAGTTCGCCTGTCCTGGTGATGGACGAGTCGCCCTCGATCGCGGCTATGCCGAAATCGGTGAGCAGCACCCGGCCGTCCTTGGCCAGCAGCACATTGCCGGGCTTGACGTCCCGGTGCACCACCCCCGCGGCGTGCGCGGCGCGCAGCGCGCCCAGGACGTGCAGGCCTATGCGCGCCGCCTCACGCGACTCGATCCTGCCGCTCGCCTTGGCGGCTTCGGCGAGCGAGGGCCCGTCGACGTACTCCATGACGATCCATGGGCGGCCGTCGTGTTCGAGTACGTCATGGACGGTGACGACACCGGGGTGGTTGATCCGGGCGGCGGCCCGGGCCTCCTTCTGCGTACGGGCGTGCATGACGGACCGGTCGGCCTCGGAGACATACAGACCGGCCGTCAGTTCCTTGACGGCCACGATCCGGTGCAGCACCTCGTCGTGGGCCCGCCAGACCTTGCCCATGCCGCCGCGGCCGATGGCCTCGGCCAGCCTGTAGCGTCCGGCCAGCACAAGCCCCGCGCTCGTCCTGTGACTGTGTTCCACGTACCCGCCCCGTTCCTAGAAATGCCAGAGTACGGAGCGAATTCGGGCCATGGAAGCGCGGGTCGGTCAACTGTTCACACGGTAGGTCGCCGAGGTCTGCTCGTAGATCTCGGTGACCCGGTCCCGCTGGGCTTCCGGGCCGATCACCTGCACGACGTGGTACCGGCCGTCGACGATCATCGCCAGGTTGCGGACGTACACCTCGCGGCCGCTGCTGTCCTGCCAGGTGAACTGCCCCTCGGCCATGGCGCGCTGCCCCACGTCGATCCGGCGCAGTCCGGTGGCGGTGGACCAGGTGGAGTCCCGGAACGGCTGGAGCTCGCGCTCCTTGTCGCGCTGGTACACCATGGGGTCGGGGCCGTTGGCCTTGACGGTGTCCCGGCCGGGCACGACGACCAGCTCGAAGTCGCCGCCGAGGTAGCGGACTTGACCGGCGTCGTTGACGGGACGACGGCTCCAGTCCTTGTCGATGGCGATCTCGAAACCCTCGGGGTCCTTGCGAAGCTCGTAGCCCCGGGCGAGATCACCGGTTTTCGCCGGGTCCCCGGACCGGGACGGCTGTGCGACCGGGCTCTGCGCGGGCCGCGCCTTCGGCGAGGCGGTGGCGGGGGCGCCACTGGTGGCGGGATCCGGGCGTTTCTCCCCCTCCCCCGCCTTGGGCATGAACAGCACCGCGTACGCCACCGCGCCGGCGAGCCCGAGCAGCACCAGGAGCAGCAGCGTGCGGCCGAACGCGCGCGGCTTCCGCTGCTGCGCTTGACGGTGGCGGCCGTGTGCGGGGGCGGCGACGGACGAGGGAGTACGGCGTCTGCGTACGAGCTCGCCACGGCGTCGTACGACGGGCAGTCGCGCGGCATCCCGCTCCGGGGCCGGCAACGGTACGACCCGGCTCCCGGCATCCGGCTCGGGAGCCGACCGTACGATCGAGCGCAGCCAGCCGCTCAGCTCCTCGAAGTCAGGGCGCTCGGTCGGGTCCTGACGCAGCAGCGACTCCACGACGGGACGGAGCGGGCCGCAGTCCTCGGCGAACGCGGGCGGCTCCGCGCAGACGAGCTGAACCAGCTCGGCCGCGCTCTCCTCGGGGTACGGGGCATGCCCCTGCACGACACGGAAGAGCACCGCGCCGAGCGCCCACAGATCCGTGGCCGGCCCGACGGGAGCCGCCAACTGCCAGTTCCCCTGCACCGGTCCGGCCTGCTCGGGCGCCCAGCGCTCGGTGACGGCCCCGACGGCGGCGATCCGCGCCTGCCGGGCCCGCTCGGCGGCCAGCGGCGTGGTCGGCCCGTGGAAGCCTGCGGTGGGCTCGCCCCATCCATCGGTGCCGGATGCGGGGGCGGGCGTCCCGGCGGCCGCCTCCACGGTGGTGGCGTGTCCGGTGCGGGCGAGGCCGTCGGCAGTGTCGAGCAAGGGCCGGCGCGCAGCGGGGACCTGCGGAGCACCCGCGGGCGGGGGCATGGGAGCCATGCCCGGCGTGCCGGATGCCCGGCCCGGGGCGCCTGGCGTCCCCGGTGCCGAAGCCGATGCCGGGTACGGCCTGCTGGCGGGGCCCGCGTAGGGCGCCTCGGGCGCCTCGCGGAGCCCGGTCTGCAGGGGCTGCGAAGCCGGGGCGGCACCGTCGGCCGCGGCACCGCCGCCCCAGGGCGCGCTCCCGGAGCGAGGGACGACGGCCCCGGCGGCGGAGTGCCCGTCCTCACCGGCGCGGGCCGCGGCCCTGGCGCCCGCGGTGTAGGCGGCGATGGCCTCGGCTCGCGCGGCACGGGAGTCCCCTGCGGCGCCACCGGCCACGGCCCGCGCGCCGGGTTCGGCAGTGGTGTACGGGCCGCCGTCGGGCAGAGCGGGGACCGTTCCCTGCCCGGCCGGAGGACCTGGCGGGGCCGGGGTCCGGTCGGCCGGGACCGGGGCGTAACCGCAGAGGGCCTCCTCCGCGGCGCCCGCCGCCAGGCCGGTGAGGACGACACGGCCGTCGTCACAGACCAGCACCGTGCGGACGGTGATGTTCCGGTGGGTCCAGCCGTGCGCGTGCAGCACGCGCAGCGCCGCCAGCACGTCCGAGGCGACCTCCGCCGCCCGATAGGGGGTCAGCGGCCGCTCGGCAAGCAGCGCTGCCAGCGGTCGTGCCTCGACCAGTTCGCTCACTATCCACAGCGAGCCGCCCTCGGCGAACACGTCGAAGACCTGGTCGAGCCGAGGATGGTCGGGTATCCGGGCAGCTGCCTCGGCAGCTTCGACGGCGCGCCGCACCGCGGGATCGGCCGGTGAGCGCAGCGGGGCGGGGGGCCTTCCGGACCGAAGGTTCTGCGGGGGCGTGATACCCCCGGACGCCGTGGCGGCGCCGTCCGCGTCGAGCAGCTCCGCGTCCACTGTCTCGGGCAGCGGCACCTGCCGCAGCAGGACTTCCTGCCCGCTGTAGGTGTCGAAGGCGCGGGTCTCCACCAGCTCGTACTCGTCGGAGGGCGGCATCGGCAGGCGGTAGCGGTCGGCGAGCACCCGTCCCGCGTAGTCGTCCACGACGCCTCCCCACAGCGCGCTGTCCCCCGGCCCCCAAACCGCCACAGACCGTCAGTTCCGGTCGATTACCGGCTCGTTGTGGCTGCGTACGGTCCGCGGCCTCTCACGATACGTTGCCGATCGCCACGGCGCGGACCGGATGGCAAGACTCAGGAGCCCGAGGACGGCTGGAAGGTGCTGAAGAACGTCGCCAGCGTCTGCTGGGTGGCGCTCGAGTTCCAGTCCGCGTCCTTGGCCGTGTACATGATTCCGTAGCCGAGGTGCCCGTTGACGACGAATCCGCGGTCCACGCTGTGCCGGCGAACGCCGTTCTCGCTGAAGGTGAACTCCCAGTCGGCGGCGTTCCAGCCTCGGTAGTCGACGGCGTCGATCTTCACGCGCTGGTATCCGCCGCGCCGCATGCCGGTCTCCTGGTTGAGCCAGTCACTCACCGGGTTGTCCTTGGGCGTGCTGGTCCACCCCACCAGCAGCTTCTGACCGTCGGGCCCGGCGAAATGGGCACCGGCGGAGCCGGTCCTGAGGTAACTCCAGCCCGTGGGCAGGCCGATGGAGAAGCCCTGGGAATGGCGGTACGTCGTGCTGTCGCCGGGGGCGACGCCGCCCTTCTCCTGACCCTTGCCCTGGTCGTCCTTGCCCTTGTCCGGGTCGTCCTTGCCCTGGTCGTCGTCCTTGCCGCTGGGAGAAGGAGAGTTCGTACCCGGCTCCAGGCCGGATCCGCCCGAGGCCGGGGCCTTGTCACCGCCGGCCGAACCGCCCGAGGCGGCGGCCGCCGACTTGTCGGCCTCGGGCCTGTCACCGCCCGCGTTGTCGTCACCGCCGTTCAGGACGAGCACGAGGACAAGGCCGAGAACGGCGAGCGCGGCCACGACCGAGACGATGACAAGTGTGCGGCGCGGCACGACGTCGGTGATCGGCGCCCGCTGGGGTGCCTTCGGCCCGGCGTCCGCGCCCGGCTGCGCCGCGGCCGCGTTGCGCACGGAGCGCAGCGCGCCGCGCACCCGGTCGACGGCGGCGTCGGCCGTTTCCTTGGCCGCGGTGGCCTTCCCGGCCTCGGCAGGGGGCGTCGGCGGCAGCGCCACCACCCGGGTGGCGTCCAGCGACCCGGGCTCGTCCGGGCGCTCCTCCGGCGCATGGATGGCGTCGTTGAGCAGCTTCCGCGCGCCGGCGTCGTCGAGCCGCTGGTCGGGATCCTTGGCCAGCAGCCCGCAGATGACGTCACTGAGCCGGCCGGCATTCTTGGGCGGGTCGAGCGGCTCGGTCATCACGGCGGTGAGGGTCGCGATCGCGGAACCCTTGTCGTACGGCGGTACGCCCTCCACCGCGGCGTACAGCAGGCCGCCGAGCGACCACAGGTCGGCGGCCGGACCGGGCTTGTGGCCTCGGGCGCGCTCGGGCGAGATGTACGAGGGAGCGCCGACGAGCATGCCGGTCGAGGTGATGGACGGGTCGCCCTCGACCTGGGCGATACCGAAGTCGGTGAGGACGACTCTGCCGTCGTCGGCGATGAGCACGTTGGACGGCTTCACATCGCGGTGCAGAATGCCCTCTCGGTGCGCGGCGCGCAGGACGTCGAGGATCGCGAGGCCGACTTCACCGGCGCGACCCGGCGTCAAGGGTCCGTCCTCGCGGATGACGTCGGCGAGCGAGCGGCCCTCGATGAGTTCCATGACGATCCACGGCCGGTCGTCCTCGCTGACGACGTCGTAGACGGTCACGGCACCGTTGTTGCGGATCCGGGCGATCGCCTTGGCCTCGCGCAGCGTTCGCGTGATGAGCCGGCGCTTCTCCTCCTCGTCGATGCTGGTGGGAAAGCGCAGCTCCTTCACCGCGACGGTCCGGCCGAGCGTCTCGTCGACAGCCCGCCACACCGTGCCCATCCCGCCCCGGCCGAGGACGTCCCCCAGCCGGTAACGCCCTGACAGGAGACGTCCGTCCGCATCCCCCCGGGGTTCCCGCGCCGTGTTCTGCGACTTCTCCGCCTCCGACATGCGTCCCCTCTGCGATTCCCGATCTTCGCCCGCCCCGCCGATTCTGGACTCGCGCCGCGTCCAGGGGTGACGAAGTAACCCGCCCTGGCAGAGCCTCTATTGTCACTCACCCGCGGACCGGCATTCGTCCCGGGTCCGCCCACCTCTGGGATTGGCCGGAAAGCGGACCGACGGCACGGGGATTCAGAGTGGCACGATGTCCGGTGCTCCGAGGCGGGCGGCGTCGGCCGTCAGGTCGTCGGGCTGCCGCTGCGATTCGCGCTCGGCCTCCACCCGCTTGTCGTAGTGCTCCACCTCCTTCTCTATCTGCTCCTTGTCCCAGCCCAGCACCGGTGCCATCAGCTCCGCGCACTCGCGTGCGGTGCGCGTCCCGCGGTCGAAGGTCTCGATCGAGATGCGCGTACGCCGCGTCAGTACGTCGTCCAGATGGCGCGCCCCCTCGTGCGAGGCGGCGTACACCACCTCGGCCCGCAGATAGTCGTCCGCCCCGGCGAGCGGCTCGCCGAGCGCGGGGGTGGCGGCGATGAGCTCCAGCAGTTCTTCGGCCATCGAGCCGTATCTGTTCAACAGATGCTCGACGCGTGCCACATGGAGACCGGTGCGGGCGGCTGTCCTCGCCCGCGCGTTCCACAGGGCCCTGTATCCTTCGGCGCCCAGCAGCGGGGTGTCCTCCGTGACGCAGACGGCCACCCGCTGGTCGAGGGCGTGCACCGCCTCGTCCACCGCGTCCTTCGCCATCACCCGGTACGTCGTGTACTTGCCGCCCGCGACGACGACGAGCCCGGGCACCGGATGGGCCACCGTGTGCTCCCGGCTCAGCTTGCTCGTCGCGTCGGACTCCCCGGCCAGCAGCGGCCGCAGTCCCGCGTACACCCCCTGCACATCGTCCCGGGTGAGCGGCACGGCGAGCACGGAGTTCACATGCTCCAGCAGATAGTCGATGTCCGCGCTGGACGCGGCCGGATGGGCCTTGTCGAGGTCCCAGCCGGTGTCCGTCGTCCCCACGATCCAGTGCCTGCCCCACGGGATGACGAACAGCACGGACTTCTCGGTCCGCAGGATCAGTCCGGTCGCGGAATGGATGCGGTCCTTGGGCACGACCAGATGGATACCCTTGGACGCCCTGACATGGAACTGGCCGCGCTCCCCGACCATCGCCTGGGTGTCGTCCGTCCACACGCCGGTGGCGTTGACGATCTGCTTGGCATGGATCTCGTACTCCCCGCCGGCCTCCACATCCTTGACCCGGGCCCCGACGACACGCTCACCCTCGCGCAGAAAACCGGTCACCCGCGCCCGGTTGGCCACCTGGGCGCCATAACTCGCGGCCGTACGCACCAGAGTGGTCACGAACCGGGCGTCGTCCATCTGGGCGTCGTAGTACTGCAACGCACCCACCAGTGCGTCCTTCTTCAGGCAGGGCGCGACCCGCAGTGCCCGGCGCCTGCTCAGATGACGGTGGACGGGCAGGCCCCGGCCGTGCCCGGACGACACCGACATCGCGTCGTACAACGCCACGCCGGACCCGGCGTACATCCGCTCCCATCCCCTGTGCTGCAACGGATAGAGGAACGGCACCGGCTTGACCAGATGCGGGGCCAGCCGTTCCAGCAGCAGCCCACGCTCCTTCAGCGCCTCGCGCACCAGCGCGAAGTCCAGCATCTCCAGATAGCGCAGCCCGCCGTGAATCAGCTTGCTCGACCGGCTCGACGTGCCCGAGGCCCAGTCCCGTGCCTCGACCAGACCAGTCGCGAGGCCACGTGTCACGGCGTCGAGTGCCGTGCCCGCGCCGACCACGCCCGCACCGACGACCAGCACGTCCAGTTCCCGCTCGGCCATCCCGGCGAGTGCTTCGGCGCGCTGTGCGGGCCCCAGGGTCGCTGTCCTCACTGCTGCCTCCCGTTGAGATCCGGGTCACGGGGTCAGGTCACGCACATTCGATTCTGACCGCGGTCCCCGACTTCAGCCACCGCCTGTGGACAACACTCGGAGGATCATCGGCGCGGAATACACCATGTAGGTCATATTTACTCCTAGTGTGACATTGCGTAGCCCTCATTCTGTCCACCGGGGTTGCGCATTCTGCTCCCGCCCGCTAGGGAAGGACGGCCACCGCCCATGCCCGCAGATCTCGCCGTCATCGGACTCGGCCACCTCGGTCTGCCTCTCGCCCAGGCCGCCGTGGCCTCGGGAATCGAAACCGTCGGCTATGACACCGACGGCCGCACACTCGCCGAACTCACCGCGGGACGCACTCCCGTCGAGGGCCCGCTCACCGCCGCCGACATCCGCCGGATGCTCTCGGGGGGCTTCCGGACCGCCACCGACCCGGCCGAGCTCGGCCGGGTCCGTACCGCCGTCATCTGCGCTCCCACCCCACTCGGCACAGACCTCACCCTCGACCTCGCCGCGGTCGGCGACGCCACACGGGTGCTCGCCGCGCGGCTGCGCCCGCACACCACCGTGCTCCTCGAATCACCCGTACCGCCCGGCACCACCGAGCACTTCCTCCGGCCCCTCCTCGAAGAGGGATCGGGCCTCCGGGCCGGCCGCGACTTCCATCTCGCGTACTCCCCCAGCCGTCTCGACCCCGGCGGCCGCACCCACACCTACGCCAACACCCCCAGGGTCATCGGCGGTCTCACACCGGCCTGCACCGAATCCGCCGCCGCCTTCTACGGGCGCCTCACCGACAAGGTCGTCCGCGCACGCGGCCCGCGCGAGGCGGAGATGACCAAACTCCTCGAAACCAACTACCGCCACGTCAACATCGCCCTGGCCAACGAGATGGCCGTGCTCTGCCACGACCTCGGCGTCGACCTCTGGGACGTCATCCGCTGCGCGGAGACCAAGCCGTTCGGCTTCCAGGCCTTCCGGCCCGGCCCCGGAGTCGGCGGCCACGGTGTCCCCGTCGACCCGGGCTACCTTCCGTACACCAGCCGCACGCCCGGCCATCCGCTGCGCATGGTGGGGCTGGCACGCGAGATCAACACACAGATGCCGCAGTACGTGATCCAGCGCTGCACCATGCTGCTCAACGAGTACGGAAAATCCGCGCGCGGGGCCCGAGTCCTGCTCCTCGGCGTCACCTACAAGCCCGACCTCGCCGACCAGGAGGGCTCGCCCGCACGCGAGATCGCCTGCCGCCTCATGGACATGGGCGCCCAGATCGGTTACCACGACCCGTACGTCCCCGACTGGCGGGTCCGCGACCAGCCGGTCCCCCGCGCCGACTCTCTGTACGAGGCGGCGGCCGGCGCCGACCTGACGGTGCTGCTCCAGCACCACCGCACCTACGACCTCCAGGGCCTCGCGGTGAAAGCCCAACTGCTCCTCGACACCCGCGGCGCGACCCCGGTGGGAGCCGCCCACCGACTGTGAGAAGGAGGCGAAGCCGGTTCGATCAATTGCCCCCTTGTCATAGCGGACTGCTAACCTCCAGGACCGTTGCTCGCACATTTGTGCGCATGTCGCTTCCCAGGGGGGATTCCCAGCATGAGCCAGTCCGTTCCGCCGGCCGGCAACCCGTTCGCCGACGGTGCCGCCCCGGTCGCCCCGACCCCGCCGCCGGCGCCCGCCCGCGACAACATCGGCCTCGGCCTGCTGGTCGCCGTCGTCACCGCGCTCGTCGCCGCGGGCGTCTACGGGGGCATCGCCGGCGCCATCGAGCGCGAGATCGGCTGGGCCGCCGTCGGTGTCGGCTTCGTCATCGGCCTCGCCTCCGGAAAGGCCGGCGGTGGCAGTCCGGTGCTCGCCGGTGCGAGCGCGCTGCTCTCGCTGGGAGCCGTCTATCTCGGCCAGCTGGTCGCCATCGCCGTGATCGCCGCCAAGGAGTTCGACTCCTCCTTCACCAAGATGTTCTTCGACCGCTTCGACCTGCTGACCCAGGCGTGGAAGGAGAGCACGGACGCCATGACGTTCCTCTTCTTCGCCATCGCGGCCGTGGCCGCCTTCTCCGGCGCCAAGAAGGCCGCGGCCTGACCCACCCCCGGGAGCCGACCGGGGAAGCGGCGCTGCCTATGATCCGGCGCGTGTCATTTGCCGCGCCGTCGTCACGGCCCCAGTTCGATCCCACCGTCGTCCACCCCCCGCTCGCCCAGCTGCGCGGTTTCGTCATCGCTCAGGACTGGGCGGGTGTCGCGGATGTGTTCGCACAGCTCCAGGACGAGGACCAGAAGGCCTCCGCCGCCGGCGTCGTCGGCCGTACCGCCGGCTCGGAGCACTTCCTCCGGCAGACCGCCGACCGCCTGCCGTCGGAGACGCTGCCGCGGGTCCTGCTCGCCGACCGCCTGATCGCCCAGGGCGCGGAGATACGTACCGCGGCCAGGGCCAAGGACGTCTCGCGCGAGCAGTTCGACGCGTTCCACGACCATCTGCGCCGCGCCGAGGCGCTGCTGATCGACGTCTGCGCGATGGAGCCCGGCAACGCCCTCGCCTGGCTGCTGCGGATCACCACCGCGCTCGGCCTGCAACTCGGCCGGAGCGAGACCCGCCGCCGCTACGACCGGCTGGCCGAGCATCACCCCGACCACTGGGCCGCCGAGGGAGCGCTGCTCCAGCAGCTCTGCCCCAAATGGGGCGGCTCCTGGGAGGCGGCCTTCGCCTTCGCCCGCGAGTGCGCCGCCGCGGCCCCGCCCGGCAGCCCCTGCCACACACTGATCGCCCAGGTGCATCTGGAGCGCTGGCTCGACCTCGGCGGCCGCGAGGGCGCGGCCTATCTCAGCTCTCCCGGAGTGCGTGCCGAACTGCAGGCCGCGGCGGCCTCCTCGGTGTTCCACCCGCGGTTCCGGGCCGGCTTCCACTGGGTCTCCGCACACGGCTACTTCGCCGCCGTCCACTCCCTGGCCGGCAACCACGCGGACGCCGCACCGCACTTCCGCGCCCTGGGCGACCGCGCGACCGAGCACCCGTGGGACTATCTCGGCGACCCCGAGGCCGAGTTCGTACGCCACCGCAAGACCGCGCTGGCGCAGGGCCGAGAGGGCTGACCCGATGGCAGACGGCATCATCGAGACCGAGATCGACGGCATCCGCACGCTCCTCGCCCCACGCCGGCGCGGCCGGATCGGCGCGGGGCTCTTCTTCCGCGTGGGACGCGCCGACGAGACCCTCGCCACCAGCGGCATCACCCACCTCGTCGAGCATCTGGCACTGCACCGGCACGGTCTGAGCGACCTTCACTACAACGGCGCGACCGCGGCGGCGTACACCCACTTCCATGTCGACGGCACGCCGGCCGAGATCGTCGAGTACCTGAACGGTGTGTGCGCCGCACTGCGCGACCTCCCCATGGAGCGTCTGGAGACCGAGAAGGAGATCCTGCGCACCGAGGCCGCCGGCCACTCCAACGGCGCGGCCGACCGGTTGGCTCTGTGGCGCTACGGAGCCCGCGGCTACGGACTGCTCGGTTACGGGGAGCAGGGCCTGCCACGGCTCGACGCCGGCACCGTGCGGGAGTGGGCGCGCACCCGGTTCACCAGGGAGAACGCGGTGTTGTGGATCACCAGCGACACCCTCCCGGAAGGCCTCGACCCGATCCTGCCGTCCGGGCCCCGGCACCCGGTGCCGGTCCCGACCTCGGCGCTGCCGCGGACCCCCGCGTACTTCTACGGCGACGACGGCGTGGTCGTCCTCGACGCCGTCGTACGGCGCTCCACTGCGGCCGGTCTGTTCGCCGAGGTGCTCGGCCGCGAACTCTTCCGCGATCTGCGGCAGAAGGGCGGCTACTCGTACACCGCCGCAGCCGACTACAGCCCACGGGACGGGGAGTTCGCCACCATCACCGCGTACGCCGACGCCCTGCCGGAGAGGCAGGACGCGGTCGTCGGCGGCTTCGTCGACGTACTCGCCAAGCTGCGCGCGGGGCGGATCGAGCAGGCCGACCTGGACGCGGCACGGGCAGCCGTACTGAAGTCGTTCGACACGCCCGACCTGGCCGCCGCGATGCTGCCCTCGCACGCGCTGAACCTGCTGACGGGCTACCGCAACCTGAGCGCCGAGCAGCACGCGGCGGAGCTGAACGCCGTCACCGTCGCCGACCTGCACGCCGTGGCGCTGGAGGTCGCCGCGGACGCGCTCATGCAGGTGCCGAGCCGGGGTGTGGACTGGGCGGGGTTCACCGAGGCCCCGCAGCAGTCCGCGTCCGTGGTGACCGGCCGCCGCTTCGCCTCTCTGGAGAACGACGACGTCGCCCTGGTGATCGCGGCCGACGGCGTCAGCCGGACCGCCCCCGGCAACCAGGTGACCGTCCGCTTCGCGGAGTGCGCCGCGATGCTCGCGTACCCCGACGGGGGCCGCAGGCTGACCGGCCACGACGGCTTCACGGTCGGCATCGAGCCGACGCTCTACCGGCTCGACCCCGGCGCCCTGGCCACCGTCGACGCGGTCGTGCCGCCGCACGCGGTCGTGCCCATGCCACCACGCGCCCCGGAGCACATCCCGCGCCCGAAGCCGAAGCAGGAGAAGCCGCCGCGGCAGGCCGGGCCCGCGCGCCGCGGCAAGGGGGCGACGGCCGGCGCCTGGATCTTCGGTGTCATCGCGCTCCTGTGGGCACTGATCGCGCTCGTCGGGACCAGCGAGGAGTTCGATGCCGCCGCAGGGCCCGACTGGGGGATCATCGCCTTCTTCTGGCTGGTGGAGGCCGCCCTCGTGTTCCCCGTCGTGCGATGGGCGCGCCAGGGCCGCTGACACGCCGACGGGCCTCGGACAGTCGTCCGAGGCCCGTCGTACGCGTACGAGACGTCAGCGCTTGTGCTGCGCGTCCGCCACCGTCACCTCGACGCGCTGGAACTCCTTGAGCTCGCTGTAGCCCGTCGTCGCCATGGCCCGCTTGAGCGCACCGAAGAAGTTCATCGAACCGTCCGGGGTGTGGGACGGGCCGGTGAGGATCTCCTCGGTCGTGCCGACGATGCCCAGGTCCACCAGCTTGCCGCGCGGCACGTCCTCGTGGACGGCCTCCATGCCCCAGTGGTGGCCCTTGCCGGGGGCGTCCGTGGCGCGGGCCAGCGGGGAGCCGATCATGACGGCGTCTGCGCCGCAGGCGATGGCCTTGGGCAGGTCGCCGGACCAGCCCACGCCGCCGTCCGCGATGACGTGGACGTACCGGCCGCCGGACTCGTCCATGTAGTCGCGGCGGGCCGCTGCGACGTCCGCGACGGCGGTCGCCATCGGCACCTGGATGCCCAGGACGTTACGGGTGGTGTGCGCGGCGCCGCCGCCGAAGCCCACGAGCACGCCCGCCGCGCCGGTGCGCATCAGGTGCAGGGCCGCGGTGTAGGTGGCGCAGCCGCCGACGATCACCGGGACGTCGAGTTCGTAGATGAACTGCTTCAGGTTCAGCGGCTCCGCGGCGCTCGAGACGTGCTCGGCGGAGACGGTCGTGCCGCGGATGACGAAGATGTCCACACCCGCATCGACGACGGCCTTGGAGAACTGGGCGGTGCGCTGCGGGGAGAGCGCGGCCGCGGTGACCACACCCGAGTCGCGCACCTCCTTGATGCGCTGGCCGATCAGCTCCTCCTTGATGGGAGCCGCGTAGATCTCCTGGAGACGGCGGGTGGCGGTGACCTCGTCCATCTCGGCGATCTCGTCGAGCAGCGGCTGCGGGTCCTCGTAGCGGGTCCACAGGCCTTCGAGGTTCAGCACGCCCAGGCCGCCCAGCTCGCCGATGCGGATGGCGGTCTGCGGGGAGACGACGGAATCCATGGGGGCGGCCAGGAAGGGCAGCTCGAAGCGGTAGGCGTCGATCTGCCAGGCGATCGAGACCTCCTTCGGGTCCCGAGTGCGCCGGCTCGGGACGACGGCGATGTCGTCGAACGCGTACGCCCTGCGGCCGCGCTTGCCGCGCCCGATCTCGATCTCAGTCACGATGTGTGGCCTTTCCCTCTACGTCTGCCGTACCAGTATCCCCGACGCCCGGCAAGAGGCCCGCGGGCGGCAAGAGGCCCGCGGCCTTCTTCGTATGTGTGTGCCGAATCAGCGCGTGGTGTAGTTCGGCGCCTCGATCGTCATCTGGATGTCGTGCGGGTGACTCTCCTTCAGGCCCGCGGACGTGATGCGGACGAACCGGCCGCGCTCCTGGAGCTCGGGCACGGTGCGGCCGCCGACGTAGAACATCGACTGGCGCAGACCGCCGACCAGCTGGTGGACGACCGCGGAGAGCGGACCGCGGTAGGGCACCTGGCCCTCGATGCCCTCGGGAACGAGCTTCTCGTCGGAGGCCACGCCCTCCTGGAAGTAGCGGTCCTTGGAGAACGACTTGCGGTCGCCGCGGGACTGCATCGCGCCGAGCGAGCCCATGCCGCGGTACGACTTGAACTGCTTGCCGTTGATGAAGAGCAGCTCGCCCGGGGACTCCTCGCAGCCGGCGAGCAGCGAGCCGAGCATCACCGTGTCGGCACCGGCGACCAGGGCCTTGGCGATGTCGCCGGAGTACTGCAGACCGCCGTCGCCGATGACCGGGACACCGGCCGCCTTGGCGGCGAGGGACGCCTCGTAGATGGCGGTGACCTGCGGGACGCCGATGCCGGCGACGACACGGGTCGTGCAGATGGAGCCGGGGCCGACACCGACCTTGATGCCGTCCACGCCGGCGTCGACAAGCGCCTGGGCGCCGTCACGGGTGGCGACGTTGCCGCCGATGATGTCGACGTCGGAGTTCGACTTGATCTTGGCGACCATGTCGCCGACCAGCCTGGAGTGACCGTGCGCGGTGTCGACGACGATGAAGTCGACGCCCGCCTCGATCAGCGCCTGGGCCCGCTCGAAGGCGTCGCCCGCCACACCGACGGCCGCACCGACGATCAGACGGCCGTCCTTGTCCTTGGCGGCGTTGGGGTACTGCTCCGCCTTGACGAAGTCCTTGACGGTGATCAGGCCCTTGAGGACGCCCGCGTCGTCGACGAGCGGCAGCTTTTCGATCTTGTGGCGGCGCAGCAGCTCCATGGCGTCCGCGCCGGAGATGCCGACCTTGCCGGTGACCAGCGGCATCGGGGTCATGACCTCGCGCACCCGGCGGCCGCGGTCCGACTCGAAGGCCATGTCGCGGTTGGTGACGATGCCGAGCAGCTTGCCCGCCGGGTCCGTCACCGGCACACCGCTGATGCGGAACTTGGCACACAACTCGTCGGCCTCGCGCAGCGTGGCGTCCGGGTGCACGGTGATCGGGTCGGTGACCATGCCGGACTCGGAGCGCTTGACCAGGTCCACATGGTTGGCCTGGTCCTCGATGGACAGATTGCGGTGGAGCACACCGGCGCCGCCCTGGCGGGCCATGGCGATGGCCATGCGGGCCTCGGTGACCTTGTCCATCGCCGCGGAAAGCAGCGGGATGTTCACACGCACGTTCTTGGAGATGTACGAGGAAGTGTCGATCTGGTCGGGCGCCATGTCGGACGCGCCGGGCAGCAGAAGGACGTCGTCGTAGGTCAGCCCGAGTGTCGCGAATTTCTCGGGCACTCCGTCGACGTTGGCAGTCATGACACCTTCCCCAATGGCCTTGATCGGTGCGGATGTCCATGCTAACGGGATCCAGAGGTGTCCCATTCCACGAACAAGATCGCTTACGGTCTTTGTATGTTCATACGTAGTCAATGTGCTCCTGATCGACTACGTCCTGCCGGCTCATTGCTCGGCGAGCGCGCGCAGCCGGCTCAGGGCCCGGTGCTGGGCCACCCGCACCGCGCCCGGTGACATCCCCAGCATCTGGCCGGTCTCCTCGGCGGTCAGCCCGACCGCGACCCGCAGCACCAGCAGCTCGCGTTGCGTCTCCGGCAGATTGGCCAGCAGTCTCCTGGCCCACTCGGCGTCATGACTGAGCAGCGCCCGTTCCTCCGGGCCCAGCGAATCGTCCGGCCGCTCCGGCATCTCGTCCGAGGGTACGGCCGTGGAGCCCGGATGACGCATGGCCGCCCGCTGAAGGTCGGCGACCTTGTGGGAGGCGATGGCGAAGACGAAGGCCTCGAAGGGGCGCCCGGTGTCCTTGTAGCGCGGGAGCGCCATCAGGACGGCCACACAGACTTCCTGCGCCAGGTCCTCCACGAAGTGGCGGGCATCACCGGGCAACCGATTCAGCCGGGTGCGGCAGTAGCGCAGGGCGAGCGGATGAACGTGAGCCAGCAGGTCGTGCGTCGCCTGCTCGTCGCCGTCGACCGCACGGTGAACGAGTGCACCGATCACCGTGGTCTCGTCGTCGCGCATCGGTCCATCGTGCCTCGACCGATGCCGATCCGCGGCACCGTGCCCGTAGTTGTGCACCGAAGCGTTATGAGCAGGTGCGCCGGAACTCATCTCCCGCGCCCTCCCCTGCCACTCGACCGACTCGTCCCCGAGGAACTCCACCCCTCAAGGATGCGGCATCGCGCGGGAAACGTGGACAACGAGGGCGCGGCCCTCCCCGCCGCCCCGTCCCTGTGCCCGGCCCCGTTCCGGTGCCCGGCTCTCTCCAGGCCTTCGTCCGGGGAACCCCCCAGGGGCGTCGGGGCCTGTACCGACGGTCGAGCGCGCTCGGTCACCTGCGCGGCGGAGCCGCATATCGGCACCGCCGCGCGGCCTTCGCACGTTCTCCCGTTCGACACCGACGCACCCCTTCGACGCACTGTCCGGCGGCGGACGGGTACGGCCACGTCGCCGCCGCGACGCACCCCGCCCTTGCCTGGTGCGGTGACCGGAAAGGTTCACCGGCTCGCGACGCCCGGCAAACCTTTCCGGTCACAGCACTAGCGGACCAGGCCCCAGCGGAAGCCGAGCGCCACCGCGTGCGCCCGGTCCGAGGCGCCGAGCTTCTTGAAGAGCCGCCTGGCATGCGTCTTGACGGTGTCCTCGGACAGGAACAGCTCACGGCCGATCTCGGCATTGGACCGTCCATGACTCATACCCTCGAGCACCTGGATCTCCCGTGCGGTGAGCGTCGGAGCGGCACCCATCTCGGCCGAGCGCAGCCGCCGCGGGGCGAGCCGCCAGGTGGGGTCGGCCAGCGCCTGGGTCACCGTCGCGCGCAACTCGGCACGCGAGGCGTCCTTGTGCAGATACCCACGGGCACCGGCGGCCACCGCGAGCGCGACGCCGTCCAGGTCCTCGGCCACCGTGAGCATGATGATCCGGGCGCCGGGGTCGGCGGAGAGCAGCCGGCGTACGGTCTCCACGCCGCCCAGGCCGGGCATGCGTACGTCCATCAGAATCAGGTCCGAGCGGTCGGCACCCCAGCGGCGGAGGACTTCCTCGCCGTTGGCCGCCGTCGTCACGCGCTCGACGCCGGGCACGGTCGCGACCGCACGGCGGAGCGCCTCTCGGGCAAGCGGGGAGTCGTCGCAGACGAGGACGGATGTCATGGCCGCCCTCCGCAGCTGATGCGCGTCACCTTGAGCCTCCAGGCTGTTACGTATCGTCACCTGTGCGATTGACGCTCTCGGGCATCTGCCCGAGCGCTTGTTGCTTCAACCGCCTCCGCAGCTCTCAACGATGGTCACTCGAAAGAGTTACGGGTAGGTCCGGCACCTTCGGTACCGGTTCACGTACACCTATGCCCCATTTAGCGGCTTTTCTTCCCTTGTTGAGGTGTCTGAGGCTAGATTCGCAATGAGTCATATTTACATCTACTTACACAGTGGATGTTCGGTCATGGGTTGGTGCGGCGGTTTCGTATCCGGCTCAGCACGGTGACACACGGTTACGAGGGGACATGCAATGGCAGATTTCTCCCGCCTTCCCGGACCCAACGCCGATCTGTGGGACTGGCAGCTGCTCGCGGCATGCCGTGGGGTGGACAGCTCGCTCTTCTTTCATCCGGAGGGCGAACGCGGAGCGGCGCGCAGCGCGCGAGAGAACTCGGCGAAAGAGGTCTGCATGAGGTGCCCGGTACGAGCGCAATGCGCGGCTCACGCACTGGCTGTGCGCGAGCCGTACGGCGTGTGGGGCGGCCTGACCGAGGACGAGCGCGAGGAGCTGATGGGCCGCGCACGGCACCGACTGATCGCGACATCGACGGGGGCGACGGGAGGCGCCGCGGAGGCCTGATGCCGGCTCGATGAAAAAACGTTTCTGCACCGCCTGTCCGGCAGTGTCCGACCGGCCCGGCGCGGGCCCCTATCCGCGCGCGGCGACCAGCGTCAGCTGGTCCAGGGTGGCCGAGACCGCCGGGACCTGGGCCAGATCGGGAAGAGTGAGCGCGACGATCTCGCGCCGCACGGACGGCTCCACCGCCACGGTACGGGCCCCCTTGGGGCGTACCGCCTCCAGCGCCAGCTCCGGCAGCACCGCGACCCCGAGGCCCGCTCCGACCAGGCCGACCACCGCAGGGTAGTCGTCGGTCGCGAAGTCGATGCGCGGCACGAATCCGGATCTCTCACAGACCTCCACCAACTGGCGGCGGCACCGCGGGCAGCCCGCGATCCACGGCTCGTCGGCCAGATCGGCGATGGCCACCGTGCCCGCCCCGGCCAGTCGGTGCCCGTCCGGGACCAGACCGACGAGCCGGTCGCTCAGCAGCGGGCGTACGACGAGCTCGTCCCACTCCTCCGCAGTGGCCGCACCCTCGTAGCGGAAGGCGAGTGCCACATCGCAGTCACCGTCGCGCAGCATCGTGACGGAACGCGGCGGCTCGGCCTCGACCAGGGAGACCCGGGTTCCGGGGTGGGCCGCGCGCAGGGCCGCCAGAGCCGCGGGAACGAGGGTGGAGCTGCCGCTGGGGAAGGAGACCAGGCGCACCCGGCCGGCGCGCAGCCCGGCGATGGCCGCGACCTCCTCCTCCGCGGCGGTCAGCCCGGCGAGGATGCCCGAGGCATGGCGCACCAGCGCCTCGCCCGCCTGGGTCAGACGCATCTCGCGGCCGGTACGGATCAGCAGCGGGGTGCCCACGGAGGATTCCAGGGCCTTCATCTGCTGGCTCACGGCCGGCTGGGTGCAGCCCAGCTCACGTGCGGCGGCGGAGAAGGAGCCGGTGGCGGCCACGGCGCGCAGGACGCGGAGATGACGGGCTTCGATCACCCTTCCACCATAAGGGATTCTTGGGGAGCGGCGGATAAATCAGCCCGCGACTTGGAGGGAAGTGCGATTAGCGTGCTCCGCATGAAACTTCTGACGGTGAATCTGGGGAAGCCGAAGGTCGTCGACTACACGGACGCCGAGGGCGGCGCCACCGGGATCGACAAACAGCCCACCGAGGGGCCCGTACGGGTGACGAACCCCGGCCCCAAGGGCGTGGGGGCAAGCGGGGTCGGCGGTGACACGGTGTGCGACCTGCGGCACCACGGCGGGAGCCACCAGGCCGTGTACGCCTTCGCACGCGAGGATCTGGACGTGTGGGAGCGGGAACTGGGGCGACCGCTCGGCAATGGTTCCTTCGGCGAGAACCTCACCACGCTCGGGGTCGATGTGAACGGTGCTCTGATCGGTGAGCGGTGGCGCGTCGGCGAGCAGCTGGTGCTGGAGGTCGCCTCGGGCCGTGTTCCGTGCCGCACGTTCGCCGGCTGGCTGGGGGAGCAGGGCTGGGTCAGGCGCTTCACGCAGGCCGCGGCCCCGGGGGCGTATCTGCGAGTGATCGAGCCGGGCGAGATCCGGGCCGGGGACCCGATCGGGATCGTGCACCGTCCGGACCACGACATCACCGTGGCCGTGCAGTTCCGGGCCGTCACCACCGAACGCACGCTGCTGCCGCGGCTGCTCGCCGCAGGTGACGCGCTGGACCCAAACATCCTGCGAAAGACGAAGGAGTACGTCTCCAAGCAGGGAGGCTGAGTACCTGCTGGGGGAAATCCCTGACAAAAGCGCGGACTTGAATCGGGGAAGACTGGGGGGCCGTCCCCGATGCCGGGGAGGGCCGTCGGCCGGGAACCTTGGAACATGACTCGGCTGAAGCGCGTTCTCGTCATCCTCGGCTCGGTCGTCGCCGTGCTCGTCCTCGCGGTGGGCGCCGGCTTCACCTGGCTGTACACCTCCGCCGACGTCTCCACCGTCGGCAGTACGGACTTCCGCAACGAGCTGGCGATACCGCCGCTCGCGAAGTCCACGCTGCGCAAGGACGGCACGCGCGTCTTCGACCTGACGATGCAGGCGGGCGAGCGGGAGTTCATGCCCAGGAGGAAGACCCCGACCTGGGGCTTCAGCGGGGACTACCTCGGGCCGACGCTGCGCGCCGGGCGCGGCGAGAAGGTCGAGGTCCGGATACGGAACACCCTGCCCGAGCCTTCCACGGTGCACTGGCACGGCATGCACCTGCCTGCGCGGATGGACGGCGGACCGCACCAGATGATCGATGCCGGTGGCGTATGGACGCCGCGCTGGACGGTGAACCAGCCCGCCGCGACCCTCTGGTACCACCCGCATCCGCACGGGGCCACGGAGAAGCATGTACAGCGGGGTCTGGCCGGGATGTTCCTGCTCGACGACGACAGGACGGAGCGGCTGACGCTGCCGCGGCGGTACGGCGTGGACGATCTGCCGGTCATCGTGCAGGACGTGAGGTTCGACGGAGCACGGTTCGACCACGGACACCCGCTGCTGGCGAGCGTGGGCTTCCTGGGCGACCGCACGATGGTCAACGGCACCCTCGCGCCCTATCGCGAAGTGGGTGACGAGCTCATACGGCTGCGGCTGCTGAACGCCTCGACGGCCCGCGTGTACACCTTCGGCTTCGACGACGGCCGGGACTTCTCCCTCATCGGCACGGACGGCGGGCTGCTGGAGCAACCGGCCGTGATGGACCGGGTGAAGCTGTCTCCGGGTGAGCGTGCCGAGATCGTGGTGCGGATGCGGCCGGGTGAGCGGACCGTGCTGCGCAGCCATCCGCTCGATGCGGGAATGGACTTCTTCAACCAGCGGTTCAGCGGGGGCGACGACTCCTTCGACGTACTCCAACTGCGGGCCGCACCGTCCCTGCGCCCGTCGCCCGGACTGCCCGCGCGGCTGGGGGAACTGGCGGTCCCCGACGGATCGGACTCGGTGCGCGGACGCCACTTCGAGCTGAAGTTCTCCGGGATCAACGGCCGGAAGATGGACATGGGCCGAGTGGACGAGACGGTCGCCCGGGGCACCGCCGAGACCTGGACGATACGCAACAACGACGGTATGCCGCACAACTTCCACGTCCACGACGTGCAGTTCAGGGTGCTGGAGGTGAACGGCAAGAGGCCGCCGGCCGCGCTGCGCGGGGCCAAGGACACGGTGTTCGTCCCCTCGGGCACGACCATGAAGGTGGCAATGCGCTTCGACGGGCCGGCCGACCCCGACACGCCGTACATGTACCACTGCCACCTGCTGTATCACGAGGACCAGGCGATGATGGGGCAGTTCGTGGTCGTCGAGAAGGGACAGCGGGCGGGTACGCCGCACCCGGCGCACGGTCACGAGGGGCACTAACGTGCCCGTATGACGACTGCACTGATCACGGGCGCGACGGCGGGTATCGGTGCCGCCTTCGCGCGGCGGCTCGCCGCGGACGGACGGAACCTGGTGCTGGTGGCGCGCGACACCGACCGGCTGGAGAGGCAGGCCACCGAACTGCATGACCGGCACTCCATCGAGGCCGAGGTGCTGACCGCCGACCTGAGCACGGACGACGGCATCGCGGCGGTCGAGGCACGGCTCGCGGACCGCACCCACCCGGTGGACCTGCTGGTCAACAACGCCGGCTTCGGCAACAAGGGCCGGTATCTGGAAGTCCCGATGGCCGACGAGCTGAGGATGCTCAAGGTCCACTGCGAGGCGGTGCTGCGTCTCACCTCGGCGGCCACGGAGGCGATGCGGAAACGCCACCGCGGCGGGGTGATCAATGTGGCGTCGGTGGCGGCCTTCGTGCCGCGTGGGACCTACGGCGCGTCCAAGGCATGGGTCGTGCAGTTCACCCAGGGTGCGGCGAAGGACCTGGCCGGGTCGGGCGTACGGCTGATGGCACTGTGCCCCGGGTTCGTACGGACCGAGTTCCACCAGCGGGCCGGAATGGGGACGGAGAACATCCCGGGCTGGATGTGGCTCGACGCGGACAAGGTGGCGGCGGAGGCCCTGCAGGACCTGAACCGCGGCAAGTCGCTGTGCGTCCCGGACCCGCGGTACAAGGCGCTGATGGGCGTCACGAAGCTGGTCCCGCGCGGCCTGCTCGGAGGGGTCTCCTCCAGGACAGGCCGCAAATACGGGCCGCAGTGAGGATCTCGGCCACGGAATGCCCAGCCCCTCGTAGGCGCCGATGTCGGGGGCTCCGGTCGTAGGCAGCGGATGGCCGAAACAGGTCCTGGCCGCCGTTGTTCCCGACCGGGGCTCCGGCGGCCGGCGCAGGGGAGCCGGCGCAGAGCCGGAAGTCGGGGTGTCACCGGCTCCCTCCTCGCCGTCATCCCCCTGATCGTCGCTCGTCTCCCTGCGACGGCACTGGAAGGCCGGACTGACCGCCGGCAGCGTCAAGTTGGCCGTCCGTTCGCCGACCGGTCCATGTGGACACGTCGAACCATTCACCCTAAGCGAATCACCCATTCTTCACTAAACTGGATATATCCGACTCGACCCGGGTGACGTCGGGAGGCGCCATGACATTCGTACAGTTGATCGACTGTAAGACCAGTCGGTTCGACGAGATGAACCGGCTCATGGACACATGGGTCGAGCAGACCAAGGGCAAGCGGACCGCCACCCACAGCGTCATAGGCAAGGACAGGTCCGAGTCGAACCACTTCGTGGAGATCGTGGAGTTCTCGTCGTACGAAGAAGCGATGAAGAACTCGAACCTGCCGGAGACCGACCGGATCTTCCAGGAGATGGTCGCCCTCTGTGACGAGACCCCGACGTTCACGGACCTCGACGTGGTCCGGGACGATCAGCTCAACAAGACGAACGCCCGCAGGCTCTTCGAGCTGCTTTCCACCAAGGGCGAGCTCCCTCCGCTCGACGAAGTCGTGGCGGAGAGCTACCACGACCACGACCCGAACAACCCGCAGGACGTCATAGGGATGGACGCGTTCCGCCGGGAGGCCGAGATGTGGCGCGGCGGGTTCGACTTCACCATGAGCATCGACGACCAGATCGAGGAAGGCGACCGGGTGTGCAGCCGCTGGACCTGGGAGGCCACTCACAACGGTGACTTCATGGGGATCCCGGCCAGTGGCCAGCAGGTCACGATGACCGGTACGACGATCCACCGCTGCCGCGGCGACGGCAAGATCCTCGAAGGCTGGTGGCAGTACGACCGGCTCGGCCTGATGGGGCAACTGGGCGCGCTGGAGATGTAGCGGCCGCACGGGAAGCCCGCGCAGACGGGAAAAGGCCCCCGCCCCCGGAGGGAACGAGGGCCTTTTCAGCGCACTCAGTGGGAGTGACCGTGGCCGTGGCCGTGCTCCGCCGGCTCCTCTTCCTTCTTCTCGACGACCAGGGTCTCGGTCGTGAGCAGCAGGGAGGCGATCGACGCGGCGTTCTCCAGCGCCGAGCGGGTGACCTTCACCGGGTCGATGACGCCGGCCTTGACCAGGTCGCCGTACTCGTCGGTGGCGGCGTTGAAGCCGTGGCCCTTCTCCAGCTCCGCCACCTTGGAGGTGATGACGTAGCCCTCGAGACCGGCGTTCTCGGCGATCCAGCGCAGCGGCTCGACCGAGGCGCGGCGGACGACCGCGACACCGGTGGCCTCGTCGCCGTCCTTGCCGAGGTTGCCCTCGAGCACCTTGGAGGCGTGGACCAGCGCGGAGCCACCACCGGAGACGATGCCCTCCTCGACCGCGGCGCGGGTCGCGGAGATGGCGTCCTCCAGACGGTGCTTCTTCTCCTTCAGCTCCACCTCGGTGGCGGCGCCGACCTTGATCACGCACACGCCGCCGGCCAGCTTGGCGAGGCGCTCCTGGAGCTTCTCGCGGTCCCAGTCGGAGTCGGTCGCGGCGATCTCGGACTTGATCTGGGCGATGCGGCCCCCAACGTCCTCGGACTTGCCGCCACCGTCGACGATCGTGGTGTCGTCCTTGGTGATGGTCACGCGGCGGGCGGTGCCCAGCACGTCCAGGCCGACCTGGTCGAGCTTGAGGCCGACCTCCTCGGCGACGACGGTGCCGCCGGTCAGGACGGCCATGTCGCCCAGCATCGCCTTGCGGCGGTCACCGAAGCCCGGGGCCTTGACGGCCACGGCGTTGAAGGTGCCGCGGATCTTGTTGACGACCAGGGTCGACAGGGCCTCGCCCTCGACGTCCTCGGCGATGATCAGCAGCGGCTTGTTGCCGCCGGACTGGATGACCTTCTCCAGCAGCGGCAGCAGGTCCTGGATCGAGGAGATCTTGCCCTGGTGGATCAGGATGTACGGGTCGTCGAGGACGGCCTCCATACGCTCCTGGTCGGTCACCATGTACGGCGACAGGTAGCCCTTGTCGAAGGCCATGCCCTCGGTGAAGTCCAGCTCCAGACCGAAGGTGTTGGACTCCTCGACGGTGATGACACCGTCCTTGCCGACCTTGTCCATCGCCTCGGCGATGAGCTCGCCGACCTGCTGGTCCTGGGCGGACAGCGCGGCGACGGCGGCGATGTCCGACTTCTCCTCGATCGGACGGGCGGTCGCGAGCAGCTCCGCGGAGACAGCGGCGACGGCGGCGTCGATGCCCTTCTTCAGGGCGGCCGGGGAGGCGCCGGCGGCGACATTGCGCAGACCCTCACGGACCAGCGCCTGGGCCAGCACGGTGGCGGTGGTGGTGCCGTCACCAGCGATGTCGTTGGTCTTGGTCGCCACCTCCTTCACCAGCTGGGCGCCGAGGTTCTCGTACGGGTCCTCGACCTCGATCTCACGGGCGATGGTGACACCGTCGTTGGTGATGGTCGGGGCACCGAACTTCTTGTCGATGACGACGTTGCGGCCCTTGGGACCGATCGTCACCTTCACCGTGTCGGCAAGCTTGTTGACGCCGCGCTCGAGGGCGCGACGGGCGTCCTCGTCGAACTTCAGGATCTTCGCCATGGGAGCGTTTCAGTCCTCTTCTGATATGAACTGCGCCCCGGGCGCCCGGATATGAAGGTCAGGGAGCCAGGGGCGCAGATCAAAACTTCGGGTGAATTACTTCTCGATGATCGCGAGCACGTCGCGAGCCGAGAGGACGAGGTACTCCTCGCCGCTGTACTTCACCTCGGTGCCGCCGTACTTGCTGTACAGGACGATGTCGCCGGTCTTGACGTCGAGCGGCAGGCGCTCGCCGTTCTCGAAGCGGCCCGGGCCCACGGCCAGGACGACGCCCTCCTGGGGCTTCTCCTTGGCGGTGTCCGGGATGACCAGGCCAGAGGCCGTGGTCTGCTCGGCGTCCAGCGGCTGGACCACGATGCGGTCCTCGAGCGGCTTGATGGCAACCTTGGAGCTGGTGGTCGTCACGATCCGACCTCCCCCTTCGGAGATCTCGCGGGGTTAACTGTCTGAGGTGGCGACCAGGTCGATCCGTCGTCGCGGGTGCCGGACCTGCCCGTCGCGTGTGGCTGGCACTCTCCGGTGGGGAGTGCCAGACCTGAGACTAGGACTCCGATTAGCACTCGGTCAAGCGGAGTGCCAACGCGCCGTGCCGTGCCGCACCCCGCCGCCGACCGGCTCGGGCCGGGCGGTCATACGTAGTCCTCCAGCCTGGCCACCGCGTACCCCTTCTCCGTGACCGTCCTCATCACATGACGGATCACGTCGGGCATGGTGCCGTTCCAGTCATCGCGGCCGCGGAAGTGCGTGAGGATGATGTCGCCGGGGTGCAGATCCTGGTCCGGCTCGCGCCACGCGAAACGGTCCGGGAACGCCTCCGCCTCCCACAGGGGCACGGCCTTGATCCCGCAGGACTTCGCGGCGCGCAGGGTGTCGCGGTTGTAATTGCCGTACGGCGGGCGGAAGAGCGTAGGCCGCTTGCCGAACTCCTTCTCGATGACGCTCTGCTGGTCGCAGATCTCCTTGCGCTGCCGCTCGTACGGCAGCCCCGGCAGATAGCGGTGGTTGAGCGTGTGATTGTTCAGACTCACCCCACGCCCCTGCATCCGGGCGAAGTACCCGTAGTTGTCCCGCACCAGATAGTCGCTGAGGAAGGCGCTGTACGGGATGCCGACCTCCGTCATCATCCGCAGCAGCTCCGGGTCCTTCTCCGCCCCGTCGTCGATCGTCAGGAAGACCACCCGCTCGGCGACCGGCACGGAGGTGAAAACCGGCGGCAGCCCTGGCCACCCCGCCACCTCGAAGCCCTTGCGCGTCGTGATCCTCGGCTTCACGGCCGGCGCCGGCGGAGCGACCAGCGGTGTCCTGACCAGCCCCCACTTCCTGGCGACGGCCTCCCGTTCGGCGTAGGCGAACCGCAGTTGGCCGGCGTACGCGGCCATGGCCCGGGCCGGACCGGACCGGTAATGCCGTAGCTGGGCATTCGCGGCCCCGGCTCCGCCGTACGGCCCACTGTCCGGCGCCCCTGCCGCACAGCCGGAACCGATCGCGGCGGTCAGCAGCACGGCCATGACCGTCCGGATCCTCTGCCCTTTGAATTTTGCCCTCATATTGTCGTTTTGTCGTACAAGTTGCATGGCATCGCATCCTGTCAGCGGCCCCACTTCGCACCCCGCAGACACCGCCACCGCGCGCCCGCCATCCACCGACTGGCCCACAATGGGCCGCGTGAACGACCTCGACGCCTTCTCCGCTCTGCTCACCGAGGAGGGCCGCACCCTGCTCGCCGCCCTGCGCGACTACGACCCCGCGCGGGAACTGGCGACCGCCACCCGGCTGCGCCGCGACCACCCCGCCGGACTCGTGTCCGCGGCCCTCACCCAGGCACGGCTGCGCCAGCGGGCGGTCGCGAAGTTCGGCGCCGAGGACGCCCACCGGATGTACTTCACCCCGAACGGCGTCGAGCAGGCGACCCGCGCCTCCGTCGCCGCGTACCGCGCCCGGCGCTTCGCCGGGCTCGGCGTACGCAGCCTGGCCGACCTCTGCTGCGGCATCGGCGGCGACGCCATCGCCCTCGCACGCGCCGGCATCTCCGTCCTGGCCGTCGACCGCGACCCGCTCACCGCGGCCGTCGCCCGCGCCAACGCCGAGGCGCTGGACCTGGCCGGCCTGATCGAGGTCCGCTGCGCCGATGTCACCGAGATCGACACGGCGCCGTACGACGCCGTCTTCGTCGACCCGGCCCGGCGGGGCAGCCGCGGCCGTGTCTTCGACCCGGAGGCGTACTCCCCGCCGCTGTCCTGGGCCGTCGGCGCGGCCCGTACGGCCCCCCGCGCCGCCCTCAAGATCGCCCCGGGCATCCCCCACGAGGCCGTCCCCGAGGACGCCGAGGCCGAGTGGATCTCCGACCACGGCGATGTGAAGGAGGCCGTGCTGTGGTTCGGCACGGACCCCGGTACGGTACGGGCCACTCTGCTCCCAGGCCCGCACACCCTCGCCGGCAGCGGGCTGCCCGATCCCGCGGTCCGCAGGACCGGCCGCTATCTGTACGAGCCGGACGGCGCCGCCATCCGCGCCCACCTGGTCGCCGAGGTCGCCGCCCAGGTCGACGGCGGGCTGCTCGACGAGACGATCGCCTACATCACGTCGGACGAACTGCGCCCGACCCCTTACGCCACCGCGTACGAGATCACCGACGAACTCCCCTTCAACCTGAAGAAGCTGAAGGCGCTCCTGCGCGAACGCGAAGTCGGCATCCTCACCGTCAAGAAACGCGGTTCGGCCGTCGAACCGGAAGAACTCCGCCGCAAGGTGAAACCGCACGGTCCGTACTCCGCGACGGTCTTCCTCACCCGGGTGGCGGGCGCCCCGACCATGCTGATCGGGCACCCGGCCACACCGCGGGCATGACATCCCTCAGGCCCTCATCCGGCCTGACCGACCGGTCGCGGCACTACCGACGCACCGGCGCGCCCATCAGGGTCCGCGTCACCCACCGGTAGTGCGACACCGCCTTCGCCACGCCGAGCAGCCCGGTCAGCCAGGCGATGACGCCCATGCCGAGTCCGTAGGCCACCCCCGCATAGGTGTCGCGGCCGGGCTCGGCGCCCGCGGTCGAAGCGAAGGACACATAGAGGCCGAGGGCACACGGCGCGACCGACAACAGCAGCCAGCACAGCGTCGGCCCGGGTGCACGGCAGCGCGCGTCCGCCGCCGGGTCTCGGTCCAACGCGCCCCACTGGTCGAGCAGTTCACGCACCTGCCGGTCCCGGCGGACGGCGCCCGCGACGGCGAAGCCCGTCGGCACCATCGACGCGAGGCCCAACGCCAGCATGAGCGCGCCGAAGAAGTAGCTGATGACGTCCAGGGATTCGGCGAAGGTCAGGAGCGCCGCCCCCACGAACGACCATCCCACCGCGACCAGTACCGCCATCGCCCACAGCAGCATCAGCCGTCTCAGCCCCACGCTGCGCCTGCTCAACTCCCCCAGGACCTGCGCCCGGTCGGCGAGCATCGCCTCGCGGTCGGGCCAGGCACGCAGGTGCACGGGCGGCGGAGGCGGGGGCAGAGGGTTGCGACGGGCCATGCGCCGCAGGCTAACCTGCCGGCTTCTGCGCGTTGCGGTCGCACCGGTTTCACCTCCACCCGCCCCGCGCACCACTGCTGAGGCCACGCCCGCGAGGCCGGGTCACCCCTGCTCGTACGCGTCCACCACTGCCTGGATGTCGATCTTCTTCATCCCCAGGACGGCCTTCATCGCCCGAGCGGACTTGACCGGGTCCGGGTCGCTGAGCAGTTCGATCACCTTCCTGGGAGTGATCTGCCACGACAGGCCGTACTTGTCCTTGAGCCAGCCGCACGGTGCCTCCTCGCCGCCCTCGGTGAGCCTGGCCCACAGTTCGTCCACCTCCGCCTGGTCGGCGCAGTCCACGCTGAGCGAGATCGCCTCGGTGAACGGGAACTGCGGGCCGCCGTTCAGAGCGGTGAACTGCCGGCCGGCCAACTCGAAGGTGACGGTCATGACGCTGCCCGGTTCCCCCGGTCCCGACTCGCCGTACCGATGGACACCGGTCACCTTCGAATCGTCGAAGAGGGACGTGTAGAAGTTCGCGGCCTCCTCGGCCTGGTTGTCGAACCAGAGGAAGGTGGTGATCTTCTGCATGACGCTGCCTCCTGCTCGGGCCGTCTCACGCGGCTCTTGCCAGGTAGACCGCCTTCCGCCCCGAAACTCATCGCCGGCCCGCTCCGGCATCGGGATGGCCGGCAGTGGCCATGAGCCAGGCGCCCGTCGTGCTGTCCGCGGTCGGGTCAGCCCTCACTGCCACCCGTCATCGCGCGCTTACGCGGACGCGAAGCGCCAGCGGTGGACGGACCGGGTGACCAGGCCCGGGT
Source organism: Streptomyces sannanensis (assembly GCF_039536205.1). Taxonomy (GTDB): domain Bacteria; phylum Actinomycetota; class Actinomycetes; order Streptomycetales; family Streptomycetaceae; genus Streptomyces; species Streptomyces sannanensis. The sequence continues at coordinate 4,076,921 of NZ_BAAAYL010000001.1, read as the reverse complement.
CCGGCTCGGGGAGTTCGGGCAGGTCGGCGTCGTAGGCCGCGTCCCACCAGGTGATGACCAGGACGCGGTCCTGCGGAGCCGTGAAGGTCTCGCGGCGCAGCGGCTCGTGTGCGAGCGGCTGTTCCTTCGCCCAGGTCAGCAGCTCCGGCCCGCGCCCCTCGGCTGCGCGGGCCTCCCACATCAGGGCGACCGTCATGAGTAGAGGTTGTCCTTGCTGAGCTCGTGCAGGTGGTCGTGGTCGTGGCTGTGGCCGTGCGTATGGCCCGGCACATGCGGGTCCGTCACCGGGAGGGAGGAGTCCGCCGAGAGGCCCAGGTCCGAGGCGGGGCGGTTGCGGGCGACCATCTCGGCGCCCAGGGCCGCGACCATCGCGCCGTTGTCGGTGCACAGGCCCGGGCGGGGGACGCGCAGGCGGATACCGGCCCGCTCGCAGCGTTCCTCCGCCAGCGCGCGCAGCCGGGAGTTGGCGGCGACGCCGCCGCCGATCATCAGATGGTCGACGCCTTCGTCCTTGCAGGCGCGGACGGCCTTGCGGGTGAGGACGTCGACGACCGCCTCCTGGAAGGAGGCCGCCACATCACGTACCGGGACCTCCTCGCCCGCCCTGCGCTTGGCCTCGATCCAGCGCGCGACCGCGGTCTTGAGGCCGGAGAAGGAGAAGTCGTACGCGGGGTCGCGCGGGCCGGTGAGTCCGCGCGGGAAGGCGATGGCGGTGGGGTCGCCCTCCTTCGCGAGGCGGTCGATGACCGGGCCGCCGGGGAAGCCCAGGTCGAGCACCCGGGCGATCTTGTCGAAGGCCTCGCCCGCCGCGTCGTCGATCGTGGAGCCCATGGGGCGGACGTCGGAGGTGATGTCGGGGGCGAGCAGCAGCGAGGAATGGCCGCCCGAGACCAGCAGCGCCATCGTCGGCTCGGGCAGCGGGCCGTGCTCCAGCTGGTCGACGCAGATGTGGGAGGCGAGGTGGTTGACGCCGTACAGCGGTTTGCCGAGCGCGTACGCGTACGCCTTCGCAGCCGAGACGCCGACCAGCAGGGCGCCCGCCAGCCCGGGGCCGGCCGTCACCGCGATGCCGTCGAGGTCCTTCGCGGAGACACCGGCCTGCTTCAGGGCGCGCTCGATGGTCGGCACCATCGCCTCGAGGTGGGCGCGGGAGGCGACCTCCGGCACGACACCGCCGAAGCGGGCGTGCTCCTCGACGCTCGACGCGATGTCGTTCGCGAGCAGGGTGGTGCCGCGGACGATGCCGACGCCGGTCTCGTCGCATGAGGTCTCGATACCGAGGACGAGGGGTTCGTCAGCCATGGATCTCAGTTCCTTGTACTTGGAGGCGCATGACGAGGGCGTCGACATTGCCCGGCTGGTAGTAGCCGCGGCGGAAGCCGATGGGCTCGAAGCCGAAGCGTTCGTACAGCTTCTGGGCGCGCGTGTTGTCCACCCGCACTTCGAGGAGCACCTCGTCGCACTCGAAGGCGGTGGCGTGCTTGAGCAGGTCGGTGAGGAGTCGGGCACCGAGGCCGGTGCCCCAGTGCTCGCGGGCGACGGCGATGGTCTGTACGTCACCGAGCCCGCCGGCGGCGGCCAGGCCGGCGTAGCCCACGATGCGGCCGCCCTCCGAGGCGGAGCCGCTGTCGGACCCCGCGGCGGAGCCGCTGTCGGACACTGCGGCCACGACATAGCGGCGGGTGGCCTGCGGGCCGCGCGCATGGGCGAGCTCGGACCAGAACATGCCGGCCGACCAGGCGTCCTCGGGGAAGAGCCGGCGCTCCATCTCCAGCACCGGTTCGATGTCCCACCAGCGCATCTCACGCAGCACAGGGGCACCGCTCACCGGGGAGTGACCACCTTGTAGTTCTTGGGCACCTGCGCGTCCGGGCGGCGCAGGTACAGCGGCCGGGGCTCCAGCAGCGGCTCCCCTGCGGCCAGCCGCTCCGCGGCCAGCGCGGCCAGGGCGGCCGCCGACTGGTGCTCGGGGCCGCGCGCGTCCGGGAAGACCTCGGGGTAGAGCAGGGCGCCCGCGCCGACCACCGGGAGGCCCGCGACGTCGCAGGCGATCTCGGCGGGGCGGTCCACCGCGGGTTCGGTCACCCGGGTCCGGGAGTCCGTGTACCGCGCCCAGTAGACCTCCTTGCGGCGCGCGTCCGTCGCCACGACGAAGGGCTCGTCGAGCCCGGACGCGTACGCCAGCCCGTCCAGCGTGCACAGTCCGTGCACCGGTACGCCCAGCGCCAGGCCGAAGGCCGAAGCGGTCACCAGGCCGACCCGCAGGCCGGTGTACGGGCCGGGGCCGACGCCGACGACCACGTCCGTCACGGCGTCGAGTTTCAGGCCGGCCTCGGCCAGCACGCGGTCGACGGACGGCAGCAGCAGCTCCCCGTGCTTGCGCGCGTCGACCTGACTGGACGCGGCGACGACGTTCCGGCCGTCGTGGAGAGCGACGGTGACGGCTGGTGTGGCGGTATCAACGGCGAGCAAGAGCACGCAAACAGCCTACGGCCCCCGCGGCAGGGGCACGGCGTCCCGTCCCACCCGGCGCCTGCTGCTACCGTCACGACGAATCCGTACACACCCGGACGAAGAGGTGGAAGCCGGTGTCAAGCAGTAGCTCGGGACTCGTGGCCGGGCTCACCGCGGTCTCTCTCGCCGCGGTCGGCTTCCTGGCCTACCAGGCGTCGGCGAACGCGCCCTCCTCCGTGGAGCTGGCCGAGCGTCGACCCTCCGCGACAGGGTCCGGGGGCGACGAGCCACGCAGAAACCCGCTGTCGATCCCCAGGAACTCGGGCATGGGACTGCGGGTCGTCTACTCGCCGAACGCCAAGCGGGTCTGGCTGATCAACGAGCGGGGCAGGGCCAAGCGGACCTTCCCGGTGGTGCCGGGCACGGCGACGCCGAAGCCCGGCACGTACTGGGTGACCTCCCGGACCGGATACACCACCGGCACGGACGGGGTGAGGGTCGAGCATGTCGTGCGGTTCGCGAAGGCGGACGAGGTCACCGTCGGCTTCAGCGCCGCCGTGGACGGCTCGCTGCCCGCGCCCGATCCGAAGAAGAAGACCGGCGGCGTACGGATGGCCCGGGCGGACGGCGACGCCATGTGGTCCTTCGCGACGATCAGCACGATCGTCGTCGTCGTTCCCTGATCTTCACCCGTACGGGCTATGCGGCGTCGCGCCGCTGATTGATCTCCCCGGTCACGGATTCCTCGGCCAGGGGCTCCTCGGGCACCTTCTCCGACTCCCTCAGTGGCGGCGTGGAGACCGCCGAGGCCGCCGCGCAGGACGCCAGCAGCTCACTCATCGACAGGGCCGACGGCGACGGGGGCCGCTGGTGCGCATCGCGTTCTGAGGCCGGCATGGACGCCTCCCGAGGCTTCGGAGCACACATGGTTAGGCAGACCTAACCAGTTATCCCTATCCATGTGACCATGCCCGGTCCGGCCTGCGCAACACCTTGCCGACGAGTTGTCGGAAAATGCACACGGACCAGGGATCAGCCGGCCAGCGACGGCAGATCCGCGTCCGACCAGCGCGGGCCGATGCCCGTCACCGTGACCTCACGGTGCTCGTCCGTCGTGTCGCCCACCGTGCGGTGGATCACCACGTGCAGCCGGTCGTCCGACAGATCCTCGACCCTGCCCACGCCCCACTCGACGACCACCACGGAGTCCGGCAGCGAGACGTCGAGGTCCAGGTCCTCCATCTCGTCGAGCCCGCCGTCCAGCCGGTACGCGTCGACATGGACCAGCGGCGGACCGTCCACCAGCGACGGATGCACCCGGGCGATCACGAAGGTCGGCGAGGTGACGGCGCCACGGACACCCAGGCCCTCACCCAGACCGCGGGTCAGCGTCGTCTTGCCCGCGCCGAGCTCGCCGGTGAGCAGCACCAGATCGCCGGGCCGCAGCAACTCGGCCAGCCTGCGGCCCAGCTCCTTCATCTGCTCGGGCGAGGTGATCAGAATGGGGGCGGTGGTGCCGGCTGTCCCAGCCGCCGGGCTGTGCGGTGTTTCCATCAGTTTCCTCGAAGCGACGCCAAGCGCCGTGCTAGCTTCCTCTCGCCCCTTCAGGGGGCGGTTCGGGCTGGACCGCAACCCGCACGGGTTGGAAGCCTGCCGCGTCAGCGGTGGGCGGAATCACACGTGCCCACGTTAGCCGCACGGTAGGAGTACCCCGACACGTGCCAGCAGATCGGCCAGCCGGTCGGTGACCGTCTCGGGGTGCTCCAGCATCACCAGATGCCCGCCGTCCGGCACGATCACCAGCTCCGCGTCCGGCAGCAGGTCCGCGATGGCCTCGCTGTGCGAACTGGGGGTCACCAGATCCCGGTCCCCCGCCAGCACCAGCACGGGGACCTCCGAGAAGACGTTCAGCGCGTCCGCCTTGTCGTGATCGGTGAACGCCGGATAGAACTCCGCGACCACGTCGATCGGGGTGCTCTCGATCATCCGCTCGGCGAACCGGGCGACCGCGGGGTCCACGTCCTTCGAACCGAACGAATACCGCTTGATCAGGCCGGCGAACAGATCCGCCGTGGCCCGCCGCCCCCGCTCCACCAGCTCCGCCTGCGAACCGAGCGCCCGCAGCACACCCGGGAGCACACGCCGCAGCGCGTTCACGCCCGCCACCGGCAGGCCGTAGTTCACCTCGCCGAGCTTGCCGCACGACGTGCCGACGAAGGCGACGCCGACGACGCGTTCGCGGATCAGCTCCGGGAACTGGTCCGCAAGCGCCATGATCGTCATACCGCCCATGGAGTGACCGACCAGCACCAGCGGCCCCTTCGGCGCCGCCGCGTGGATGATCGCCCTCAGATCACGGCCCAGCTGATCGATGTCGACCGGCACACCGTCCCGCGCCTGTGTCACTCCGCGCCCCGAGCGGCCGTGGCTGCGCTGGTCCCAGTGCACGGTCCGTACGACACCGCGCAGCGCGGCCCGCTGGAAGTGCCAGGAGTCCTGACTGAGGCAGTAACCGTGGCTGAAGACCACCGTGACGGGCGCGGGCAGCTTCCGTCCGAACAGCCGGCGCTTGCGCGGTTCGGACGCGCCGTCCGGGTCGAGCTCGTCCGTCTCGTACTGGAGCACCGTTCCGTCGTCGGCCGACACCCGGCCCGCGGTGCCGCGCAGCGAGCCGTACGGACCCACGGCGTCCAGCGCCAGCCGGGCCTTCTGGCGCATCCCGCGGCCCACGGTGAGCCGCTCGACCGCCACACCCGCCGCCGCGCCCGCGGCGAGCACGCCGATCGCGGCACCGGCCAGGCCCGCCCGGCGCCAGTTGTCCGCCACCGCGGCGGCCGTGGCCGCCACGTCCCCCGTGCTGGTCTCGCTCACCGTGCCGCTCCGTCCACTGCTAGTCGGGACACTCGTTCACGCCGCTACCTGTTCACATAGACGCGGGGGACACGCGTACCGATCCTCGTCACGATCTCGTACGCGATGGTGCCCGCCGCCTCCGCCCAGTCCTCGGCGGTCGGCTCGCCCCGGTCACCCGGTCCGAACAGCACCGCCTCCGCGCCCGGCTCGACCGTGTCCCCGTCCAGATCGACGACGAACTGGTCCATGGCGATCCGGCCCGCGGCCCTGCGGACCTTTCCCCCCACCAGCACCGGGCCGCGGCCCGAGGCGTGACGCGGTATGCCGTCGGCGTAACCGAGCGGCACAAGGCCGAGGGTGGTGTCCCGCGGCGTGATGTAGTGATGCCCGTAACTCACGCCGTGACGCGCCGGAACAGCCTTGGTCAGCGCCACCGACGCGGCGAGCGTCATCACCGGCCGCAGCCCGAAGTCGGCCGGGGTGCCCAGCTCGGGGCTCGGCGAGATCCCGTACATCGCGATACCGGTCCGTACCAGGTCGAAATGCGCCTCCGGGAGCGTCAGCGTCGCCGGGGAGTTGGCCATGTGCCGCACCTCCGGCTCGACGCCCTCCTTCTCGGCGTAGGCCACCATGTCCCGGAAGACCGACAGCTGAGCGGCGATCGAGGGATGGCCCGGCTCGTCCGCGCAAGCGAAGTGCGACCACAGCCCGGTGACCCTGACGGTCCCCTCCGTCTCGGCCGCCAGCGCCTGCTGGACCAGCTCCGGCCAGTCGGCCGGCTGGCAGCCGTTGCGGCCCAGTCCGGTGTCCGCCTTCAGCTGGACACGCGCCGGGCGGCCGGCCTGCCGGGCCGCCGCCGTCACCTCACGCAGCGCCCACATGCCGCTCACCGACACATCCACGTCCGCCTCGACGGCCTCTCTCCAGGGGCCGCCCGGCGTCCACAGCCAGCACATCAGCGGGGCCTCGATCCCCGCGGCGCGCAGCGTCAGCGCCTCGTGCGGGGTGGCGGTACCGAGCCAGGTGGCGCCGGCCCCGAGGGCCGCTCTGGCACAGGGCTCGGCGCCGTGCCCGTACGCGTCCGCCTTCACGACAGCCATCACCTGTGCGGAGTGTGGCTGTACGCGCTCGCGGATCGCACGGACATTGGCGCGCAGTGCGGCCAGATCTATCTCCGCCCGGGCTCGCATGGGTGTGTGGGTCATCGCGCTCATCCCGCTCAGTCTCTCAGAACGTCCCGGATGTCCCGCCAGGCCGCAGGGAGCGCTGCCGCGACCTCGGAGGCGATGACCGGCGCGCCCCGGGAGGCATGCCGGGCCGCCAGGCCGTGCAGGTATGCCGCGACCGACGCCGCGTCCAGGGGCTCCAGACCCGCCGCGAGCAGGGCCCCGGCAAGGCCCGACAGGACGTCACCGCTGCCGGCGGTGGCCAGCCAGGGCGTGCCGGTCGGGTTGACCCGTACGGGGCTTTCGGGGTGCGGGCCGACGACCAGGGTGGTGGATCCCTTCAGCAGCACGGTGGCGCCGTACTTCTCGGCGAGCGCGCGCACGGACGCGAGCCGGGCGGCCTCGACCTGCTCGCGCGCCACGCCCAGCAGCGCCGCCGCCTCGCCGGCGTGCGGGGTGAGCAGGGTGGGCGCCGTACGGGACCGCACCCGCGCGGCGTCGAGCAGCCGCAGACCGTCCGCATCCACCAGGACGGGCACGTCCTCCGCGATCACCTCGTCGAGGAAGTCCCGCCCCGAATCCCCCAGGCCAGGACCCACCACCCAGGACTGCACCCGCCCCGCCTTCCCGGGCGGCCCCTGGTGGACCAGCGTCTCCGGGAACCGGGCGATCACCGCGTCCGCGGCCGGCCCGACGTACCGCACGGCCCCCGCGCCACCCCTCAGCGCCCCCGCGACGGCGAGCACGGCCGCGCCGGGGTAACGGGCCGACCCCGCGACCACGCCGACCACGCCCCGCCGGTACTTGTCGGACTCCGCGTCCGGTACGGGCAGCAGACCCGCCACATCCCGGTACTGGAGCGCCTCCGCATCCGCCGTGGGGGGCAGCTCCAGCCCGATCTCCACCAGCCGTACGGCCCCCGCGTAATCCCGGGCCGGGTCGATCAGCAGCCCCGGCTTGTACGTGCCGAAAGTCACCGTGACGTCGGCGCGCACGGCCTCGCCCCGCACCTCGCCCGTGTCCGCCTCGACGCCGCTCGGCAGATCGACGGCGACCATGACGGCGTCCGTGCCCAGCGTGGCCCGCACCAGCTCCACCGCGTCCGGTCGCAGCCCGCCGTGGCCCCCGATCCCGGTGATCCCGTCCAGCACGAGGTCGGCGGCGCGCAGCGCCCCGTACGGGTCCTCGGCGACCCGCCCGCCCGCGGCCCTCAACGCGGCCAGGCCCGCGCTGTGCGCCCGGTCCGGCGCGAGCAGCACCGCCCGGACCCCGGCCCCGCGCCGCGCCAGCCGGGCGCCGGCGTACAGCGCGTCGCCGCCGTTGTCCCCGCTGCCGACGAGCAGCACGATCCGGGCGCCGGTGACGCGGCCCAGCACATCGGCACACACGGCGGCCAGCCCGGCGGCGGCCCGCTGCATGAGCGCGCCCTCCGGCAGCCGCGCCATGAGCTCGCGCTCGGCGGCTCGTACGGTCTCCACGCAGTACGCAGTACGCATGCCGCAGAGTCTGCCGCACGGGGGTCCGCCGGGGCGGCGTTGCCGCGGTGTGACCGCGCCGGTGTGACCGCGCTCCGTCCGGGCGGCCTGAGTGTCCGTCCTCAAACGCCGGACGGGCTGGGGGTTGCTGCCGGTTGCCGGTGGCCGTTGCGGGGGTACCGTCCGGGCCGGGCATGATTTACGCCGCGCGAACTCGCGGTCCGTGGAGGTGACCGGCACGTTCGCGCGTCACAAATCACGTTTTACGGCCCGGCCGCCACCCCCTCCACGGCCCCCTTCACACGCCACCGAGGCGGTAGACAGACGTCCCCCGGGTCGAGCGAAGCCGTCGTCGCAGCCGCACGCAGGGGCTAACCCTCCGCGATGACCACCGCCGAGGCGACGCCCGCGTCGTGGCTCAGGGAGACGTGCCACGCGCGTACGCCTCGCTCCTCCGCCGCGGCCGCGACCGTGCCCTTCACCCTCAGCCGAGGGCGGCCGCTGTCCTCCGTGTAGACCTCGGCATCGGTCCAGTGGAGGCCTGACGGGGCGCCCAGAGCCTTCGCGATGGCCTCCTTGGCGGCGAAACGGACCGCCAGGGAGGCCACGCCGCGCCGCTCGCCGCTGGGGAGGAACAGCTCCCGTTCGACGAAGAGGCGCTGCGCCATTCCCGGTGTGCGCTCGAGCGCCGCCGCGAAGCGGTCGATCTCGGCGACGTCGATGCCGACTCCGATGATCATTCGACCGTGACCGACTTCGCCAGGTTCCTGGGCTGGTCGACCTCGTTGCCCCGGGCCGTCGCCAGTTCGCAGGCGAAGACCTGGAGCGGCACGGTGGCGACCAGCGGCTGGAGCAGGGTCGGCGTGGCCGGGATACGGATCAGGTGGTCGGCGTACGGGACGACCGCCTCGTCGCCCTCCTCGGCGATCACGATGGTCCGGGCGCCCCGCGCGCGGATCTCCTGGATGTTGGAGACGATCTTGTCGTGGAGGACCGAGCGGCCCCGCGGGGACGGGACGACCACGACCACGGGCAGGTCGTCCTCGATCAGCGCGATCGGTCCGTGCTTCAGCTCACCCGCCGCGAAGCCCTCCGCGTGCATGTACGCGAGCTCCTTGAGCTTGAGCGCGCCTTCCAGGGCGACCGGGTAGCCCACATGACGGCCCAGGAAGAGAACCGTGTTCTTGTCCGCCAGCGACCGGGCCAGCTCGCGCACCGGCTCCATGGTCTCCAGGACCTTCTCCACGTCGACGGCGATGTCGGCGAGGTCCCGGATGACGGCCCGGATCTCGTCGCCCCACTTGGTGCCGCGCACCTGGCCCAGGTAGAGGGCGACCAGGTAGCAGGCGACCAGCTGGGTCAGGAAGGCCTTGGTGGAGGCGACGGCCACCTCGGGGCCGGCGTGGGTGTAGAGCACCGCGTCCGACTCGCGAGGGATCGTCGACCCGTTCGTGTTGCAGATGGCCAGCACCTTCGCGCCCTGCTCACGGGCGTGGCGCAGCGCCATCAGCGTGTCCATGGTCTCGCCGGACTGGCTGATGGCGATGACGAGCGTGCGCGGGTCGAGGATCGGGTCCCGGTAGCGGAACTCGCTCGCGAGCTCGGTCTCGCACGGGATGCGCGTCCAGTGCTCGATGGCGAGCTTGGCGATCATGCCGGCGTGATACGCGGTGCCGCACGCCACGATGACGACCTTGTCGATCTCGCGCAGGACGGAGTCCGGGATACGGACCTCGTCCAGCGTCAGCGAGCCCTCGCCGTCGATACGGCCCAGCAGGGTGTCGGCGACCGCCTTCGGCTGCTCGGCGATCTCCTTGAGCATGAAGTAGTCGTAGCCGCCCTTCTCGGCGGCGGACGCGTCCCAGTCCACGTGGAACTCGCGGACCTCGGCCGGCTTGCCGGCGAAGTCCGTCACCGTGACGCCGTCCCGGCGCAGCTCGACGACCTGGTCCTGGCCCAGCTCGATCGCGTCACGCGTGTGCGCGATGAACGCGGCCACGTCGGAGGCGAGAAAGGCCTCGCCCTGCCCGACACCCACCACCAGCGGCGAGTTGCGGCGGGCGCCGACCACGACATCCGGCTCGTCGGCGTGCACCGCGACCAGTGTGAAGGCGCCCTCCAGGCGCCGGCACACCTGCCGCATGGCCTCGGCAAGGTCGGCGGTCGACGAGTACGACTCGGCGAGCAGATGCGCCACGACCTCGGTGTCGGTCTCCGAGGCGAGATCGTGCCCGCGCTCGGTCAGCTCGGCGCGCAGCCGGGCGAAGTTCTCGATGATGCCGTTGTGCACGACGGCGACGCGCCCGGCGTTGTCCAGGTGCGGGTGGGCATTGGCGTCCGTGGGCCCGCCGTGGGTGGCCCACCGGGTGTGGCCGATACCGGTGCTCCCGGCCGGCAGCGGCCGGTCGACGAGCTCCTTCTCCAGGTTGACGAGCTTGCCCGCCTTCTTCGCGGCGGCGAGCCCGCCGTCGGCGAGGACGGCGACACCCGCCGAGTCGTAGCCCCGGTACTCGAGCCGCTTCAAGCCCGCGATGACCACATCGAGCGCCGACTGTCCGCCTACGTAACCAACGATTCCGCACATGGCGTGAAGCCTACGGCCTGCGGGGCCCCGGACCTTCTCCAGGGACGCTCTCCCGCCCTTGATGCCGGGCAGCGCGTACCGGGCGCTCCGGGCGCGGGCGTGACCGAGCCCACCCCCCACGGACGCGGCTCACGCACGACAATGGCCGTGTGATCACTTCGCCGCCACGAAGCACGCAGCGCCGGGCTGCCGAATCGACGCCGTACGTCGACCTCACCCGCACCGAGTGGAGCGCGCTGCGGGACAAGACGCCGCTGCCGCTGACCGCCGAGGAGGTCGAGCAGCTGCGCGGCCTGGGCGATGTCATCGACCTCGACGAGGTGCGCGACGTATATCTGCCGCTGTCGCGGCTGCTGAATCTGTACGTCCAGGCCACGGCCGAGCTGCGCGGCGCGCTCAACACCTTCCTCGGCGAGAACGGCACCCAGCGCGGCACGCCCTTCGTCATAGGCGTCGCCGGGAGCGTGGCCGTGGGCAAGTCCACGGTGGCCCGGCTCCTCCAGGCGCTACTGGCCCGCTGGCCGGAGCATCCGCGGGTGGAGCTGGTCACCACGGACGGCTTCCTGCTGCCGATGCAGGAGCTCCGCGCGCGCGGCCTGACCTCGCGCAAGGGCTTCCCGGAGTCGTACGACCGCAGGGCCCTGACCCGGTTCGTCGCCGACATCAAGGCCGGCAAGGACGAGGTGACGGCCCCCGTCTACTCGCACCTCATCTACGACATCGTGCCGGGCGAGCTGCTGACCGTACGCCGTCCGGACATCCTGATCGTCGAGGGCCTCAATGTGCTGCAGCCCGCGCTGCCGGGCAAGGACGGCCGCACCCGGGTCGGACTCGCGGACTACTTCGACTTCAGCGTGTACGTGGACGCGCGGCCCGAGGACATCGAGCAGTGGTACCTCAACCGCTTCCGGAAGCTTCGCGAGACGGCCTTCCAGGATCCGTCGTCGTACTTCCAGAGGTACACGAAGGTCGGTGAAGAGGAAGCGCTCGACTACGCCCGCACGATGTGGCGGACGATCAACAGGCCGAATCTCCTGGAGAATGTGGCGCCCACCCGCGGCCGTGCCACGCTGGTTCTGAGGAAAGGCCCCGATCACAAGGTCCAACGGCTGTCTCTGCGCAAACTCTGAGGCAAGACCCTGAGGAGCTCGTTGTGCTGCATCTGCGCCTGATCGTGCCGGCCGAGCTCACCGAAGAAGTCGTGCAGACCGTGGAGAAGACGGTCGGGACCACGCACCTGGTCGTCCTCCCGGGCGCCGCCCGCAACCCCGAGGGCGACCTGGTGCTGTGCGATGTGACGCGCGAGCTGGGCCACAAACTGATCGCCGACCTGCGGGCACTCGGCATCGAGGAACACGGCTCGATCGCCGTCGAGAACATCGATCTGTCGCTGTCCCGACGCGCGGAACAGGCCGCGCAGGAGGCACCCGGCGAGGCCGCGGACGCGGTGGTGTGGGAGCAGCTGACGGAGGCGACCCACGAGGAGTCGACGCTCACCATCACCTATGTCGCGTTCCTGGCGCTCGCGACCATGATCGCCGCGTGCGGTGTGGTGCTGGACAACGCGATCCTGATCGTGGGCGCGATGGCGGTCGGCCCCGAGTTCGGCCCACTGGCCGGGATATGCGTCGCGCTCGTGCAGAAACTGCGGCGGCGGGTGTGGCGCTCACTGTTCACGCTGGTCCTGGGCTTCGCGGTGGCCATGGTCGTGACGGTCGTCTTCAGCACCGTCATGGACGCGGCCGGCCTGTTCAGCATCGCCCAACTGGAGGCCGCGCGCCCCAACACCGGCTTCATCTACCGGCCCGACTGGTTCTCGTTCGTGGTCGCGCTCCTGGCCGGCTCGGCCGGAACGCTCTCACTGACCTCGGCGAAGTCGGGCGCGCTGGTGGGCGTCGCGATCTCGGTGACGACGGTGCCCGCCGCGGCGAACGCGGCTGTCGCCTTCAGCTACGGCGACTTCCACCAGGCCTGGGGCTCCACCGAACAGCTGGCCTTCAACCTGGGCGGGATCATCCTGGCCGGCACGCTCACACTGCTCGCCCAGAAGGCACTCTGGGCGAGCCAGCGGGGCCGTATGGCCCGTAGGCCGTAGTCGGCCCAGGCCGGGGGATGTGGCCGGTCCTGGCCCAGCGCGGACTTCACCACGTCGGCCAAACGACCCGCCACCGAGCGGGCGTGCTCGATGTCCGACGCCTCGACCATGCCGCACCCCCCGGGGAGCGACCCCCCGGACCCCCACGCACATCCCCCGGGCCACCGACACAGAACCAGGCGACCCGGCCGCAAGCCCCGTCCTAGCCCAGCGCGGACTTCACCACGTCGGCCAAACGACCCGCCACCGAGCGGGCGTGCTCGATGTCCGACGCCTCGACCATCACGCGGACCAGCGGTTCCGTGCCCGAGGGGCGGAGCAGGACGCGGCCGGTGGTGCCCAGCTCGCGCTCCGCGTCGGTCACCGCGGCGGCCAGCTCGGCGGAGGTGTCGACGCGGGACTTGTCGACGTCCTTCACATTGACCAGGACCTGCGGCAGGCGCTCCATGACGTCAGCGAGTTCGGCCAGCGAGCGGCCGGTGGCGGCGACGCGGGCGGCCAGCATCAGGCCGGTGAGGGTGCCGTCGCCGGTCGTGGCGTGGTCGAGGATGATCACGTGGCCGGACTGCTCGCCGCCCAGCGCGTAGCCGTGCTCCTTCATCGACTCCAGGACGTAGCGGTCGCCGACCGCCGTCTGGACCAGGGCGATGCCCTCGCGCTCCATGGCAAGCTTGAAGCCCAGGTTGGACATGACCGTGCCGACCACGGTGTCGTTGCGCAGCTGCCCGGCCTCGCGCATGGCGAGCGCCAGCACCGCGAGGATCTGGTCGCCGTCGACCTCGTTGCCGGCCGCGTCCACGGCGAGGCAGCGGTCGGCGTCGCCGTCGTGTGCGATGCCGAGGTCGGCCTTGTGCTCGACCACGGCGGCCTTGATCAGGTCCAGGTGGGTGGAACCGCAGTTGTCGTTGATGTTGAGGCCGTCCGGCTCGGCGCCGATCGTGACGATCTCGGCGCCGGCCCGTGCGAAGGCCTCCGGCGAGACCCGGGCGGCCGCGCCGTGCGCCTCGTCCAGGACGACCTTCAGCCCGTCGAGGCGGTTCGGGAGGACGCCGATGAGGTGCGCGACGTACTTGTCGAAGCCCTCGTCGTAGTCCGTGACCCGGCCCACGCCCGCGCCGGTCGGCCGGTCCCAGGGCGCACCGGTGCGGTGTTCCTCGTAGACGGTCTCGATACGGTCCTCCAGCTCGTCGGCGAGCTTGTGACCGCCGCGGGCGAAGAACTTGATGCCGTTGTCGGGCATGGCGTTGTGGCTGGCGGACAGCATCACGCCGAGGTCGGCTCCCAGCGCCCCGGTGAGGTACGCGACCGCGGGGGTGGGCAGGACACCGACGCGCAGCACGTCGACGCCCGCGCTGGCCAGGCCCGCCACGACGGCGGCCTCCAGGAACTCTCCGGACGCGCGAGGATCACGCCCGACCACCGCCTTCGGCCGATGGTCCTCGAACGTACCCGCCTCGGCGAGCACATGTGCCGCCGCGACCGACAGGCCGAGCGCCAGCTCCGCCGTCAGATCCGCGTTGGCGACACCGCGCACACCGTCCGTGCCGAAGAGTCGTGCCACTGCTGTCCTCCATTGCGATCCACCAGGCGCCACGCCCGGGCGCCTGCCACTGGGACGAGAAACGAACGCCCCGGCAGCACAAGTGTGCCGCCGGGGCGAACGTATGAAGCAGGCGGGGTTTAGCGCTTGCTGTACTGCGGCGCCTTGCGGGCCTTCTTCAGACCGGCCTTCTTGCGCTCGACCGCACGGTCGTCACGCTTCAGGAAGCCGGCCTTCTTCAGCGGGCCGCGGTTGTTGTCCACGTCCGCCTCGTTCAGCGCGCGGGCCACGCCCAGGCGCAGGGCGCCGGCCTGGCCGGAGACACCGCCACCCGCGATGCGGGCGATGACGTCGTAGCGGCCGTCCAGCTCCAGAACCTTGAACGGCTCGTTGACTTCCTGCTGGTGCACCTTGTTCGGGAAGTAGTCCTCGAGGGTGCGACCGTTGATCTTCCACTTGCCGGTGCCCGGAACGATCCGGACGCGGGCAATGGCGTTCTTGCGGCGGCCCAGGCCGGCGGCCGGCTGGGGCTCGCCGAAGCGGGAGGCCAGCGACTCGCTGGTGTACTCGCCCTCGATGGGGGCCTCGGACTCGAAGGTGGTGACCTCGGCGTAGGTCTCCTCGCCCTCGACGGCAGCGTCCTCGAAAGTGGTCTCGTCGGCCACGATTCTCCTCAGATTCTCTTCAGTCTTAGGGGGTGGCCGGAATTACTGCGCGACCTGGGTGATCTCGAACGGCACCGGCTGCTGGGCAGCGTGCGGGTGCTGGTCGCCCGAGTAGACCTTCAGCTTCGAGAGCATCTGACGGCCGAGGGAGTTCTTGGGGATCATGCCCTTGATGGCCTTCTCGACGGCCTTCTCGGGGTTGTTCGCCAGAAGGTCGTCGTAGCGGACGGAGCGCAGACCACCCGGGTAACCGGAGTGGCGGTACGCCATCTTCTGGGTCCGCTTGTTGCCGGACAGGTGAACCTTGTCGGCGTTGATGATGATGACGAAGTCACCCATGTCCATGTGGGGCGCGTAGATCGGCTTGTGCTTGCCCCGGAGGAGGTTCGCGGCAGTGGTCGCCAGACGGCCCAGGACGACGTCCTGAGCGTCAATGACGTGCCACTGGCGGGTGACATCGCCGGGCTTGGGGCTGTACGTACGCACGGTCGTAGCCTTCGCTTCTTCAGTGAGTGGGTCCTGACAAGGCCACCACGGACGATCACGACAGCCATGACCGCACGGCGGTGACGCAAACCGCGTGCTGGTCGCTGGTCATCGGCCCGGTGGACCGGCGTAACGGCCTCTCACGTGAGAACGAGCAAGCCAATACGCATAACGAACTCAGGAGCTTACCCGGGGCGCCCCGGACGGGTCAAAACGCCCCCGCGAGACCACGACGAAAGTCCTGGAACGGGGCAACTTCCGGGGAGTGCCAGGACGCCCCTTCCGTCCCTAGTGTCCCACTCATCCAGAGCCTCACCGAGTTCCACATGCGCCAGAAGATCACCCCCATCGTGAACCGCTACGTGATCTCCGCCCAGGAGGACGGGCCGGTCGTCGTCTTCGCCGAGCAGAAGCGTTTCAAGCTCAAGGAGGAGGTCACCCACTGGACCGGCGAGGACCGCCGAACACTCTGCCGCTTCAAGGCGCGCCAGATCGACCTCGGCGCCGTCTACGACGTGACCGGCGCGGACGGCGAGCCCCTCGGCTCGTTCAAGAAGGACGCGAAGGCCTCGCTGCTCCGCTCCACCCGGTACCTCACGCCCGACGGCCGGCCCCCGGCCACCGGCACCGAACGCAGCCTCGGCACCGCGGTGGCCCGCCGGGTCCTGGAGGTCGCGGACGCGCTCCCGATTCCGGTGCCGGTGCCGTACGTGTACCACTTCGACTTCGCCCGGAAGGACGTCCCGGTCATGTCCGTGGAACGCAAACGGGGCATCCTCGACCGCTACCGGATCTCGGTCCAGGGCAGCACCCTGGACCGCCGCCTGGCCCTCGCCATGGCGGTGGCACTGTACGCCCTCCAGGCCCGCTAGGGGATCAGCGCGCTCGTTCGACGCGGCGTTCGTCCCAGACCGGCTCGTTCGTCTCCCGGACGACGCCGTCCGAGCCGAAGACCAGGTAGCGGTCGAAGGACTTCGCGAACCAGCGGTCGTGGGTGACCGCGAGGACCGTGCCGTCGTAGGACTCCAGACCGTCCTGGAGTGCCTCCGCGGACTCCAGGTCCAGGTTGTCCGTGGGCTCGTCCAGGAGCAGCGCGGTCGTGCCGGCCAGCTCCAGGAGGAGGATCTGGAAGCGGGCCTGCTGACCGCCGGAGAGCTTCTCGAAGGGCTGGTCGCCCTGGCGTTCCAGTTCGTACCGGCGCAGCGCGCTCATCGCCTGCCCGCGGTCCTTCGCGTGCTCCGTCCACAGGATGTCGACAAGCGTGCGGCCGAGCAGCTCGGGGTGGGCGTGGGTCTGGGCGAAGTGCCCGGGGACGACGCGTGCGCCCAGCTTCCACATGCCCGTGTGGGCCACCGGCTCGCCCGCCAGCAGGCGGAGGAAGTGGGACTTCCCGGAGCCGTTGGAGCCGAGGACGGCGACGCGCTCGCCGTAGAAGACCTCCAGCGAGAAGGGCTTCATCAGCCCCGTGAGCTCCAGGCCCTCGCAGGTGAATGCCCGCACGCCGGTGCGCCCGCCGGCCAGCCGCATCCGGATGTCCTGCTCGCGCGGCGGCTCCGGCGGCGGCCCGGCCTCCTCGAACTTCTTGAAGCGGGTCTGCATCGCGCGGTAGCGGGACGCCATGTCGGGGCTGATCTCCGCCTGCTGCCGCAGCCGGTGGAGCAGTGCCTTCAGCCGGGCGTGCTCCTCGTCCCAGCGTCGCTTGAGCTCCTCGAAACGGGCGAAGCGCTCCCGCCGCGCCTCGTGGTACGTACCGAAGCCGCCGCCGTGCATCCAGACGTCCGACCCGGCCGGGCTGGGCTCCACGCTGACGATCTTCTCGGCGGCCCGGGCCAGCAGCTCCCGGTCGTGCGAGATGAAGAGGACCGTCTTGCGGGTCTCCTTGAGACGCTCCTCGAGCCAACGCTTGCCGGGCACGTCCAGATAGTTGTCCGGCTCGTCGAGCAGCAGCACCTCGTCGGGGCCGCGCAGCAGCGCCTCCAGGACGAGCCGCTTCTGCTCGCCGCCGGAGAGCGTGCGTACCTCACGCCACTGGGCCTTCTCGTACGGGATGCCGAGCGCCGCCATGGTGCACATGTCCCAGACCGTCTCGGCCTCGTACCCACGCGCCTCCGCCCAGTCGCTGAGCGCCTGGGCGTACCGCATCTGCGCGGCCTCGTCGTCCACCGTCATGATGGCGTGCTCGGCCGCGTCGACGGCCGCCGCGGCCTCCCTGACGCGCGGCTGGGCGACCGAGACCAGCAGGTCGCGGACCGTACGCTCGTCCCGCACCGAGCCGACGAACTGGGGCATCACACCGAGTCCGCCACTGACCGTCACGGTCCCGCCGTGCGGCTGCAGTTCGCCGGAGATCAGTCGCAGCAGCGTGGTCTTGCCCGCGCCGTTGGCGCCGACCAGGGCGACCACGGCGCCCTCCCCCACTCGGAATGACGCATCACCGAGCAGCACCCGCCCGTCGGGCAGGTAGTACTCCAGGTGCGCGGCCTCGACATGTCCCATGGTGGGCATCATCCGGTACCGATGGGGCATTTCCCAAAGGGTTTTAGGCCCCGGCACGGCCGGCCGGACAGGACCTTAGGATGCCCGGCATGAGCTTTGGCACACAGAGTCCGGACTGGGCCGCACTCGCCGAGCAGGCCGATGCGCGCAAACGGCGCAGGAAGTGGCTGTGGACCGGCGGCGGGGTGGTCGCGACCGCCGCGGTCGTGGCGACGGTGATCGTGACGGCCGGCGGCACCGAGGGACGCGGTGCGGCCGCAAGCGATCTGCCGAGCCCGAAGGAACTGCCCGGCCGGTCCGCGCAGCCGGCGCCCTCCTTCTCCTCGGTGGCGCCGCCTCCCCCGCCGGACCCCAAGGAGTTCATATCCAGCGCCGGGAAGGACACGGCTCCGCTGAGCGCCGACACGCTCTTCCCCGGCCACAGTCTGACCATGGGCGACCGGGTCTACACCAAGGGTCCGACGGCCGGCACCACGGACTGCGCCGCGGCCACCGAGGGTGCGCTGGGTCCGGTGCTCACCCGTAACGGCTGCGACCGGATGTTCCGCGCGACCTACACGAAGGACGGGGTCGCCGTCACCGTGGGCGTCGCGGTCTTCGAGTCCGCGGCGCAGGCCGCCAGGGCCAAGGAGGAGGCCGTCGGCGGCATCGCCCCGCTGTCCGGTGCCGGTGTCCCGTCCTTCTGCCACTCGACCGTCTGCCGGCGCACCGCCAACAGCGTGGGCCGCTACACGTACTTCACCTATGCCGGCTTCACCAGCGGCAAGCGGGTCACCGAGGCCGACCGGGGTGTTTTCGGGGCCGGCGACGACCTCGCCGAGTTCGCCTTCCGGCAGATCTACGCCCGCGGGCAGCAGCAGGCCTCGGCGGCGGCCGACGCCGGGCGGTGACACCCGCTACCGCCTGACCCAGATGCGATACGCACCGCCGCCGTCACTCAGCTCGAACGGAACGGCTGCGAGGAGGCGGTACTTCTCGTTTCCCTCCAGGGCCCCGGCGACCACCTCGTCCATCTCGGGAGTGGCGTAGCCGTCGAGTACGACGAGGTCGAACCAGCCGTCCGCGATGGCCCTGCGGTAGCCGTCCGGGCCGGTGTGCCTCCTGCCGTCGGCGCCCTCGTAGTCGATGCCGTACAGCGAGCTCCACTGGTCCTGGCTGGTGCGGTCCCGCAGGTAGTACATGGGGATCTCACGCGTGGAGGCGAGATAGCGGCCGCCGTCGGTGAGGTATTCCTTCAGCGTCTCCAGATGGGTGGCCCGGGGCCAGGACGCGAACCGTTCGGCCGACTGGGCCAGGCCCATGCAGAGCATGACCACCCAGATCACGATCCCGAACTGCGGGTGGCGGAAGTGCGCGCCGACGAGCCGGACCAGGCCGACGCCCGCCATGGGCGCAGCGAACAGCAGACCGTAACCCAGGTGCTTGTTGAGGGAGATGGAAGCCGCGAGGTGGATCTGGTAGGCCGGGGCGAGCAGGGCCGTGCCGCACAGCAGCAGTCCCAGCAGGCCGCGCCGGCACCGGCCCGGAACGCTCTGCCGCAGCGCCGCCGGCGACTCGTTCATCCGGCCCCGGCGCAGGTAGGAAACGGCCCCGCCGCACGCCGTCAGAAACATCAGGCCGCCCCACAGAGCGGACTTCCCCAGCAGGTCCACAGCGGAATCGGTGCCGTGTGCGCGTTGGGTGGTGGTGAACCGTACGCCGTCGATGACGTCCGTGAAGCAGAGCCCGAGGCCGAGCAGCGCACCGGTGCCGAGTGCGAGGAGCAACGCCCGTGCGACGCTCTTCCTGCCGTGGTGGTGCCGGGCGGTCAGCAGTGCGAGGACCACGAGCGTGGGCAGATAGAGCGCGGAGGCGTACTTGACCGCCGCCGCGAGGACCGCGACCGGTGCGGCGAGCAGGACCGCCACGAGGGGCGACCGGCCGGTCCTCACGACGATCCAGGCGGCCAGTGCCAGCAGGAAGACCGCCGGAGCGTCGAACGTGGCGAAGAAGCCGAGCACGACGGTGGACTGGGTGACGGCGAAAAGCGCTGCCGCGGCGAGCGCCACCCGCTCGTTGAACAGGCGGCGGCTGAGGGAGTACAGCAGCGATGTCGCGCCGAGCATGAAGGCGAGGCTCAGCACGCGCGCGCCGGTGAGTCCGTACCACGCGTCCACGAGGGCGGCGAGCACCGGATACAGGAACGGCGAGCCCGAGAAGTAGCCGGCGTAGTGCGTGGGCACGGGAGTGCCGCGGAGCAGATGGTCCAGCAGCGTATGCCCGGCGGAGAGGTACAGCGCCTCGTCCTGGGCGGCGGTGTTGTGCAGCCGCAGCGAGAGCACCGCCTGGACCATGAGGACGCAGAACAGTCCCGCCCGGCCGGCCCAGGTCCGCCGCGGGCTGGGCCCCATGTCCCAGGCCGTCTCCGGTGGCACCGGGACGTGGTACTCGGGCGCGGACGGGCGTGGCAGCCCGGGCGCCGGCTCGGGTGCCGTCAGCGTCCGGACGGCCATGTGCCGCCCCGCGGGGATCGCCACCGGGATCTCGTTCGTCGGATCTTTCATCACGGCTTCCGTACGTCGAATCCGAACATGTCGTCGGCGGCCAGCCGCTTGAACTCGGCGAGTGCCACAGGGGTCGAGGACAGCCGCCAGTCGGCCCGCTTGTTGTGGTCGAACCAGACGAAGCCGAGGACGTCGTCACGCGACTGGACTCCGGCGAAGAGGCTGCGGACGACCGCCGTTCGGGCCTCGGTGGGCTCGGACGCGGTTTCCAGGAGCAGCAGCGGCTTCCTGGTGAAGGTGCGGATCGCGTCGATCGTCGGCCCGAAGAGGGTGTCGAAGGTCTCTCCCTCCCAGGTGGTGAAGTAGCCGACGAGGCCTACCCAGTCGACGTAGCCGTCCCCGGGGTAGTAGGCCTTGAGATCGATGCTCAGAGCGGGCTGGATGACGTTGGGCGCCCAGGTCCAGATCACATTGGCGGCTCCGGCCTCGGTGAACAGGCCGTGGATGTGCTTCCAGGCCCGCACATAGTCGGCCGGTTCGTTGTTCCTGGTCCCCCAGTCGTTCCACCAGCCGTTCATCTCGTCGGCGAAGGAGATCGCGAGCGGGAGCCTCAGTTCGGCCACTTCGGCCGCGTACTTCTTGATGTACTCGTCCGACTTCCCGTCGGCGATGTCCGCGAGGGTGGTGCCGTGGGGCTCCCAGGACACGACGGTCATCGCCCCGTACTCCCAGGCGTTGCGGACGCCTTGTTCGTTGAGGGCGTCGCCCCAGGACGCGTAGGTCTCGATCAGATTCGGCTTCTTGCCGACCATCCCGGCGTACGCCTCGACCGGCTCCATGCTGCGCGGTGCCCCCGCCACGGCGGCGCCGAAGTACTTCCGCCCGGGCTGGATCAGCGGCCGTACGTCGTGGGGAACGACGGCCGGCTCGGCACGCGGGCCGTTGCGGGCCTGCCGGGCGTCGCGGCCGAGGGGCTCGGGAGAACAGCCGGCGAGGGTGGTGAGCAGGGCGGCGAGCAGCAGGCCGGCCGCGGTCATGGGACGTGGCGTGGACATCATGCGGTACTCCCCGTTCGAGGCTGGACCAGGGCCCGGCCGACGACGCATGCGTAGAAGAGGCCGGCCGACAGGACGAGAGCGAAGTCCGGGGCGTGCATCGTGAGCATCCGCCAGAGCCCGGCGCCGACCCAGATCAGCGCGGTTCCGCCGCTCCATGCCCACATGCCGGTCCAGAACCGGCGGGTTCTGTTCCGCTTCGCGGCGGAGGAGCCGGTCGCCTGCCAGCCCATGCGGTTCTTGCGCAGGATGTCCCAGACGGCGAAGACGTGCGCCCAGCCGTACATCAGCCGGATGGACCAGGCCTCCAGCCGGAACGGGAGCCGCTGCCACATCGGGAGGACGAGCGTCGCGTAGACGGCTCCGGGCAGGATCAGCCAGATGTACTCGGCCTTCAGCTTCTCCGGCATGGCGAGCAGCAGCGTGATCGGGACCAGCGGGGCGACGAAGGTGAACAGCGCCGTGTGGAGGTAGTAGAGGAAGCCCGACAGGTAGCAGAGCCGGGCGGGCAGACGCATGGGGGACAGCCAGAACTTCCTGCTGCTCAGCAGGCTCATGGAGCCGGCGCACCAGCGGTACTGCTGGTTGAAGAAGGCGCCCCCGTTGTCCGGGCACACGCCCGCGGCCAGGGCGACCGGCACATAGCGCAGATCCCAGCCGAGCCGGCGCAGGTCGAAACCGGTGTGCACATCCTCCGAGTGCTCGATCAGGGTGGTGCCGCCGTTGGCCTCCAGCGCCGTGCGCCGGTACACGGCGCAGCTGCCGACGCAGATCGCACCGCCGTTGTGCTGCCGGGACACCTGTACGCAGCGGTAGAAGAGCTCCTGCACCGCGCCCGCCCCGCGCTCGATCCAGTTCTGGGAGTCGAGGACCCTGAAGTACTGGGGGGACTGGATGATGCCGAGCCGTTCGTCCGCCTCCATGTACGGCAGCAACTCGTCGAGCAGATCGGCGCGCGGCGCGAAGTCCGCGTCGAGGATCAGGATGTACGCGCCGCCGGACCGCGCGAAGCCGTAGTGCAGATTGCCGGCTTTCTTGAACCATCCCCGGTTGGGGCGGCTGCCGTAGCGGAAGCCGAAGTCGGCGGCCATGGCCTGCAGTTCGGGGCTGGCCGAGTCGTCCAGGACGAAGGGCACACAGACGCCCGGGTAGCGGTCGGCGAGCGCGCGCACATGGGTCCAGGTGTTGTGCAGTACCTCGATCGGCTCACCGCACACCGGCAGGAACACATCGACGGACGGATACACCTCCGGCTGCCACTCGCACACCAGCCGCCAATGGCGCTCGATGTCGAAGCCTCTGCTGAAGGCGTTCACCCGCAACGAGACCAGGTAGTAGACCACGGTGAACACCAGCAGCGGGGTGTACAGCCACAGCAGCGGGGTCGATTCCGACAGCCTCAGCTGACTGACCGCCAGGCAGACGAAGCTGACCAGGGAACAGAGTGTCAGCACCCAGAGGCGGCGCTTCACATAGGAGTACTTCTCGGCCTCCGTCGGCGGCAGCGGCAGCAGCCCCGGTGGCGCCGCCGTGCCGCGCACAAGCGTCCGACTGTCCACCGTGCACCCTTCACCCGAATATCTTTTTCAGGTGGAATCTTGACATAACAGACATATAATCCATCGTCAGACTCGCGACAGAAGCTGCACCGTCACCCAGGGCAGCCGCTCGGTGCGCACCACCTCGAACGCGTCCAGCGCCGCGGCCGTCCTCCCGTTCATGCCCTTGCGCGGGTCCCCGGCGACGGTGGAGATCAGCCACACGCGGTCGGTGCCGGCCAGGCAGCGGGCGGGGCGGCCGCATTCGAACGCGCCGTAGGTGCCGAGCTCCTGCGGAGCCCGCTCCATCAGCACGTCCTCGGGACGGGCCCCCTCCCGCAGCTCGTACGCCATGGCCTTGCGTTCCGACAGCCCGCCGTGGAAGACCATCCCGTCACCGGGGCGCTGACTCTCCCTCACGATCCGTGCCACACCCGCGTAGTCCGGCTCGTACGGGAGGTCCCGCCTGACGGAGTCGATTGCCGGCAACGCCAGCAGGGTGAATGACACGGCGGAGGGCACCACCAGCAGCAGGCTGCACACCCGCCGCCCCCTGGCCGCGGCCGGGCCGGCGAACGGCCCCACCGGCCCGGTGAGGGCAGCCGCCGCGAGCAGCACCCATGCGGGAATGGTGAACAGCAGGTACCGGGGCAGGAAGAGATGGAGCCGGTCGGCCGTCAGAAAGGTCAGCAGCGGCGGCAGCACCGCCCAGGGAACCAACAGCGCCGCATGACGGCCCACCATCAGCAGCCCGACGACACCGGCGGCCATCATCACTCCGCCGGTGATCCACGAGCCGAAGAGCGCCGTCGGGTAGGTGGCGAGGTAGCGCGTGGTCGCACTGACCCACGCGATCTGGGCGCTCTGCCCGGCACCCGCGAGCGCCATCGGGACGAGGGAGGAGACGCCCGCCACCCCCGCGCCGGCGAACGCCGGGACGGCGATCCGGTCCCCGCCTCGTCGGGCCAGCAGAACCGGCCCGGCATGGGCGGCCACCACAAGGAGCGCCACCAGATGGCTGAACCCGGTCAGTGCGATCGCCAGCGCGTAGAGCGACCAGCCCTTCAGTGTGTGCCGCTCCAGAACGCTCGCCAGCAGAAAGGTCGCAAGCAGCGTGAAGAGCATGGCGAAGCTGTACGGACGCGCCTCCTGGCCGTACCGGGTGACCGCGGGCAGCACGGCGAACAGCAGACCGGACAGCAGACCGGCCCGCACGTTGAACAGCTTCCGCCCGATGAGCGCCAGCAGACCGGCCGACACCGCCATGGCCAGCGCCTCGGGCAGCCGCAGGGCGGCCGGCGAACTGCCCGCGACCATGATCCACAGGTGCATCAGGGCGTAGTACGGCGCGAAGACCACGTCGATCCGCTCGATCAGCGCCCCCAGGTCCGCGTACGACAGCGTGGACGCCCACCAGGTGGCGTGCTCGTCACGCCACAGCTGACGTCGGCCGAGGCCGGTCAGGACACAGGCCAGTGCGGCCGCCGTGGGCAGCAGGAAGAGCAGGGCGGAGGCCGCACGCCCGTCACGCGGCCGGAACCGGCGGCCGGTCCTCCGTGCCGCCGCCGAGGCCTGCGGTCCGTCCAGGGGCTGCTGTGCGGGCACGGTGTGCTGTGCGGTCGCGGAGGTCATCGCGTCACCCGGATCCGTCGGTGCGGCAGTGGCAACGCAGCGTAAGTGCGCGCCGGCACGGCGACCGGACAGCACACACCGTCGTCAACCCGGGTTGACCGGAATGGGGGCCCGCCCGGACGAGGTCCGGGGGAGACTCAGCAGCAGCCGGTGCCCGGCAGCGACCTCTTGTTGCGGGCCTCGCGACTGCGCCAGGCCAGCAGTTCGTCGGCCGGGTAGGCGACCTCCTCCAGCGTGAGGCCGTGCGGGCGTACGACGTGGACCGCGGAGTCCCGTACCCCCGCGGCCAGCACCTTCGCGGGCCAGTCCACCGGGCGGTGGCCGTCACCCACGAAGAGCAGCGCGCCGACCAGGGAGCGCACCATGTTGTGGCAGAAGGCGTCGGCACGCACGGTCGCGGTGATGATCCCGGACGCGTCGCGCTCCCAGCCGAGGTGCTGGAGCGTACGGATGGTCGTGGCGCCCTCGCGCTTGCGGCAGTACGCAGCGAAGTCGTGCTCGCCGAGCAGCTTCTCGGCGGCCTCGTTCATGGCGTCCACGTCCAGCGGCCAGTCGTACCGGAGAACATGCCCGCGCAGCAGCGGGTCCACCCCGCCGGGGTGGTCGGTGACCCGGTAGGCATAGCGCCGCCAGATCGCCGAGAAGCGGGCGTTGAAGCCGGCCGGGGCCTCCTCGGCCTTCCATACCCGCACATCGTGCGGCAGCCGCCCGGCGAGCCGTCGCAACAGCTTCTCCGCGTGCTCGGCCCACACGGCCTCCGGCAGATCGACGTGCGCGACCTGGCCGCGCGCGTGCACGCCCGCGTCCGTACGCCCGGCGACCGTCAGTTCGTACGTCTCCGACGACCGGGTGACCGTACGCAGCGCTTCCTCGATCTCCTGCTGCACGGTCCGCTGCCCACGGGCCTGCTTGGCCCAGCCGGAGAAGTCCTTGCCGTCGTACGAAAGATCCAGCCGCACCCGTACGAAGCCGGGCTCCACCTCATCGCTCACGCGTCAATCCTCTCAAGCCCCTCATGCGGAACGGGCCCGCCCCCGCGAGGGGGACGGGCCCGTCCATCAGCCTTCAGAACGCGACTCAGGCGTCCTTGGACTCCTCGGCCGGAGCCTCGGCAGCCTCGTCGGCCTTGGTCTCCTCGACCTTGGCCTCCTCGGCCTCCTTGACCGCACGCTTGGTGGCGGCCTCGGCCTCGGCGACGGTCGCCTTCTTCGCGATCTCACCCTCGACCAGCTCGATCACGGCCATCGGGGCGTTGTCGCCACGACGGTTGCCGATCTTGGTGATGCGGGTGTAGCCACCCGGGCGCTCCGCGTAGCGCGGGGCGATCTCGGTGAAGAGCGTGTGGACGATGCTCTTGTCGGTGATCGTCTGCAGCACCAGGCGACGGTTGTGGATGTCGCCCTTCTTCGCCTTGGTGATCAGGCGCTCGGCGACCGGACGCAGGCGGCGGGCCTTGGCCTCGGTCGTGGTGATGCGGCCGTGCTCGAACAGCGACTTGGCGAGGTTCGCCAGCAGCAGCTTCTCGTGCGCGGCGCTGCCGCCCAGACGGGCACCCTTGGCGGGACGCGGCATTGTGTTTCTCCTTGTGTCTGCACCGGCCGTGTCAGGTACCGGTGTCAGTTACCGACGGGCCAGTGCCCGCCGGAAGTCTGTACCGGGGACGAGGCCCCGGACCCGGCGCGGGGCGTCCGGAACGATCCGGGCGCCCCTGCCGGAGGCGATCAGTACTGCTCGGTCTCCACGAAGCCCGTGTCGTCGTCGTCGGCGCCGAAGGCGTCCGCGGCGGCGGTCGGGTCGAATCCGGGCGGGCTGTCCTTGAGGGCCAGGCCCATGCCGGCCAGCTTCGCCTTGACCTCGTCGATCGACTTCGCACCGAAGTTGCGGATGTCGAGCAGGTCGGCCTCGGAACGGGCGACGAGCTCACCCACGGAGTGGATGCCCTCGCGCTTGAGGCAGTTGTAGGACCGAACGGTGAGCTCGAGCTCCTCGATCGGCAGCGCCAGGTCGGCGGCCAGGGCGGCGTCCGTCGGGGACGGGCCCATGTCGATGCCCTCGGCGTCGATGTTGAGCTCGCGGGCCAGACCGAACAGCTCCACCAGGGTCTTGCCGGCGGACGCCATGGCGTCACGCGGGCGCATGGCCTGCTTGGTCTCGACGTCGACGATCAGCTTGTCGAAGTCGGTGCGCTGCTCGACACGGGTCGCCTCGACCTTGTAGGTGACCTTGAGCACCGGCGAGTAGATGGAGTCGACCGGGATACGGCCGATCTCCTGGCCGACCTGCTTGTTCTGGACGGCGGAGACATAGCCGCGACCGCGCTCGACGGTCAGCTCCATCTCCAGCTTGCCCTTGCCGTTCAGCGTGGCCAGGACCAGGTCGGGGTTGTGCACCTCGACACCGGCCGGCGGGGCGATGTCGGCAGCGGTGACCAGGCCGGGGCCCTGCTTGCGCAGGTACATCACGACCGGCTCGTCGTGCTCGGAGGAGACGACCAGCTGCTTGATGTTCAGGATGAGGTCGGTGACGTCCTCCTTGACGCCCGGCACGGTGGTGAACTCGTGCAGGACACCGTCGATGCGGATGGACGTGACCGCCGCACCCGGGATCGAGGAGAGGAGCGTACGACGCAGAGAGTTGCCGAGGGTGTAGCCGAAGCCCGGCTCCAGCGGCTCGATGACGAACCGCGAGCGGTACTCGTCGACAACCTCTTCGGTCAGCGAGGGACGCTGAGCGATCAGCATGTCTTTTGATCCTTCAGTCGTGGGCGCCCGCTATTTGACGCCCTGAGGTACTGCAAGGGTACGGGCGGTACGCCCCGAAGGGGACGTACCGCCCGGACGCTCAGATTCGCACAGTGGTCAGACGCGGCCTCGCTTCGACGAAGCAAGACACGGCGCGACGCCAGACGCGGCCTCGCTTCGACGAAGCAAGACACGGCGAGACGTCAGACGCGGCGGCGCTTCGGCGGGCGGCAGCCGTTGTGCGGGGTGGGGGTGACGTCCTGGATCGAGCCGACCTCGAGGCCGGTGGCCTGGAGGGAGCGGATCGCGGTCTCACGGCCGGAGCCGGGACCCTTGACGAAGACGTCGACCTTGCGCATGCCGTGCTCCTGCGCGCGGCGGGCGGCCGACTCGGCGGCCATCTGCGCGGCGAAGGGGGTGGACTTGCGCGAGCCCTTGAAGCCGACGTGGCCGGCGGAGGCCCAGGAGATCACGTTGCCGGACGGGTCCGTGATCGAAACGATGGTGTTGTTGAACGTGCTCTTGATGTGCGCGTGGCCGTGAGCGACGTTCTTCTTTTCCTTGCGGCGCACCTTCTTGGCAGCGCCCTGACGGCCCTTAGGAGGCATTCGTCTTACTCCCGTGGAGTGGAGGTGGTCGGTCCTACAGCGAAGACCGCATGGTCAAAGTCCGCTGAGGACTACTTCTTGCCCGGCTTCTTCTTACCGGCGATGGCGCGACGCGGGCCCTTGCGGGTGCGGGCGTTGGTGCTGGTGCGCTGACCGCGGACCGGAAGGCCACGACGGTGACGCAGACCCTGGTAACAGCCGATCTCGACCTTGCGGCGGATGTCGGCCTGGATCTCACGACGGAGGTCACCCTCGGTCTTGATGTTGGCGTCCACGTACTCGCGGAGCTTGACCAGGTCCTCTTCGGACAGGTCACGAACGCGGGTGTTCGGGTCGACGCCGGTGGCGGCGAGCGCCTCCTTCGACAGGGTGCGACCGATGCCGAAGACGTAGGTGAGGGCGACCTCGACGCGCTTGTCGCGCGGAAGGTCAACGCCGGAAAGGCGTGCCATTGAGTGGCTCCTGTGTGGTGTCGGAGGTCTTCCGCAAAGCCATTCCGGGCCGCCGACCTCTTCTGATCGAAAGAGGTGGTACGTCCCGGTCCCCGGCCTCCGCCGGAGGTGTCGACCCCCATGAGCAGGGGCGTCGGACTCTGCGTATGTACGTATTGCTATGCGTCGCGCGATGAACTGCGAGGTGCAGGTCGGCGTGCGTCAGCCCTGGCGCTGCTTGTGGCGCAGGTTGTCGCAGATGACCATGACCCGGCCGTGACGGCGGATCACCTTGCACTTGTCGCAGATCTTCTTGACGCTCGGCTTGACCTTCATGGGATGTGAGGTTCTCCGGGTCAGTGCCATCACCCCACGGGAGGGGTGCGGGCAAGATCTACTTGTAGCGGTAGACGATCCGCCCACGCGTCAGGTCGTACGGAGACAGCTCCACCACGACCCGGTCATCGGGAAGAATACGGATGTAGTGCATCCGCATCTTTCCGCTGATGTGCGCGAGGACCTTGTGACCGTTCTGCAGCTCCACCTTGAACATGGCGTTAGGCAGAGACTCAATGACAGTGCCCTCGATCTCGATGGCACCTTGCTTCTTGGCCACGCTTCGCCCTTCGAATCGACTACCTTGATCGACTACTTGCACCGCATGCGCACATGCGGGTACACGCGAGCCGACGCATCAGTCTACGTCAGGGCTTCCCAAAAGACGAATCGGGAAAGTGTGCCCAGACGAGAAGATCGTTACGCGGAGCGGGTCCGACCCGCTCCAAGGCCTCAGCCCAGCGGGTCGGGGGCCGCCACGACGCCCAGTTCCGCGAGCCGCGCCTTGCCGCCGACTGCCCTTCCTCACGCCGCACTCGCGGGCTCGGCGCCGGGGCGCCTCACAAGCTTCGAGCGGCTGCGCCGGACTCCGTCCGTCGGGGGTGGCAGGCGACCCGGCTCAGCCCAGCGGATCCGGGGCCGCCACGACGCCCAGTTCCGCGAGCCGCGCCTTGCCGCCGACTGCCCTTCCTCACGCCGCACTCGCGGGCTCGGCGCCGGGGCGCCTCACAAGCTTCGAGCGGCTGCGCCGGACTCCGTCCGTCGGGGGTGGCAGGCGACCCGGCTCAGCCCAGCGGATCCGGGGCCGCCACGACACCAGTTCCGCGAGCCGCGCCTTGCCGCCGACTGCCCTTCCTCACGCCGCACTCGCGGGCTCGGCGCCGGGGCGCCTCACAAGCTTCGAGCGGCTGCGCCGGACTCCGTCCGTCGGGGGTGGCAGGCGACCCGGCTCAGCCCAGCGGATCCGGGGCCGCCACGACACCAGTTCCGCGAGCCGCGCCTTGCCGCCGACTGCCCTTCCTCACGCCGCACTCGCGGGCTCGGCGCCGGGGCGCCTCACAAGCTTCGAGCGGCTGCGCCGGACTCCGTCCGTCGGGGGTGGCAGGCGACCCGGCTCAGCCCAGCGGATCCGGGGCCGCCACGACGCCCAGTTCCGCGAGCCGCGCCTTGCCGCCGTCGGGGGCGGTCAGCACCAGGGGGCCCTGTTCGGTGAGGGCCACCGAGTGCTCCCAGTGCGAGGACCAGGTGCCGTCGGTCGTGATGACCGTCCAGTCGTCCTCCAGCACCTCGGTGCGGGGGGTGCCCAGCGAGACCATCGGCTCGATCGCCAGGCAGAGGCCGGGGACCAGCTTCGGGTTGTGGCGGCCGAGGAGGCGGCGCTTGTCGACGTAGTTCAGCAGATGCGGGTCCATGTGCATCTCGGAGCCGATGCCGTGACCGCCGTACTCCTCGATGATCCCGTACTTGCCCTTCGGCGGGCGCGGCTGGCGGCGGATGTAGCTCTCGATCGCCCGGGACACGTCGACCAGCCGGTTGCCCTTCTTCATCGCGGCGATGCCGGCCCACATCGACTCCTCGGTCACCCGGGAGAGCTCGAGCAGCTCCGGGGCGTGGCCGGAGCCCACGAAGGCGGTGTAGGCGGCGTCGCCGTGCCAGCCTTCGATGATCGCGCCGCAGTCGATGGAGATGATGTCGCCGTCCTTCAGGACGGTCTTGTCGTCCGGGATGCCGTGGACGACGACCTCGTTGACCGAGGTGCAGATCGTGGCGGGGAAGCCGCCGTACCCGAGGAAGTTCGACTTGGCGCCGTGCTCCTTGAGCACCTTGCGGGCGACCTCGTCCAGATCCTTGGTGGTGGCGCCGGGGACGGCCGCCTCCCGGGTGGCCGCGTGGATGGCGGCGACGACCAGTCCCGCCTCGCGCATCTTCGCGATCTGCTCGGGGGTCTTGATCTCCACCATTGCGGCTGGCGCCTTTCGGGTCGGGTACGGGGTGTGACTTCAACGATACGGGCGTACGGAGCCCGGCACGCGACGGCCGCGGCACCCAGAGGGCGCCGCGGCCGTGCGGAACGTATTGCTCGGGCTGTCAGGCCGCGCTGTCGCCCTTGAGGGCGTCCATCGCGCGCTTGGTCACCTCGTCGACCTTGCCGAGCGCCGAGATGGTGACCACCAGGCCCTGGGCCTTGTAGTAGTCGATGATCGGCTCGGTCTGCGTGTGGTAGACCTCCAGCCGCTTGCGCACGGTCTCCTCGGAGTCGTCGTCGCGCTGGTACAGCTCGCCGCCGCAGACGTCGCAGACGCCCTCCTGCTTCGGCGGGGTGTACGAGACGTGGAAGACGTGCGCGCTGTCGTTGCGGCAGATGCGCCGGCCGGCGATCCGCTTCACGACCTCGTCCTCGGGAACCTCCAGGTCGAGCACCCCGTCGAGCTTCATGCCCTCGGTCTTCAGCATCTCGTCGAGCGCCTCGGCCTGCGAGACGTTGCGCGGGAAGCCGTCGAGGAGGAAGCCGTTCCCGGCGTCGGGCTGCTCCATCCGGTCCTTGGCCATGCCGATCGTGACCTCGTCCGGAACGAGTTCACCGGCGTCCATGAACGCCTTGGCCTGCTTGCCGAGAGCCGTGCCCTGACTGATGTTGGCCCGGAAGAGGTCACCCGTGGAGATGTGCGGGATGGCCAGGTTCTTGGCAAGGAACGCGGCCTGCGTTCCCTTGCCGGCACCGGGAGGTCCGACGAGGACGATTCGCATCAGCGGAGGAACCCTTCGTAATTGCGCTGCTGGAGCTGGCTCTCGATCTGCTTCACGGTCTCCAGACCCACACCCACGATGATCAGGATGCTCGTCCCGCCGAACGGGAAGTTCTGGTTAGCGCCGAAGCCCGCCAACGCCATCGTTGGTACGAGAGCGATCAGACCCAGGTACAGCGAGCCCGGCCAGGTGATCCGGTTGAGCACATAGCTCAGGTACTCAGCAGTAGGTCGACCAGCCCGGATACCCGGGATGAAGCCACCATACTTCTTCATGTTGTCGGCGACTTCCTCGGGGTTGAACGAGATCGCCACGTAGAAGAAGGCGAAGAACACGATGAGGATGAAGTACGACGCGATGTAGTAGGGGTGGTCACCCTTGACGAAGTTGTTCCTGATCCACACCGCCCAGTCGGCCTGCGAGTTCGAGAACTGAACGATCAGGGCCGGAATGTAAAGCAGCGACGACGCGAAGATGACCGGAATCACACCCGCCTGGTTGACCTTCAGCGGGATGTAGGTGGACGTTCCGCCGTAGGACCGGCGGCCGATCATCCGCTTCGCGTACTGGACCGGGATGCGGCGCTGTGCCTGCTCGACGAAGACCACCAGGGCGACCATGACGAAGCCGACCAGGATGACGGTGCCGAACTCGATCCAGCCCTGGGCGAGCTTGCCCTGCTGCTTGATGGCCCACAGCTGGCCGGGGAAGGTGGCGGCGATCGAGACGAACATCAGGATCGACATGCCGTTGCCGATACCGCGGTCGGTGATGAGCTCACCCAGCCACATGACCACGGCGGTACCGGCGGTCATGGTGATGACCATGGTGACCGTGGTGAAGATCGACCGGTCGGGCACGATCTCCCCGGCGACCGCGCAGCCGCTGAAGAGCGCACCGCTGCGGGCGGTGGCCACCAGGCCGGTGCCCTGCAGAATGGCGAGCGCCACCGTGAGGTAACGGGTGTACTGCGTGATCTTCGTGGTACCCGCCTGGCCCTCCTTCTTGAGGGCCTCCAGCCGCGGAATGACCACAGTCAGCAGCTGCAGAATGATGCTTGCCGTGATGTACGGCATGATGCCCAGCGCGAAGATCGTGATCTGCAGCAGCGCACCACCGCTGAACATGTTGACCAGGCCGAAGAGGCTGTTGGCCCCCTGGCTTGCCTGTTCCACACAGATCTGGACGTTCTTGTAGCTGACACCGGGAATCGGGACATTCGCGCCGACCCGGTACAGCGCGATGATGCCGAGCGTGAAGAGCAGCTTCTTGCGCAGGTCGGGTGTCTTGAACGCCCGGGCGAACGCGGTGAGCACGGTGCCTCCTGCGACCCCCGCGCACGTGCGTCAGAGGTGACGGTCTTGAGGATCGACGAATACGTATATGGACAGCAGTGCACGCCACCTTACCCGCGAGCATGCCCGCCTAGGAACGACCAACCGGGGATGCCCCATATGAGAGGCATCCCCGGTCGATGTTCAGGCCATCGAGTCGTCTCAGACGAGCTCGGTGACGGTGCCGCCGGCAGCGGCGATCTTCTCCTTGGCGGAGGCGGAGGCGGCGTCGACCGTCACCTGCAGCGCCACGGAGATCTCGCCCTGGCCGAGCACCTTGACGAGCTGGTTCTTGCGAACCGCGCCCTTGGCGACCAGGTCGGCCACCGTGACCTCGCCACCCTGCGGGTAGAGCTCGGCCAGCTTGTCCAGGTTGACGACCTGGAACTCCGTCTTGAAGGGGTTCTTGAAGCCCTTCAGCTTCGGGAGGCGCATGTGGAGCGGCATCTGGCCACCCTCAAAGCTCTCCGGAACCTGGTAACGGGCCTTCGTACCCTTCGTACCACGACCGGCCGTCTTACCCTTCGACGCCTCACCACGACCCACACGGGTCTTGGCGGTCTTGGCGCCCGGGGCGGGACGGAGGTTGTGGATCTTCAGCGGGTTCTGCTCCGCCATGATCAGTCGACCTCCTCAACCGTCACGAGGTGGCGGACGGTGTGCACCATGCCGCGGAACTCGGGGCGGTCCTCCTTGACGACCACGTCGTTGACCCGCTTCAGGCCAAGCGAACGCAGGGTGTCGCGGTGGTTCTGCTTGCTGCCGATGTACGACTTCGTCTGCGTGATCTTGAGGCGAGCCATTACGCACCCGCTCCCGCACGCGCACGAAGCAGAGCCGCGGGGGCGACGTCCTCGAGCGGCAGACCACGGCGAGCCGCGATCTCCTCGGGACGCTGCAGGCCCTTCAGGGCCTCCACGGTCGCGTGCACGATGTTGATCGCGTTGTCGGAGCCGAGCGACTTCGACAGGATGTCGTGAACGCCGGCGCACTCGAGCACGGCACGCACCGGGCCACCGGCGATAACACCGGTACCGGGGGAAGCCGGCTTGAGCAGGACGACGCCCGCGGCCTTCTCACCCTGGATCGGGTGCGGGATGGTGCCCTGGATACGGGGGACCTTGAAGAAGTGCTTCTTGGCCTCCTCAACACCCTTGGCGATGGCGGCCGGCACCTCCTTGGCCTTGCCGTAACCGACACCCACGGTGCCGTCACCGTCGCCCACCACGACCAGCGCGGTGAAGCTGAAGCGACGACCACCCTTCACAACCTTGGCGACGCGGTTGATCGCGACGACGCGCTCAACGTACGCGGTCTTCTCGGCGGCAGCAGCGCCGCCGTCACGGCCCTTCCGGTCCCGCCGCTCGCCGCCACCGGCACCGCTGCCGCGGCGCTGGGGTCCAGCCATTGGATTTACCTCTCTCTGTTACGTCCGCTAGCTCCGGAACCGGGGCTTAGAACTTCAGCCCGGCTTCGCGGGCGGCGTCCGCCAGAGCGGCAATGCGCCCGGCGTACTGGTTGCCACCACGGTCGAACACGACAGCCTCGACACCCGCGGCCTTGGCGCGCTCGGCGACCAGGGCGCCGACCTTGCCGGCCTGGGCGCTCTTGTCGCCCTCGACACCGCGGATCGACGTGTCCAGGGTCGACGCCGACGCCAGGGTGTGACCCTGCACGTCGTCGATGACCTGGGCCACGATGTGGCGGTTCGAGCGCGTCACGACCAGGCGCGGACGCTCGGCCGTGCCCGAGATCCTCTTGCGGATGCGGATGTGGCGGCGCTTGATGGCAGCGGCCTTGTAGGCCTTGCCCTTGGCGATCTTCACACCGTATGCCATGGCTTACTTACCCGCCTTTCCGACCTTGCGGCGGATGACTTCGCCCTCGTACTTGACGCCCTTGGCCTTGTACGGGTCGGGCTTCCGCAGCTTGCGGATGTTCGCGGCGACCTCGCCGACCTTCTGCTTGTCGATGCCCTGGACCGAGAAACGGGTCGGGGCCTCGACGACGAAGGTGATGCCCTCGGGGGCCTCGATGAGGATCGGGTGGCTGTAGCCCAGCGCGAACTCCAGGTTGGAGCCCTTCGCCTGGACGCGGTAACCGACACCGCTGATCTCGAGCTTCTTGACGTATCCCTGGGTCACACCGGTGATCATGTTCGCCACCAGGGTGCGGGACAGGCCGTGCAGAGCCTTGTTCTGCCGCTCGTCGTTCGGGCGGGTGACGTTCAGAACGCCTTCCTCACCCTTGACGATCTCGATCGGCGCGGCAACGGTGTGGGTCAGGGTGCCCTTGGGGCCCTTCACCTGGACCGTACGGCCATCGATGGTGACGTCCACGCCGGCGGGAACCGGGATGGGGAGCTTGCCGATACGCGACATTGCTTTTCCTCCGTTCCCGATTACCAGACGTAGGCGAGGACTTCCCCACCCACGCCCTTCTTCTGCGCCTGCTTGTCGGTCAGGAGACCGTGCGACGTGGAGATGATCGCCACGCCCAGGCCGCCGAGCACCTTCGGCAGGTTGGTGGACTTCGCGTAGACCCGGAGACCGGGCTTCGAGATCCGCTTGATGCCCGCGATGGAGCGCTCACGGTTCGGGCCGAACTTCAGCTCGAGGACGAGGTTCTTGCCGACCTCGGCGTCCTCGACACGCCAGCCCGTGATGAAGCCCTCCTGCTGGAGGATCTCCGCGATGTGCGACTTGATCTTGCTGTGCGGCATCACGACGGAGTCGTGGTACGCCGAGTTCGCGTTACGCAGACGCGTCAGCATGTCTGCGATCGGATCAGTCATGGTCATGAATTGGCCTTCGGCCTCTCTCGCCGGGGTTTCCTGTATGCGCCATCCCTCTCCCCGAACATGGTCGGGACGGGTGCGGTGCGGGGACCTACGGCGTAGTAAGCATTCATTAGCGGGCAAGCCCGCGGTCGATCAAGGGCGGCAGACGCCCAACCCCGCAAGCCTACGGCATACGGAGAAGGGCCTCTGCCAACCCTGTTTGCTTACCGAGAGTCCGGTATCAACCCAAGCGGGTTGTTACCAGGAGCTCTTGGTCACGCCCGGCAGCTCGCCGCGGTGAGCCATCTCACGAAGGCACACACGGCACAGGCCGAACTTGCGGTAAACGGAGTGGGGACGGCCGCAGCGCTGGCAGCGCGTGTAGGCACGCACACCGAACTTGGGCTTGCGGGCAGCCTTCGCGATCAGAGCCTTCTTCGCCATCTCGCTTACGCCTCCTTGAACGGGAAGCCGAGGTGACGGAGGAGCGCACGGCCCTCAGCGTCGTTGGTCGCCGTGGTCACCACGGTGATGTCCATACCCCGGACGCGGTCGATCTTGTCCTGGTCGATCTCGTGGAACATGACCTGCTCCGTGAGACCGAAGGTGTAGTTGCCACGGCCGTCGAACTGCTTCGGGGACAGACCACGGAAGTCGCGGATGCGCGGCAGCGCGAGCGACAGGGTGCGGTCCAGGAACTCCCACATGCGGTCGCCACGGAGCGTGACGTGGGCACCGATCGGCTGACCCTCACGCAGCTTGAACTGCGCGATGGACTTGCGGGCCTTGGTGACGGCCGGCTTCTGACCGGTGATCGTGGTGAGGTCGCGGATGGCGCCCTCGATCAGCTTGGAGTCGCGGGCGGCGTCGCCCACACCCATGTTGACCACGATCTTGACGAGGCCCGGAACCTGCATGACGTTCTCGTACGAGAACTCCTCACGCAGCTTGCCGGTGATCTCCTCGCGGTACTTCGTCTTGAGACGCGGAGTCGTGGTGGTCGTCATCAGATGTCCTCACCAGTCCGCTTGGCAACGCGGATCTTGTTGCCGTTCTCGTCGAAGCGGTAGCCGACGCGGGTCACGACCTTCTTGCCGTCCTTCTCCACGACGAGCTGAACGTTGCTCACGTGGACCGGGGCCTCGACGGTCACGATGCCGCCGGCCTGCGAAGCGCGGCCCGGCTGGTTGGCCTTCGTGTGCTTCTTGACCCGGTTGACACCCTCGACCAGGACGCGGTCCTCGCGGGGGAAGGCCGCGATGACCTTGCCCTGCTTGCCCTTGTCCTTACCGGTGATGACCTGGACCAGGTCGCCCTTCTTGATCTTCATGCTTACAGCACCTCCGGCGCGAGCGAGATGATCTTCATGAACTTCTTCTCGCGCAGCTCACGGCCGACCGGGCCGAAGATGCGGGTGCCGCGAGGGTCACCGTCGTTCTTCAGAATGACGGCGGCGTTCTCGTCGAAGCGGATGTACGAGCCGTCCTGGCGACGGCGCTCCTTGACGGTGCGCACGACGACAGCCTTGACGACGTCGCCCTTCTTCACGTTGCCACCGGGGATCGCGTCCTTGACGGTGGCGACGATGACGTCACCGATGCCCGCGTAGCGGCGACCGGAGCCACCGAGCACACGGATGCAAAGGATCTCCTTCGCACCAGTGTTGTCGGCGACGCGCAGTCGCGACTCCTGCTGGATCACGTCTATCTCCTGATCGTCTGCCGGTTCCCCGGGGGGCTGCTCACGCAGCCCCCCGGAGCCTGGCGGAACTGTTCCTAGGGGGTCCCCCTAGGAGGGATGTGCTTGCCTTGCGAATTCCCTGGCGGGAATTACTTGGCCTTCTCGAGGATCTCGACGACGCGCCAGCGCTTCGTCGCGGACAGCGGCCGGGTCTCCATGAGGAGGACGCGGTCGCCGACACCCGCGGCGTTCTGCTCGTCGTGCGCCTTGAGCTTGTTGGTACGGCGGATGACCTTGCCGTACAGCGCGTGCTTGACACGGTCCTCGACAGCGACGACGACGGTCTTGTCCATCTTGTCGCTGACGACCAGACCCTCACGGGTCTTGCGGAAACCGCGCTGCTCAGTCGTCTCAGTCACGTTCTTCTCGCTCATCAGGCGTTCTCCACCGTCTCGATGCCCAGCTCGCGCTCGCGCATCAGGGTGTAGATCCGCGCGATGTCCTTGCGGACGGCCCTCAGCCGGCCGTGGTTCTCGAGCTGTCCGGTCGCCGCCTGGAAGCGGAGGTTGAACAGCTCTTCCTTGGCCTCGCGGAGCTTGCCGACAAGCTCCTCGTTGCCCAGCTCGCGCAGCTCGGACGCCTTGGTACCGGCCGACATCACGCTTCACCTGCCTCGCGCTTGACGATCCGGCACTTCATCGGCAGCTTGTGAGCCGCACGAGTGAGAGCCTCACGTGCAATCTTCTCGTTCGGGTAGGACAGCTCGAACATCACGCGCCCAGGCTTGACGTTCGCGATCCACCACTCCGGGGAACCCTTACCGGAACCCATGCGGGTCTCGGCAGGCTTCTTGGTGAGGGGACGGTCCGGGTAGATGTTGATCCAGACCTTGCCGCCACGCTTGATGTGACGGGTCATCGCGATACGAGCGGCCTCGATCTGACGGTTCGTCACGTACGCCGGGGTCAGCGCCTGGATGCCGTACTCGCCGAACGCAACCTGCGTGCCACCCTTGGACATACCGTTGCGCTTCGGGTGGTGCTGCTTGCGGTGCTTGACCCTACGAGGGATCAGCATTTCGGTCAGGCCTCCGTTCCGGTGCTCTCAGCAGCGGGGGCAGCGGCCTCGGCCTTGGGGGCCTCGGCAGCGGCGCTCTGCTGCTGCGGCTTGCGGCCGCGGCCGCCACGCTCGCCACCACGGCCACCACGGGCCGGGCGCTCAGCGCCACCACGGGCCGGGCGGTTGCCGGCGCGGGCAGCGGCGTTCTCGGCGCGGACCTCGGCGATGTTCTTGACGTCGCCCTTGTAGATCCAGACCTTCACGCCGATGCGGCCGAAGGTGGTCTTGGCCTCGAAGAAGCCGTACTCGACGTTCGCGCGCAGCGTGTGCAGCGGCACACGACCCTCGCGGTAGAACTCCGAGCGGGACATCTCGGCGCCGCCGAGACGGCCACCACACTGGATCTTGATGCCCTTGGCGCCCGCCTTCATGGCCGACTGCATGCTCTTGCGCATGGCGCGGCGGAAGGAGACGCGGGAGGACAGCTGCTCGGCGACGGCCTGGGCCACCAGCTGAGCGTCGACCTCGGGGTTCTTGACCTCGAGGATGTTCAGCTGGACCTGCTTGCCGGTCAGCTTCTCGAGCTGGCCACGGATCTTGTCGGCCTCGGCGCCGCGGCGGCCGATGACGATGCCCGGGCGAGCAGTGTGGATGTCCACGCGGACACGGTCACGGGTGCGCTCGATCTCGACCTTGGAGATGCCGGCGCGCTCCATGCCGGACGTCAGCATCCGACGGATGGAGACGTCTTCCTTGACGTAGTCCTTGTACAGCTTGTCGGCGTACCAGCGCGACTTGAAGTCGGTGGTGATGCCGAGCCGGAACCCGTGCGGGTTTACCTTCTGGCCCATTACCGGGTTCCTTCCTTGCTGGCGACGACCACGGTGATGTGGCTGGTCCGCTTACGGATCCGGTAGGCACGGCCCTGGGCACGCGGACGGAACCGCTTCAGGGTCGGGCCCTCGTCGACGTACGCCTCGCTGATGACCAGCGAGGAGGCGTCCGTGTGGTTGTAGTTGTGCGCGGCGTTGGCGATGGCGCTGTCCAGCACCTTGCCGACCGGCACACTCGCGGCCTGCGGAGCGAAACGCAGGACCGCCTGGGCCTCCGTGGCGTCCATGCCACGGATGAGGTCCACCACACGGCGGGCCTTCATGGGCGTGACGCGGATGTACCGCGCCTGAGCCCTGGCTTCCATGGTTGTCCCTTCGGTGTAAGTCATAGTCGTTCACACCCCGCGATTAGCGGCGCTTCGACTTCCGGTCGTCCTTGACGTGGCCTCGGAAGGTGCGAGTCGGCGAGAACTCGCCGAGCTTGTGGCCGACCATGGACTCGGTGACGAACACCGGGACATGGGTCTTGCCGTTGTGCACCGCGATCGTGTGGCCCAGCATGGCCGGGATGATCATCGAGCGACGGGACCAGGTCTTGATGACGTTCTTGGTGCCTGCTTCGTTCTGGACATCCACCTTCTTGATCAGGTGGTCGTCGACGAAGGGCCCCTTCTTGAGACTGCGCGGCATCTAAACCCGCTCCTAGCGCTTCTTGTTCGTCTTGCGGCGGCGGACGATGTACTTGCTGCTCGCCTTCTTGGGAGAGCGCGTACGACCCTCCTTCTGACCCCACGGGGAGACCGGGTGGCGACCACCGGAGGTCTTGCCCTCACCACCACCGTGCGGGTGGTCCACCGGGTTCATGGCGACACCACGGACGGTCGGGCGGACGCCCTTCCAGCGCATACGGCCGGCCTTGCCCCAGTTGATGTTCGACTGCTCGGCGTTGCCGACCTCGCCGATGGTGGCGCGGCAGCGGACGTCGACCAGGCGGATCTCACCGGACGGCATGCGCAGGTGGGCCATGGAGCCCTCCTTCGCCAGCAGCTGCACGGACGCACCGGCGGAGCGGGCGAACTTCGCGCCGCCGCCGGGACGCAGCTCGATGGCGTGGATGGTCGTACCGACCGGGATGTTGCGCAGCGCCAGGTTGTTGCCGGGCTTGATGTCGGCGGCGGGGCCGTTCTCGACACGGTCGCCCTGCGACAGGCCACGCGGCGCGAGAATGTAGCGCTTCTCGCCGTCCGCGTAGTGCAGGAGCGCGATGCGCGCGGTGCGGTTGGGGTCGTACTCGATGTGAGCGACCTTCGCCGGCACGCCGTCCTTGTCGTGACGACGGAAGTCGATCACACGGTAGGCGCGCTTGTGGCCACCGCCCTGGTGGCGGACGGTCACACGACCGGTGTTGTTACGGCCGCCCTTGCTGTGCAGGGGGCGGACCAGCGACTTCTCCGGCGTGGACCGCGTGATCTCGACGAAGTCGGCGACGCTGGAGCCACGACGGCCCGGAGTCGTCGGCTTGTACTTGCGGATACCCATTTCTCAGTCCTCGTCCGATATCGGACGATCCGGACCGCCGTCAGGCGGTCGGACCGCCGAAGATGTCGATTCGGCTGCCCTCAGCAAGGGTCACGATGGCGCGCTTGGTGTCCTT
The DNA here is from genome assembly GCF_039536205.1 of Streptomyces sannanensis. GTDB lineage: Bacteria > Actinomycetota > Actinomycetes > Streptomycetales > Streptomycetaceae > Streptomyces > Streptomyces sannanensis. The sequence continues at coordinate 4,036,196 of NZ_BAAAYL010000001.1, read as the reverse complement.
GCGCTTGCCGAAACCGGTCTTGGTGCGCTTGCGCTTACCCTGGCGGTTGATCGTGTTGACCCCGGTGACCTTGACCGAGAAGACCGCCTCGACGGCCTGCTTGATCTGGGTCTTGTTGGCGGTGGGCGCGACGATGAACGTGTACTTGTTCTCGTCCAGCAGCGCGTAGCTCTTCTCGGAGACAACCGGCTTGACGAGGACGTCGCGCGGGTCCGTGAAGGTCTTGCTGGTGATCTCGGCCATCAGGCCTCGCTCCCTTCGGTCTCAGTGGCCTTGGGGCCGGACACGAAGGACTCGAAGGCGGCCTTGGTGAAGACCACGTCGTCGGAGACGAGCACGTCGTACGTGTTCAGCTGGCCCGGCTCCAGGATGTGGACCTGGGGCAGGTTGCGGGCGGACAGCCACGCGGCCTCGTCGGAACGCTCGACGACCAGGAGCAGGTTCTTGCGCTCCGAGATCTTGCCGAACAGGTTCTTGGCGGCCTTGGTGGAGATCGCGCCCTCGACCACGCCGGAGACGACGTGGATGCGGGAGTGGCGGGCCCGGTCGGTGAGGGCACCGCGCAGGGCGGCGGCCTTCATCTTCTTCGGGGTCCGCTGCGAGTAGTCACGCGGCACGGGGCCGTGGACGACGCCACCGCCGGCGAACTGCGGCGCACGGGTCGAACCCTGGCGGGCGCGGCCGGTGCCCTTCTGGCGGTAAGGCTTCCTGCCACCACCACGAACTTCGCCGCGGGTCTTGGTCTTGTGCGTGCCCTGACGGGCAGCGGCCAGCTGCGCGACGACGACCTGGTGGATCAGCGGAACGCTGACCTTGGCGTCGAAGATCTCCGCGGGGAGCTCGACGCTACCGGCCTTGTCGCCAGCGGGCGAAAGGATGTCAATGGTGCTCATCGGTTACCTCAGGCCCCCTTGGCCGCGGTACGGACCAGGACGAGGCCGCCGTTCGGACCAGGAACCGCGCCCTTGATGAGCAGCAGGCCCTTCTCCGCGTCAACGGCGTGGACGGTCAGGTTCTGGGTGGTGACCCGCTCGTTGCCCATACGGCCCGCCATACGGAGGCCCTTGAACACACGGCCCGGGGTGGCGCAGCCACCGATCGAACCGGGAGAGCGGTGCTTGCGCTGGGTGCCGTGACCGGCGCCGAGGCCCTTGAAGTTGTGACGCTTCATGACACCGGCGAAGCCCTTGCCCTTGCTCTTGCCCGTGACGTCAACCTTGACGCCGGACTCGAACACCTCGGCAGTGATCTCCTGGCCGAGCGTGTACTCGCTGGCGTCGGAGGTACGGAGCTCCACCAGGTGGCGGCGCGGGGTCACGTCGGCCTTGGAGAAGTGGCCCTTGAGGGGCTTGTTCACCTTGCGCGGGTCGATCTCGCCGAAGGCGATCTGGACCGACTCGTAGCCGTCGATGTCGTTGGTGCGGACCTGGGTAACGACGCAGGGCCCGGCCTTGACGACGGTCACGGGGACGACACGGTTGTTCTCGTCCCAGACCTGCGTCATGCCGAGCTTCTCGCCCAGGACGCCCTTGATCTGCTTAGCCATCTCGCGCGTCACCTCAGAGCTTGATCTCGATGTCGACGCCGGCCGGCAGGTCGAGACGCATCAGCGAGTCAACCGTCTTCGGCGTGGGGTCGAGGATGTCGATGAGGCGCTTGTGCGTGCGCATCTCGAAGTGCTCGCGCGAGTCCTTGTACTTGTGCGGCGACTTGATGACGCAGTACACGTTCTTCTCAGTGGGCAGCGGCACCGGGCCCGCGACCGACGCACCAGTGCGGGTCACCGTCTCGACGATCTTCTTCGCCGAGGAGTCGATGACCTCGTGGTCGTAGGCCTTGAGCCGGATGCGGATCTTCTGTCCCGCCATGGCTACTTCGTAGTCCTGTCTGTCTCGTAACGCTCTGACACCCGGTGTTCCACCTGCTTCCGTGACCCTCCCCCGAGCTCTCGCTTCGCTCGAGCAGGGGGACCCCCACCGACCCACGCGGTCGGGTGTGTCGCGCTCCCGCCAGACAGATATCCACAGGGGATTTCCTGCTCGAGGGATTGCAGGGGAAGGAAGACCCACCAGGTGCCTGGCTGGGGCCCCGCTGACACTTCCCGGAAGATTCCCGTACGTCCGCCCCAGCGCTGCCCAGGAGGGCAGATAAGACGACGAGTACCGTGGGACTCGCTTCCAGTCCTCCCGGCGGGAGGCGTGCAGCATCGGCACTCAACCGAGCAACCCGGACAGTCTGCCACACAGGACACGGCGGGCGCCAATCGAGCCGAAAAGATTACCCCGCCCGGGTTGCGCGTCAAACCGCGACGCGCGCCTGGATCGAACGGCTCCAGCTGCCACTCATCCGATTTTCCTCACTGCCCCCGCAACCCAGGGGCGATACCGTCGGTAGCGCATCCGACGATATCCATCGTTACGGAGAGGAGGGGAGATGTCCCGTACCGTTATCGACCTGGACGACGAGATCGTGGCCCAGGCCATGCGTCTGTACGGCGTCACCACCAAGGCCGCGGCCGTTCGCGCGGCCATGGAGGATGCGGTGAAGCGCCGGCTGCGGCGTGAGTTCTTCGAGGCCATTGACTCGGGTGAGCTCGATTTCAGCGAGATCGTGGAGTCCACCGGTCCGAAGAACCGAGACGGCACGCTCAAACGAAAGGCAGGCGACAAGGGCGACAAGACCGGCCAGGAGGCGGCGTGAGCGTCGGCTTCCTCGTTGACAAGTCCGCCCTGACCCGTCACAGGATGCCTGAGGTCGCCAAGGTCCTGGACGACCTGGACGATCGCGGCCTGCTCGTCATCTCTGCGCCGACCGAGTACGAGATGGTGTACAGCGCCCGCACCAACGCCGAGGCCACCCGCCTCCGCACCTGACTGCGCGGCTTCGGCTATGCCCGTTGCAACGACGAGCAGCTCGAACGGGCCCTGCAGATCCAGAACGAGGCTCTGACCCGGGGTTTCCACCGAGCACTGTCCACCATTGATCTCCTCCTCGCCGCCATTGCCGAGCGCGAGGGTCTGACGCTCCTCCACTACGACGGCGATTTCGACATGATCGCCGAGATCACCACCCAGCCGACCCGCTGGGTCGCCGAGCCGCGGACTGAAGGCCCGCGCGTCCCATTGCTCGGCATCACCTGGATGAAAGACTCGGCTCTGGAGGACGCCGACAGCGACCTGGCCCCTGAGGTCATCGCCCAAGAGATCGTCCAGGACCTCCAGGCCGCCCTGGCGGAGTTCGCGGCCATCGCCGAGGCTCTGGGTGGCGAGGTGGGGGAAGACGCAGATCCGCAGTAGTCGGGCAGCGGCAGCCTTACCGGCCGGCTCGCGAGCGCAGGGCGAGCCGCGCGATGGCCCACGCTCGATGCCCTGCTCCACCCTGGACAGCAGCGCGCCCCGCACTCGGGAGAACCGAGCGCGGGGCGCGAGCAGTTACCGGTCAGCGCTCCGACGCGTACGTCACGAAGCTCACCCATGCGGTGTGCGCGAAGGAGAGCTGGGGGCCCTTGGCGTTCTTGGAGTCGCGGATGTGTACCGTGCCGGGAGCAGCCGCGACCTCAACACACTCGCTGCTGTTGCTGCTGTCGCTGTAGCTACTCTTGAACCACTCCAGTGCGGAGCCATTCCCGGCAGAGGCCTTGCGGATCATGTTTCTCCCAGCACTTGCTCGATGAAGGCCAGCGACTCCCGAGGCGTGAGAGCCTGGGCCCGGATCATTCCATACCGCAGCTCGAGGATCCGGAGCTGCTTCGGATCAGAGACCGCACGGCCTGCGAATGCTCCTTCAGAGCGCCCTACCGCCGTTCCATCACCGAACTTCAGCACCTGGGTCTCCCCCTGCATGCCAGCGTGGTCCTCGCGGGCGGTCGGCATGACTTGAATTGCGACGTTCCGCAACTGCCCCACTTCCAGCAAGCGTTCAAGCTGTCCGCGTAGCACCATTCTGCCTCCGAGAGGACGGCGCAGCGTCACCTCTTCCTGCACAAAACTGAGCGCAGGGGCAGGAGATCGTTCGAAGATCGACTGCCTGGCCACACGGGCCGCCACCGCCCGTTCGATCTCCTCCTGCGCATACGCGGGTTGCCGCATCTCGAAGAGTGCCCGTGCGTACTCCTCCGTCTGTAGCAGCCCGTGCAGGTTGTGATCGCCGTACGCCAGCAACTCCACGGCCCGCGCCTCCATGCGCGCCAGATCCCGCACCCTCTTCGGGTACCGGACCTCCGCCACGTCCTTCTTCATCGCGGCGATCAGCCCACCCGCGCCCAACACCTCGTCCGCCCTGTCCAGGTACTCCGGCCGGGGAATCCGCCGCCCGGCCTCGACCTTGTAGACCAGGTCCTCCCCGTACCCGACCGCCACCCCGAACTCCGCCGCCCGCAGGCCGGCCGCCTCCCGCCGCAGCCGCAACTGCCGCCCCACCGTCGCGACGACCGCCGCCCCCGACTCGTCGTCCGGGTCGACCTCCCAACCCGGCTCGTCCGTCTCACCCTTGGGCTGCTCCGTACCGTCCACATCCACCCGCACCCGCGCCACCTCCGACGTACCGCCACACCTGGACGCCCCCTGCCCATGCGCCCCTCCGGACAGGCCGGACAACACCGGACAAGCTCCGGACAGTCACCATACGCATACGCCGAGTCACTGTTCAGCGTAGGCGCGCACCGCAACGCTGAGCGACGTGAACCAGAAACCCGCGCAACTCGACACCCACACGCGTCACTTCACCGTCCACCTGTCCCCCACGCCACGCGGCGCCCGTCTCGCTCGCCTGCTCGCCGCCGAGCGGCTGCACGCCTGGGACCTGCCGTACGGAGTGGCCGAAACGGCCACGCACCTTGTCGCCGAGCTCGCCGCCAACGCCGCCACCCACGGCCGGCTGCCCGGCCGCAGCTTCCTCCTCGCCCTCCGCACGACGAACAACGAGCACACGCTCCGCGTCGAGGTGACCGACACGCGCCCGGACCGGCTCCCGAGCCTCCGGCCCCAACCGCCCTCCGCCGACGACGAGTCGGGGCGAGGGTTGCTGCTCGTCGACGCGCTCGCCGACCGGTGGGGCGTGACGCCGGGCCCCGTACCACGCAAAACGGTATGGGCCGAACTGGACCTCCGTCGAGCTCACCCGTTCAGGTGAGCACCGTCAACTTCGCCCTATCCAGGCCAGTTGCGCACATACGCTCGCAAGCGAGCGATTACCGCAGGCATGTGCCAATGACAACTTCCCCCATCCCTCTCCCCACCGCAGGAACCCGTATGGTCAATTCGTCGCACGAGGCGATGCACCGCGTCTTCCAGTACCACCCGGAACTTTTCTCACGCGTCTCCGAGGTGCTCGGCATCGGCTTCGCCCCACCCACCTCGGTCACGCCCCTGCCCACCGACCTCACGGAAACCCGTCCCATCGAGCGCCGTGTCGACACCCTGTTGCGGATCGACAGCGAGGACGGCGAGTCCTTCGTCCTCGCGATCGAGGCCCAGGGCAAGAAGGACCCTGCCAAGCCGGCGAGCTGGGCGTACTACGTGTCGTATCTGCATACGAAGTATCAGCTTCCGCCGATGCTGCTGGTCGTCTGCCAGGACCGTGCCACAGCCGAATGGGCGGCTCGCCCCATCCCTATCGGGCCCCGGAAGTGGCCCGTGCTCACCCTGCTCCCGCTCGTAGCGGGCCCGCACAACATGCCAGTGATCACCAACCCGGCCGAGGCCCGCAAAGACCTCGCACTCGCCACGCTGGCCGCGATCACACACGCCAAGAATCCGGACATCGGAGCCATACTCAAAGCAGTGTCGACCGTGCTGCGGGACACGCCGCGAAACCTCGCCGACCCCGTCATCGAACTCATTGCGCAAGGCATGGGCAAGCACCCAGCCGCGGAAATCTGGAGGAAACTGGTGGCCGTGGACCTCTCTTTCTACAAGTCCCCCCTCTCCGAAGAACTCCGGGACGAAGGCCGGGTGGAAGGCCGGGTGGAAGGCCGGGCCGAGGACATCGTGCTCGTGCTGGAACAGCGCGGTATCGAGGTCACCGACGAGGCCCGCGAGCGCATCACCGGCTGTGACGACGCCGAGATCCTCCGCCAATGGCTCATCCGTGCCATCACCGCTTCGTCCACCGAAGAGATCTTCGAGATCGAATAGCCCCGCTCCCCGCAGTGGACGATCTCGACCGAGCAGCTGCCCCGGTACTCGTAGCCCGTTCCTCTAATTCATTCGATCGCCCCTCCCCCGCGCTCCTACAGTGACCCGGCACCGACATCGTCACCAGGAGGCCGATCACCATGCGTACGCAGTATCCGCGCACGCCGCATCTGCCGTGGTCGCCCGGGGCGTCCGCGGACGACGTACGGGCCGGGGATCTGGCGGGGCTGGTGGGGCGCGAGGTCGTCGTCACCGAGAAGCTCGACGGCGAGAACACGACCCTCTACACGGACGGGATGCACGCGCGGTCGCTGGATTCGGCGCACCATCCGTCACGGGCGTGGGTGAAGGGCCTGCAGGGCCGGATCGGCGCGGCGATTCCGGCGGGGTGGCGGGTGTGCGGGGAGAACCTGTACGCCCGGCACTCGATCGCGTACGAGCAGCTGGAGAGCTGGTTCTACGGGTTCTCGGTCTGGGACGGCGACGACCGGTGCCTGGACTGGGACCGGACCGTGCGTTTCCTGCGGCGGCTGGGCATACCGGTGCCGCCGGTGCTGTGGCGGGGAGTCTTCGACGAGCGTGCGCTGCGGGTGCTGAAGCTCGACCCCGCACGGCAGGAGGGATACGTCGTGCGGACCGCCGAAGGCTTCCGGCGGGAGGAGTTCGGGCGGCGGGTGGCCAAGTGGGTTCGCCCGGGGCATGTGCAGACCGATACCCACTGGATGCATGCCGCCGTCGTCGAGAACGGGCTCAGCCCGGCCGCCGCGCTGTGGGCGGTGCGCTCGGGCGCGACGCCCGATGTGCCGGCGCTGCTGGCGGCGGTCGGGCTCTCCGCGGACGGCCTGGGCGGGGCCCCGGAGGAGGGAGGCGCCTCACGGGGCCCTGCGTCGGCCCGGACCGCAGAGGGGGACACTCTGGCGGACCCGGCGCGGGCCGGGGCCGCCGTGGGCGAGGTGTCGGCGCGGCTGAACGTACTGGGGCGGTCGGGGGACGCCAGGCTGGCCGGCGTACTGGCCGCACTGCTGCACGGCACCCGGCGGGCCTGGCTGGCGCCCCGGTTGGCGGGGCCGCTGGGCATGCCGACGGCACGACGCGTCGCGGACCTCGTCGGGCTGTGTCCGGGCCTGCAGCGCCCGTACCCCGACGAGGAGCGGCGGACCGGGCTGGTACGGATGTCGTTCGCCGCCGACCTCGGAGTGCTGCACGCCGTCGCCGGGGCGGTCGCGCACGACGCCGGAGCGCGTGAGCAGGTCGAGTGGTCCGCGCTGCACGCCGAGGACGCCGGGCTGCTCGGCGAGGCACCGCCGGCGACGCTGCGGGCCGGTCTGCGCAAGGCGCTCGCGGGGCTCGGGGCCGATGCGGCCGACCGGTGCTGGGCGGAGGCACGGGACGCGTACGCCAGGGGCCGGATCACCGGCGTCGAGGAGGCCCAGGCGGCGACCTGGCGGTGGCGGTCCGGGGAGTTCCCCCGGCTGGTGCATCTGACCGGCCCCTCGGGGAGCGGGAAGAGCACGTTCGGTGGACGGTTGCAGGGAGTCCGCTCGTATGTCTCGCTCGACGAGCTGCGTCAGGCCCGGGGGTCACGAGCGGACCAGCGGGCCAACGGCGACGTCCTGAGGGAAGGGCTCGGCCGGCTCGACACCGCGCTCGCCGGTGGAGGCACGGTGGTGTGGGACGCCACATCACTCAACCCGCACCAGCGTTCCCTGGTGCACGCGGTGGCCCGCCGCCGCGACGCCCTCGTCACCCACGCGGTGGCGCTCGTCGACGAGGACGAGCTGGTGCGGCGCAACGCCGGGCGGGCGCACCCGGTCCCGCCCGAGGTGCTCACCTCGCAACTGCGGCGATTCGTCCCGCCGTACCCGGGCCAGGCGCACCGCACCTGGTACGTCGGAGCGGGCGGAACGGTCGACGACACCGACGGCACCCTGGATGCAGAGGAGGCGTGATGCGTACCAGCGAGGAGATCTACCACCGGGTCCGCTGGGATCCGCGCTTCGACCCCGCCCGGTTCGTGCTGGGCATCAACCAGCGCGGGGCCGCGCCCAAGCGGATCCCCCTGCCCGCCTTCGTCCCCGGGGGCGAGATCCCCTGGCACCGGGTGCTGTTCGTCGAGGCGGACGGCGAGCTGGTCTGGGACCGCGCCACGCATCTGGACCGCATCGACGCCACGGAGGCCGGCCGGGTGAGGGCCCCGCGCCTTCTGCGGGCGCCGTTCTTCACCGCCCGGACGCCCCATGCCTGGGATCCGGCGGACGGATGGTGCCCGGCGGACACACCTCGCGGTGTACCGGCGTCGGCGGGCCTGCGCGTACTGACCTGGAACACGCTGTGGGACCGGTACGACAGCGACCGCATCGACACCGCCCGGCGACGGCCCCTGCTGCTGGTCGCACTGGAGGAGGCGGACGCGGACGTCATCGCGCTGCAGGAGGTCGAGCCCGCACTGCTCGCCATGGTGATGCGAGCCCCATGGGTGCGGGACGGCTACACCCTGGGCACGGACCCTGCCGGGAAGGACGTCGACGACAGCGGAGTACTGCTGCTCAGCCGACTGCCCGTACGAGAGGCGGGGGTGCATGTCCTCGGCCCGCACAAGGCCGTCACCGCCCTCACCGTGGAGACCTCCTCCGGCCCCCTCGTGGTCGCCACCACCCACCTGACCAGCGACCACTCCGTCGACGGCCCGGCCAGACGGGAGGCCGAGCTCGTCCAATTGGCCGAGGGACTGGCCGGCCTGGACGGCGAGCTGGTCCTGCTGGGCGACTTCAACGACGGCGGGGACGGCGACGCCGGGCCGGCGGTCGCGCTCGGCATGCGCGACTCCTGGACCGAGGTGCACGGACCCGACGACAGGACCCCGACCTTCGATCCGCGCGTCAATCCGCTGGCCGTGGTCTCCTCGCTGTCGGGCCGGGCGTCCCGGCTGGACCGGGTCCTGCTGCGCGCGGACCGGGTGCGCGCGACCGCGGCGGTACTGCGCGGCGACACACCCACGCCGGAGGGGCTGTACGTCTCGGACCACTACGGGGTGGAGGTGGACCTGGCCCTCGGCTCGCGCTCGGACGAACCCGGCGACGTCCTCGACATCCCGCCGACGGCCCGGACCGCAGTGGCGTGGATCCCGCCCCGGGAGCTGTGGCCGCCGATCCAGGAGATCCGGCGCGAGCACGATCCGCAGATCCACCGCTGGCCGCCGCATGTGAATCTGCTGTTCGGCTTCGTACCCGAGTCCGATTTCGAACGGGCGGCCCCGCTGCTCACCGCCGCGGCAGCCTCGACGACCCCCTTCACCGCCCGGCTGGACGGGGTGCACACCTTCGGGCACCGCGAGGACGCCACCGTCTGGCTCGACCCGGCGGCGGCCGGCGAGGCGCCGTGGGCGGGGCTGCGCCGGGAACTGGAGCAGCGGTTTCCGCTCTGCCGGGGACGCGGCGAGGGCTTCACCCCGCATCTGACGTTGGGTCGGACCGGGGATCCGCTGCCGGTCGCCGCCGAGTGCGCGGCACGGCTGGGCGGTATGTCGGCGCGGGTCGGGGAGCTGGTGCTGCTGTCCCGCCGGGGCGAGGAGCCGATGCGGGCGCGGGCGACGGTGGCGCTGGGCACGGGCAAGGTGCGATGGCTGCCCGAGCCGGGTGCAGGCAAGGCGCCCTGGCTGTCCACGGGTGACACCGAGGCCGCGCGGCAGGTGGCGCAGCGGGTGTCGGAGGCGTTGGGCGACGGGGTGGTGTACGTCGTCGGGTCGCGGCGGATGGGCTGTGCCCTGGCCGAGGCGGATCTGGACCTGGTGGCCGCGCTGCCGGGGGCGGTGGACATGGCGGAGATCCGGGCGCGGGTGGTGGCGGCGGTGCCGGAGGCCGTGGCGGTGCGGCAGGTGGTGGGCGCGCGGGTGCCGGGGTTGCGGCTGCGCGTCGACGGTCTCGGGGTCGATCTGGTCGTGGTCGCCACAGGTCCGATCGCTCCTGAAGAAGCGGTGGCCCGCCGCGCCGAGCTGGGCGGGGCCGCGGCGGTCGCGTTGAGCGCGGTGAGCGACGCGGACGCGGTGCTCGCGGCGGCCGGCGGGCGTACTGCCGCATTCGCCCGGCTGGCCCGGGAGGTGAAGGCCTGGGCGAGGGCGCGCGGGCTGGACGCGGCCCCGTTCGGCGGGCTGCCGGGCCTGGCCTGGTCCGTACTGGCCGCGCGTACCGTGCGCGACGCGGGCGATGTGCCGGACGACGAGCTGCTGCGGCTCTTCTTCGGTACCTGGGCCGCCTGGGACTGGCGAGAACCGGTCGGCGGGCCGGAAGGGGCCGTGCCGGTGTCGTCGCCGGTGACGGTCATGACTCCGTCGGCGCCGGTCCGTTCCTGCACCGAACAGGTCGGTCCCGGCGGCCGGGACCTGCTGGTCCAGGAGCTGTACCGGGCCTGGGAGATCCTGGAAGCCGCGGCGGAGAGCGGTACCGATCCCCGGCCCGAACTGCTGTCTCCCCCGCCGATGCACCGCCGGCACGCGGCCTGGGCCGTGGTGACCGTGCGCCCGGGCCGGGCCGAGGAGTTCGAGGAGACCCTGGGGCGCGTACGGGGACGGCTGCGGGCGCTGCTCACCGCCCTGGAGGACGCCGGGGCGACCGACGCGCACGCGTGGCCGCGCCCGTTCATGTCCGGTGCGGCCTCGGCACGGTACGCGATCGGCCTCGGCCGCACCCCGCCGGACGCGGACGGGCTCGCCGAGATCGCCGACCGCTGGCTCAAGGGTCTTCCGGGCGTCCGGCTCGACCGTGCGGAAGGCGGGGCCGTACCGACGCTGCGCTGACGCGGCTGGCACTCTCCGGCGTGTCGTCGGGGTCGAGCTCCCAACCGGGCTCGTTCATCTGGTGCTTGGACTGCTCCGTACCGTCCGCATCCACCCGCACCCGTGCCACCTCCGGCGCACCGCACACCTGGACGCCCCCTGGCTGTGCGCGTCTTCGGACAGGCTGGACAGCGCCGGACAACCTCCGGACAGCCACCCAAGGCATCCGAGCCTTGACCGCTCAGCGTAAGCACCTCCCGCCACGCCGAGTGACGTGAACCAGAAAGCCGCCCAACCCCGCACCCCCGCCCGTCACTTCTCCGTGCATCTCTCCCCCCACGCCACGCGGCCACGACGTTTTCCGAGAACGACATCATCGAGTGAATCCGCGGCGCCACCGCACGTCGCCGAGGTTGAGAACGACAAACTGACCTTGCCCCACGGGGCCACAGCGCAAGGAGGTCGGGGTCATGGTGAAGGTTCGTCTGGAGACCAGCCGGGAACACGTCGCAGAACTGGCGCGACTGCGTCAGCCCGTCGGCGCGGTCGAGGAACTGATCTGGAACGCGCTGGACGCCGACGCCGAGCACGTTGTCGTCACGCTGGAGCGCAATGACCTCGGCGGTGTGGACCGGGTACGGATCGAGGACGACGGCAGCGGCATGTCCGCCGATCACTGCGACGAGTACTTCCGGCCCATCGGCGCCTCCTGGAAGAAGAGGGCACAGGGCAGCCCGGTCAAGAAGCGCGCGCTGCACGGCAAGAACGGGCGAGGCCGGGTCCGGGCTTTCGCTCTCGGCAGCCAGGTCCGCTGGACGAGCATCAGTGGCCGGCCGGACGGACACGGACGGCACCGCCTGGTGATCGAATCCGACCGGCACTCCATGGACGAGTTCGACATCACTGAACCGGAACCCACGGATGACCCGGCCGGCACGCTCTTCGAGGCCTTCGGCGGCGAAGGCCTGGACGTGCTCGCGGACGACCGCACCCGGGCGTCGTTGACCACGGCGTTCGCAACGTACTTGGAGAAGTACCCTGACGTTCGTATCGACTACGACGGGCGTGAACTGGACCCGTCGTCCGAGCAGTTGCATGTGCGGAACTATGCGCTGCCCGCTCTTCAAGGCCACGACGGCGAGCCCGCCCAGCTGAAAATCATCGAATGGCGGGGGCCGGTGACACGTGCGCTCTTCCTCTGCGACGAGGAAGGGATGTCACGAGTTCAGCTGAAGCCCGGCATTCAGGCACCGGGTTTCGAGTTCACGGCACATCTCAGCTGGTCGGGATTCGACGAGCTCGACGCCGACGAGCTCAGCTTCGCCGAATGGGCGCCCGACGGCACTCCCGCCGAGGTGGTCGCCGACGCCCGTCAAGCACTGCGGGCGCACTTCCGCTCACGAGTGGACGAGCGCCGACGAGAGCAGGTGGTCGAGTGGCGCCGGGAAGAGGTCTACCCGTACGCGGGTGAGCCCGCCGACGAACGGGAGCGCGCCGAACGGGAAACTTTCGACGTGGTGGCCACAACCGTCGTACGGCATCTCCCGAAGTCGACGCGCACGCGCAGAACCACCTTGGCGCTGCTGCGGTCTGTCGTGGCCCACGAGCCGGGAGATGTCCTCCGGATCACCGAGGAACTGTTCGCCCTGTCCAGGCAGGAGCAGGAGGAACTGGCCCGCCTGCTTGACCGTACGCCACTGTCGGCCCTCGTCAAGGCCTCCTCCAAGGCCACCGACCGGTTGGACTTCATCGCGGCCCTCGAGCACCTCGTTTTCGACGGAGAGGCCAGGCAGCGCGTGAAGGAGCACGGCGAGCTGCACCGCATCCTGGAGAAGGAGAGCTGGGTCTTCGGCGAGGAGTACAGCCTGCATGCCAGCGACCGCAGCCTGGACGAGGTCCTGCGACAGCACTGCCGCCTCCTCGGCCGCGAGGAGCTTGTACCGGAACCCGTCCTGCGGGAGGACGGCCGCCGGGGCAGGGTCGACCTCATGCTGTCCCAGTCGGCTCGACGGGGCAAAGCAGAGCGACACCACCTCATCGTGGAGCTCAAAAGGCCCAGCACTGTCCTGACCATGATGGAGTTCGGACAGATCAACAGCTACGCCCAGGCTGTCGTCAAAGCGGACAGATTCCGGGACACGGCCGTGACCTGGGACTTCTGGCTCGTCGGCAACAGTATGGACGACGGGCTGCGGCAGCTCGCCCACCAGCACGACCGGGCGCCCGGGTGTGCGCTCTCCCAGCCCAGGTTCCGCATCTGGGTCAAGACCTGGGGCGAAATCATCGAGGACTGCCAGGAACGGCTGCGCTTCTACGGTGAACAGTTAGAGTACCAGTCGTCGACCGAACACGCGATGGACTACCTCGTGCGCGAACACGCCGACGCGGTCGACGCCCTGGTGACCGACGGAACGCTGCCCGCCCTCCCGGCTGCCCGTGAGGGCGACGCGGTGGACCTGCCCACGTAACCAGACCCTTCGGGCCCGCCCCCTGGGACGCGGACCTGCCGTCTGCTCCCACCGCAGCGCACCTCGTCGCCGAACTCGCCGCGAACGCCACCACGCACGGCCGGGCGCCCGGCCGGGACTTCCTTCTCGTCCTGTGTACGACGGACGGCGACCGCACGCTCCGCATCGAGGCGACCGACGCGCACGGCGACCGCCTCCCGAGCCCGACTCCGGCCTCGGCGGCCACCTCAGAACTGCTGCTGCTCGGCGCCGGGCGGGAGGAGGCAGGGGGTGTCGACCGTCAGGGTGAGGTACCCGTCGTCAGGATCGATGACCGCGATGAAGTGGCGGTCTTTCGGGTGCTTGGCATAGAGCAGGTTCGGGGTGCTCAGCGCAGGGTCGGAGCGGAAATCCTGGATCTCGAGCCCCTGCTGCTTGAGAGCATCCCTGATCGCACGGACCGCTGCAGCGTGCTGCTCCTTGGGCAGGCCGGCAAGCACTCTGTAACTCAGCGTGAACCGTCCGTCGCTCGCAGACTCGTTGTTCTTGCCAACGCAATTGGTAAAGCTCGCCCCAACCGTCGTGGCGTCGATCCGGGCCTTCGCGGTTCGCGCCATGGACTCGGTCCAGTGCCTTGCCCACTCTTCGGCCTTCTCCTCACTCATGCGAGGCAGAGGGTCGTTGGCTCCATTGTCGGACATGCATCCTCCCAAAGACAGCAGGACAGCGAAGGCCAGAGCGGAAGTGGCCGAGCGGCGAGTGAACACGGGTTGACGGCTCCTGTCGTTAGCGGTTCATCCCGGAGCCTGGCGGCTGTCCGGCGATGATGGCGCCCTGGTTCTTCAGGCTCTGGCTTCCGTCGTCCCAGTAGCCGCTGTGCCCGTCGGTGTCGACGTACATCCGCTGGGCACCGAACTCCGGCGTCTTGGGGTCCTCGCCAAGCGTGGCGCCGGACGTGATGTTGGAGACGAGGTCGTCATGGGCGGCGCCGACCCAGAGACGCTTCGGGTCGATGTGAAGCTGATCGGCACGGTCGACCGTCAGGCCGGGGCTGCCGACCACCACCGTGTCGTCCGTGTCCAAGCCCCGGCCGCCAGCGTCGGCGGCGCCCGCCAGCGCGGACCATGTCTCCGGCGCTCTGCGCGAGTTCGAGTTAAGTGGCACGGCTGCGCTCACCCTGGACCAGGCCCAGCGGGCTCAGAACTGCTGCTGCTCGGCGCCGGGCGGGAGGAGACAAGGAGTGTCGACGATCAGGGTGAGGAGCTGATCGTTCAGATCGCCCGCTGATACGAAGTGACGGTCCTTGGGATGCCTCGCATCGACGAGATTGGCGGGATCCAGAGTGGGGTCTGACCGGTATCCGGCGATCTCGAACCCCTGCTGCTCCAGAGCGTCTCTGATCATGCGGATGGCTTCCGCATGCCGATCCTTGGGAAGTTTGGCTCGTACGTTGTAACTGAGGGTGAACCGGCCGTCGTCGGCGGATTCGTTGTTCTTGCCGATGCAATTGGTGAAGCTCGCGTTGGCCGAACCTGGGTCGATCTCGGCCTGCGCAGTGCGAGCCATCGACTCGGTCCAATGTTTGGCCCATGCCTCGGCCTTCTCCTTGGTCATGCGAGGCAGGGGAGCGTTGACTCCACTGTCGGACATGCAGCCTCCCAGCAACAGGACGGTGACCAGGGCGATCGAAGCCCTGCGGAACATGGGCATTGGCCCGGCTCTCCTTCAAGTCATGGGCGCGGGCTGCTATGGGGCGTCTTCCCCGCGATGATCCGCCCCTGGTTCTTCAGACTCTGGCTCCCGTCATCCCAGTAACCGCTGTGCCCGCTGGTGTCGACGTACATCCTTTGCGCACCGAACTCGGAATCTTTGGGGTCCGCGCCGAGCGTGGCACCGGAGGTCACATTGGAGACCAGGTCGTCGCTGGCGGCTCCCACCCAGAGGTGCTTCGGATCGACATGGAGCTGATCGGCACGCTCGACCGTCAGACCTGGACTGCCGACGACGACCATGTCGTCCGTGTCCAAGCCCCGGCCGCCGGCGTCGGCGGCGCCAGCCATGGTGGAGCCGTAGCTGTGGGCGAGGACTGTGAGGTGGGTGCGCTCACCGTCATGTGCGGCACGAAGCCCATGAGTGAAGCCGCGAAGGTCCTCGGCCCCGGCTTGGGCCCGTCCCTGAGTGGCAATACCAAGGTTCAGCTCGGGATCCGAGAGCGTAAAGTTCGCTTCCGGGGCGTTGTAGTCGAGCCAGCTGATCACAGATACATCCTTGGCTCCGCCCATGCTCCACTGACCCGCCGCGTTCTGCAGCTTGCTGACCCGGTCGATCTGGCTGCCGACGTTGTCCAGCTGGTTGCTCGTCCCCGGAACCTGGACCGCGGTGTGCCGGGCCGTGTCCGGATTGCCGACGGCCACGATCGCGCGGCCGTCGTTGTCGGTGCTGAAACCGAGCAGGTACAGCTGTTTGTGCGCGGGGGCGGTGTCCGTCCTGTCCAGACGGTCCTTGAGGGCGGTCAGGGACCGGTAGCCGTACCTGTCGTGGTAGCCCAGGTCGCCCTCCCGAAGGGCGTAGTCATTGAGCCGCATGTCCAACACCGTGCGGTTCGCGTGGTCGCGGGTGGCCGCGGGAAGACCGTCCAGCGCACCGAGCTGCTCGGAGTAGGCCGCGAGGTAGAAGCGCTGCTTGTCCTCGCCGAGCCCGGCCCACCAGTCCGCGGCGCGCTTCGGATCCTTCCCGTCGGGAACGTCCTTCTTGTCGATCCCCATGAATTCGGCGACCCTGGCCGCGTCCTCCTGGGCGTGGGCACCGCCGTACTGCTTGTCGAGGTCGAAGGGGTCGATCTGCCGCAGTACCTCGGCCGCCTCGGAGCTGGCTGATTCGGCCTCCGTAACGGCCTCATCAATCCGGGCCCGGTATCCGCCGAGTCCGGCGTTGGCCTGCTGCTGGATTTCCTGATACTCCGGATGATTGTGATATTTGGGGTCGATTGCCTGCTTCGGCTCGACCCAGCCGTCCTCCCTGACTGTGTGCCCCGCCCCCTCGGCATCCGCCACAGCATTTCGCAGCGCGCGCTGCGCCGCCTGCATGCGGGTGTTGAGCGTGTCCAACGTGGTGGCGATGAGCTGGGCGTCGATCTCGGCCGTGCCGAGCTTGCTCTCGGTCGCCTCCAACGCGGCGAAGCCATAGGTGGCACTCACGCCCGCCCAACCGGCCTCGTGCAGCGGACCCGACACCCGCTTACCACTGCCCGTCTGGGCCTTTCCCAGCGCCTCGGCCAGCCTCTTCCAGGAGGAGGCGGCGGCTTCCAGATCGGAGAAGTCCTGCTTGAACAGCTGCGAGAAGAGCTCCGGCACCGGTCCGATCACCAGCCCTTGAAGCTGTCGGAGACTTCCTGATTGGTGATGTCGTCGCCGTTGGCCAGCATCCGCAGCCCCCGCGCATGCTCCCCGAGCCTGCCCTGCAGGGTGCTCAGCGCGCTGCCCCAGCCCGTTCCCGTGGAACCCAGCCGGGGACCCACCGTCCAGGCCCGGAAGGACCCCGACGCCGCGGCCATGTCGTCAATCGCTTTCCGCAGCGGCGCCTGCAAATCCGTGACAAGTGTGTCCGCGGCACCGGCCGATGCGCGCAATTCACCGGCCGCAATGTTTAAGTCGTCCGAAGCCATGCTTCGCTCAATCCCCTCCGCTGTCGCCTTCCCGAAGAACACTAATGGGCCATGCACTTCGGTGAAGAGATCCAACGGCAGGATCACAAGAAAAGGGCGCGGTTTCCATACCAGGACGACGTTCGCCCCTGCAAGAGCAGCCGTGCTCACCGCCCACGAAATGCCTGAGTATTTCGAGTTATGCCTCAAGCGGTGCCGGCCAGACAAGAGTGCGCCCCGCACCCGGAGTCGACCGGGAGCGGGGCGTGGGTCATTGGGGGTTCAGCGCTCGGACGCATACGTCACGAAGTCCACCCACGCGGTGGGCGTGACGGCCAGGCGAGGGCCGTCGGCGTTCTTGGAGTCGCGTACGTGGACGGTGCTGGGCGTGGACGCGACCTCGACGCAGTCGTTCGGGTTGCTGGTGTCGCTGTAGCTGCTCTTGAACCAGACGAGCTTGTCGGGCTCCCCGGCAGAGGTCTTGCGGATCATGTTTCTCCCAGCACTTGCTCGATGAAGGCCAGTGACTCCCCTGGCGTGAGAGCCTGGGCCCGGATGATGCCATAGCGCAGCTCAAGCACCCGGAGCTGTTTCGGATCGGAAACGGGACGGCCACCGTACTCGTCGTCGGTGCGGCCAACCGCAGAGCCGTCACCGAACTTGAGCACCTGAATCCGCCCGCCTGTTCCCGGGTGCTCCCAGCGGTCGGTCGACATCACCTGGATCTCGACGTTCCGCATCTTCCCTACCTCCAACAGGCGTTCGAGCTGTTGGCGCTGCACCATTGTCCCTCCGATCGGACGGCGCAGAGTCACCTCTTCCAGAACAAAGCTGAGTTCCGGCGCAGGCAACCGTTCGAAGACGGAGCGCCGGGCCATCCGCGCAGCTACGGCCCGTTCCAGCTCGTCCGGCGAAAGCGCAGGCCGACGCGTTCCCAGCAGCGCACAGGCGTACTCCTCGGTTTGCAGAAGACCGTGCAGCGCGTGGCTGCCGTACGAGAGCAGCTCGACCGCTCGCGCCTCCATCCGCGCCAGGTCCCGCACCTTCTTCGGGTACCGGACCTCCGCCACGTCCTTCTTCATCGCGGCGATCAGCCCGCCCGCGCCCAGCACCTCGTCGGCCCTGTCCAGGTACTCCGGCCGGGGAATCCGCCGCCCGGCCTCGACCTTGTAGACCAGGTCCTCCCCGTACCCGACCGCCGTCCCGAACTCCGCTGCCCGCAGGCCGACCGCCTCGCGCCGCAGTCTGAGCTGCCGCCCCACCGTCGCGACGACCGCCGCCCCCGACTCGTCGTCCGGGTCGACCTCCCAACCGGGCTCGTCCGTCTCGCCCTTGGGCTGCTCCGTACCATCTGCATCCACCCGCACCCGCGCCACCTCCGACGTGCCGCGCACCTGGACACCCCCTGCCCGTGCGCGTCTTCGGACAGGCTGGACAGCCCCGGACAGTAACCGTACGCATCCAAGTCGTCACTGTTCAGCGTAAGCAGCTCCCGCCACGCTGAGTGACGTGAACCAGAAAACCGCCCAACTCAACTCCCCCACCAGTCACTTCTCCGTGCAGCTCTCCCCCACGCCACGCGGCGCCCGGCTCGCGCGCTTGCTCGCCACGGAGCGGCTGCACGCGTGGGACCTGCCGTACGGGGTGGCCGAAACGGCAGCGCACCTCGTCGCCGAACTCGCTGCGAACGCCGCCACGCACGGCCGGGCGCCCGGCCGGGGCTTCCTTCTCGTCCTGCGTACGACGGACGACGGCCACACGCTCCGCATCGAGGTGACCGACGCCCGCGGCGACCGCCTCCCGATCACCCAACCACCCTCGCTCTCCGACGAGTCGAGGCGCGGACTGCTGCTCGTCGAAGCGCTCGCGGACCGCTGGGGCGTGACGCACGGTCCGGTGCCGCGCAAGACGGTGGGGGCCGAACTGGACCTGGTCACACCGGAACGCGGCGGCCAGGGTTCCGGCGGGACGGGCGGTCTTTCCCAAGAAACGAAAGCGAGGAAAGAACCCCCGCCAAACCCCACCCCTCCCGCCCGTCGGGCCGGCTCACCCCCACGGGTGAACATCGCCAACTGGACTGGCGGAGAGCCGGGTTGCGTGCCTTACGCTCACCGCGACGCACAACCGTAGACATGCGTCGGCCCCCGCCGGGACTGGCATCCCACTGCGAGGGCCTGACCACCGAGGAAGTAGGAGCTTCCCGATGGATGCACAGCACCTTAGCGCGCCCTCGCACGCCCCGTCCGCCGTTACGGACAGGGAGCCCGGCAACGTCCGCGTCCGTTCCCACACGGGCCGCCGCGAACACCACCCGTACGGCGTCACCCACGCCAACACCCCGCACACCACCCGCTTCACGGTCATCGGCAACCACCTCGCCCAGCACCCCGAGCTGTCCTTGCTGGCGATCGGACTGGCCGTGCACATCCAGTCGCTGCCGACCGGCGCCCGCGTGGACATCAAGACGCTCGCCGCCCGCTTCCCCGAGGGCGCGGACCGTGTCTCCGGCGCTCTGCGCGAGCTGGAGGCCCACGGCTATCTGCGGCGCGTCGTCGAACGCGCCCCCGGTGGCCGGCTCGTCACCCGTACGGTCTCCTGCAACCAGCCCGCCGCCGCCCAGCGGACCCACGCGGCAGAGGACTACGCGGACCCACAGCCGACAGCCCCTCAGGCCGAGCCCTCCTGCCCCCGCAGGAAGCCCGCGGACAAGGCCGACGAAGGCCGGGACACCCGCCCCTCCCCCGTGCCGCGCCGCGAGCCCGCACCCCTGCTCGTACCGCAGCCCGCCTTTCCCGCCGCGTCCCTCCTCCAGGCCGCCACCGAGCTGCTCGCCGGGCTGCACCACGCCGACCCGCGCCTGCTGCTCTCCGCGCGGGACACGGAGCGCCTGGCCCCGGGGGTCGCCGCCTGGCTGGAACGCGACGTCACCCCCGCCGCCGTACGGCACGCCCTGACCACCGGCCTCCCGTCCGAAGGCGTCCGCAGACCCGCCGCTCTGCTCGCCCACCGGCTCACCGCACAGCTCCCGCCCCCACCCGCGTTCCGCGCGCCCTCCGGGGGTCCGCCCCTTCCCCTCCAGAACTGCGACAGCTGCGACCGGGCGTTCCGCGCGCCGGAGCCGGGCCGCTGCCGTGACTGCCGCCCCGACTCGAAGGAGGCCGCCTAGCATGAGGGGGACGATCCTTGCGCCTGGCCGCAGACGAGGAGCGAGCGCCATGACCTTCGCCCCGGACAACGCACAGCGGGACATCTCCCGCTACCGGGCGATGCGGGAATTCCTCCGGTCCATGGACGACACGCTGCCCGGCAAATTCGAGATCACCAAGGAAGGGATCGTCCACGACATGATGTCGCCCGGCAGGCCGCACGAGCTCACCGTGCTGCGGGTCCGGAAACGCCTTGAGAAGGTGATGCCGGAAGAGCTCGTGGCCCACACGGGAGAGCCCGACGTGGAGGACGAGCCCGAGGGCATCATGCGCCACCCCGACATCATCGTGATCGCCGAAGCGGACATGGAGGGCGACGGTTCCTTCGACCCGCGTACGCTCATCGCCGCCATCGAGGTCGTCTCCCGCTCCAATCCGGACAACGACTGGGTGGGCAAGACGCGGGACTACCCCCTCCTGGGCATTCCGGTGTACGTGATCTTCGATCCGCGCACGGGCTCCGGCGCGGTGCTGTCCGACATCCATGCCACGCCGGACGGTCCGCGCTACGCGACCCGGAAGGAATTCGTCTACGGCGAGGACGTCACCATCGCCGACTGGACGATCTCGACCGAGCAGTTGCCCCGGTACTCGTAGCCCGCTCCTCTTGACTGATCGTTTCAGAAGGCGGCCGGGCCGGTCATTCCCGCGGCCGTTCATGTCCGGTGCGGCGTCGGCTCGGTACGCGATCGGCCTCGGCCGGAACCCACCGGACGCGGACCTGCTCGCCGAGGTCGCCGACCGGTGGCTCAAGGGTCTGCCGGGCGTCCGGCTCGGCCCCGCGGAAGGCGGAGCCGGACCGACGCTGCGCTGACGGGCCGGTGTTCTCCGGTGGGTGGGCCGGAATCGAGTAGGAGGGACGGGTCGCCCGTCCCTCCTCTCACACCACCGGACATGCGGGCCACGCATCCGGCGGTTCATCAAGCTGATCTCAACCGTTGCCAGGTCGGCTTGAGCATGCGCAGGCCGAGGTCGTCCCAGTGAGAGTTGGGCATCGCCCGCTGAAGGACAGCCGATCCCGCGATCCGCCAGTAACCCTTGCCGCTGCCCGCCCATTCGCGGGCCTTCCACTCGGCGATGCCGAGCTCGCGGAGGTTCCTGAACCGGGCCTTGGGGAGCTTCCATTCCTTCCAGCGGATCTGCCGCATCCTGCGGCGGAACCACTCGTCCAGCTCCCTGAACACCTTCGGGGTGTCCGCTAGCTGGAAGTAGCCCATCCATCCGGTGGTGAAGCGGTTGATCTTCGCGATGCGTTCATCCATCGCGATGCTCCACCGGCGCGAGGTCAACTCCCGCAGCCGGTCCTTCAGGCGCTTGACCGCCTTCGGATCGACCCGGATCCTGACCCCGGCCCGGGTGAAGTAGAAGCCGAACCCCAGCAGCACCGCCGAGCGGGCGTGGCCCACCTTCGACTTCTCCCGGTTGACCATCAGTTTCAGCCGCTGCTCGACCACGGCCGTGACCGAGGCGAGCACCCTTCTGGCGGCTCGTTCGCTCCGCACGAAGACGCGCACGTCGTCGGCGTAGCGCACGAACCGGTGACCGCGCCTGAACAGTTCCCGGTCCAGGTCGTCGAGCATGATGTTCGACAGCACCGGCGACAGCGGGGACCCCTGCGGGGTCCCCTCTTCGCTCGGCATCTTGATGCCGTCCACCATGATCCCGGCTTCCAAATACCTGCGGACCAGTCTCAAGACCCTGCGGTCAGCGACCTTGCGCGCGACCCGCGCCATCAGGACGTCATGCTGGACCCGGTCGAAGAACCGGTCCAGATCAAGGTCCACGACCCACCGGTAGCCGTCCTCGATCGCCCGCCGCGCGACCCGGACCGCCTGATGGGCGGACCGGCCGGGACGGAATCCGAAGGACGACCCCGAGAACTGCGGGTCGAAGATGGGCACGAGTACTTGCGCGATGGCCTGCTGGATCAAGCGGTCCAGCACCCGCGGCACCCCCAGCATCCGCTCGCCGCCACCAGGCTTCGGGATGATCACCTGACGGACCGGCGCCGGCCGGTAGATGCCCGCGTCGAGTTCGGCCCTCACTTCAGGCCAGTGCACTGCGATCCACGGCCGCAACTCAGCCGTAGTCATGCCATCCACTCCGGGTGCACCCCGGTTCACTTCGACGCGGTTGAGCGCCGCGAGCAGGTTCTCCCTGGAGAGCATCCGCTCCCACAGCGAGGACTCCCGCTCCCGGTGAACGTCCTCCATGGAGTGCGCCGACCGGCCACTACGCTCCGCCGGGACACTTCCGGAATGCACCGGTCCCTCCCCGGTCGGCACCGCCGAAGCGGACTTGCCGCGGTCCATGTGACCAGCACGAGCAACCACCACATCACCCGTTCCACTCGATGTTCGGCCCTTCCCAGCCCACCGCCAAGCGGCGGCCATCCCGGCTGGTACTACGGCCTCTGCTGACTTCTGCCCGGTCAGAGTCGGCCTCCCGGCCCACTCCGTCGGCGCGGCGACACCTCAGCACAACCGACACCCGAACAGATCTCCCCAGGTAAGAACGATCACTGTCCCTGGATCTCCGCCGCGTTTACGCACTGGCCCTCTTGGCAGTGACGGGCTTCGCCTTGCCATGCAGGCTC